>CAZFMS010000082.1:0-6704 GCA_964520125.1 uncultured Planctomycetaceae bacterium
CTATATCATGCCTGTCAAGAAAAATTCCCAAACTCAGAGCGGACCCTACCTGGCTTCAGCGGATTGTTAGACGACGAACGATTCACTCCCGTTCGGCGTTTAGCTGCCTCTGCATGCTCAGGATGTCGGGGTACACCCACACTTCAACGATCTTGCCGTCTACCAAACGATGAACGACCACTTCCGAGACCTCTACGCTGTTCCCTGTCGCCGGCTTGCCCAAAAACTCACCAAGGTTGGTCCCCCGCGACGTGAATCGCGTCACCACTCGGTCTCCATCCGCAATTACGTCGTCTACGACTTCTGTCCAGTCCGGAAAGGAAGTGCGATGAGCTTCGACGCTAGACCGTATCCCAGCATGTCCTCGAACAGTTTCGGCCGGAAAGTGACCGATGAAATCCTCTGAGTAGATGGTTTCGATGAGGTCCATGTTGCCCTTGCTCCAGATCTCCAAGTGCTGCAATTCGATCACTTCGATGTTCCTGATCTTGTTCGCATCCGAAGAGCCGGCACACCCACATCCGACCACCGCCATTGCCACCGAAAGAAGTAGGTTCAGTTTCATTGGATACCTTCCCGTCGAGTCGTCTGACAACACCTAGCTTGATCCGCACAACATGCTGAGCTTCGATTGTCGGTCAATATAACACGCCTCTGGATCGTCTGCCAGAGACGCGCCAAGTCCTGCATATTCTGTAGGTTGCGATCCGGCTCGCCGGTGTTGACTCGGGACGGCGGTCTTCGCGCACCTCGGCTCGGGACCCTCGGCTACGAATCCGAAACGGCCCTCGCATCAAACGGCTACGGACTCGGGTCGTCATCGGTGCTGTCGGAGGCTGGGGCGGCGGTTAGGGCGCTGGGTTGGGGGCGGAGGTGGCTGAACTGGTCGTCGGTGAGTTGCTCGATGCGGGTGGCGGCCCAACGCATGTTGGACAGGTTGGCGTCCTCCTCGGTTTGGAGGACCTGGTGGTAGAGTTCCAGGGCTCGGACTCGGTCGTGGCGGCGGAAGTCGTAGGCCACCGCGCACTGGAAGCGGGCGGCGTGGGGCGTCTGGGGATCCAGGGCAAAGGCCCACTTGTAATAGCGGATGGCCAGTTCGTTGTCCGGGTCGTCGTCGCGCAGATACTCCTTGTAGATCTCGCCGCAGTAGAAGGCGCAGTCGTCGACCTTGTCGGAGGTAGGATGCTCCGCCAGGACGCGATGGAATAGTCCCAGGGCATCGCGGACCTTTCTCTTGTTGTGTTTCAAGAGTCCGGCCCCCGGGACGCCCTGCACCTCCTTGAAAAGGGCCAGGGCCTGGATATAGATCTCGTCGGCCTCGGCAATCGACATCTCGGGGGCGATTTGGTCGTGGTGCTCGGGCGGGACGGCGGTCAGGTAGGGATAGGCGCTCACGTCAACCTGCTCGAGGCGCTCACGCTGGCGCCGGGCCCAGTTGGCCTTGACCGTATCACCGTCCAGGAGGTAAACCCGTTCCAGGTCGGTGAGCTGCTGGAAGTACTGTCCGCGGACGGACAGCAGAGTCTCCCGGGTGGCGAGCATCAACTCTACCTGGTCGGAGAAGCTGGCCAGGTCCTGCGAACTCAGGGCCGCGCCCGACTCGAAGTCCTCCGGCGGGGGCTGGACTTCGGCAACCTGGGAGTCGGATCCATTCTTGAACATCCCGCACCCCACGAGCCCGGCGAAAAGGACCACGGTGGGCAACAAAGCGGCAATTGGATGAGTTCTAAAGATCTTCATGGCAGTCTTCCTCGATTGGTGTTGCGGCGCGGCCGCAAGCGGACCATTCTTCCTCCGTCGAACTCGATCGGGCCCATTGCACCCGCTGGACTTGCTCAGGTCAAGAACGGGCGGTCAGCTACCAGGGCCGGGCCGCGAAGCGAACGGGGCGACGGCCCGCGGAGGAGAGCCGATCAAAGGACTCGCCACGGGCCTCCGACCCGAGGACCGCAGCGGATGGAACCCGAGGCCACCTATGGAGTTGGGAACCGGCGGCAGCTATCCGAGGTCGGTCGGGCCAGCCGGCCGAACGGGTGCCGCCGGTCCGTGGTCCTGCAAGATTTCACAGGCCATCACCACTGGGCTTCCTCGAAGGGGCCCCGCTTGGAGACTTTCTTCTGGGGAAGGACTTTCAGGACGGCGCCGGCCAGGCGGAGGTCGTCTCTGGTGGTGATCTTGATGTTTCGGGGGTCGCCGTGGACGGCGGTGACCGGGAAGCCGGCGGCGGCGACGAGCTGGGCATCATCGGTGATCGCAGGGTCACCGGAGGCCCCGGAGTCGCTCTCCATCAGGGCGGCGTAGGCCTTGGTGATGATGTCCTTGCGAAAAACCTGCGGCGTCTGAGCCATATGCAGGCCGTCACGGGAGACGGTTTCGGCGATCAGGTCGTCTGAGCCCACCCTTTTGAGGGTGGCGGTGACCGGGGTGACCGGCACCGCGGCGCCGGAGTTGGCTGCGGCCAGGAAGATCTGGTCGATCCACTCGGCGGCCACGCAGACCCGGGCCGCGTCATGAACGGCGACGAACTCGGCCTGGTCATCGACCTCGGCCAGGCCGTTGGCCACGGATTCATGGCGTTGGGCCCCGCCTTGGACCAGCTTGACCCCCATGAAGCCGATGTTGGGACCGAACTTCTCCTTCATCTGGCCGATGTCGTGGGGGCCGACCACCAGGATGGTCTGGCAAACGTCGTCGCGATTGACGAAAAGCTGGAGGGCCCGGAGAAAGAGGGGCTGCCCGTCCAGCTTGGCAAAGACCTTGCTCTCCTGGTCGCCGAAGCGTTCGCCCTTGCCCGCCGCCACCACGATGACACTGACCTTGGCCATGCTGCTGCCTCCTGGGTATCTGGTTGCTCGGGTATTAGACGCGGCAGATGGAACGGGAGCAAGGGTGGGGGTTCGAGTCTGCCCGAAGACCGCGGTCCCAACCGGTGACCAGTTGACCGTCGCCCGCTGGAGACCGGGGCCGGCGGGCGATCTCCCAGGGCCGGTCGCAGGTGGCCGCGTCTTGGTCCGCCGAGGCTCGGGCTAGCGCCGTTGCAGCAACAGGACAGTAAGGTCGTCGGTACATCCGCCGCCGGCGATGTACTCGGCCAGATCGGTGGCGAACTCGCTGAGCACGTTTCCCGGCGTGTCGCCCAGGCCGTCGCAGAGGTTTTCTTCGAGGCCGGTTCGCCCCAGGACCTGCCCGTCGGCGTTGGTCGCGGTGTCCACCCCGGCCGTGGACAGCACCAGCGTATCACCCGCCGACAATTCCAGGGTTCCCGGGGTGAAGACCGGCGCCCGGGTCTGTCCCACCCGAGGGCCGACCTGCGACTCCAGGGGTTGGCAGGTGCCGTCGGAGCGAATCCGCCCCAGGCCGACGCCGTTTCCCGCCATGCAGTATTGAACCTTGCCGGAGCCGGGGGCCACCCAGATGGAGACGAGATCGATCGCCAGGCCGACGTTGCCGTCGTAGATGATCCAATTGAGGGCCCGGGCGAAGAGGTGCGGCGGCTCGGCATAGAGGGCCGCAGCCCGAAAGGTGGCCCGCAGCTCCGAGAAATACCTCGGCAGGACGGCATCCTTGACCATCAACCGGGCCACGATGACCGAGGCCGTCCGGTCCCGGAGCTGAACGACATCGTAGAAATCGCAACACCTGGCCGAGCCCATGTGTCGGTAAGCGGCAACCTGCAGGTCGTCCCATTCGGGCAGGGCTCGCGGGGTGAGGGCATCCTGAGTGACGCGAGCTATGGTCTGCTCGGTGGCTACCGTCTGCCGGTGCTTGGCCGTGGCCCGGCGAAGCCCATCTTCGACCGGCATGGCCGTACAGCAGGCCATGGCGCTGAGCACCTTCAGGGATGCTTCGTCATACCGAGGGTCTTTCGGGGCGTTCTCCACATAGAGTATTCCCAAGTTGCCGGACTGGCAGGCCAAAGGAACGGCCATGGCTGAGCCGATATCGGCGGCCGGCACCTCGGGAACGCATAGATACTGGGTGTGGGCCAGACAACGCGTCTGCATGCCCTCCGAAAAAGGAGGCCGTTCGCAGGGTTGACCGTTGTGCTGCAGACCGAGGGTCCAGTCGAAGTCCCCTTTGCCGGTCTTGCGTATCCCCACCCAGGCGCAGCGTCCCTCGAAGGTTCGGAGCATGAAGCGGATCAGCGGCGTCATCAGGTCGCCCACGTGGTCGGCCTGCTCCAGCCTGATGGCCAGAAGGGTCATTTGCTCCAAGTGCTCCTTGGAGACCGTCATGTCGTCATCGAACTTGTGAACCACAGTTCCCAGCGGCAGGCTTCGGCCGTGACGCTCGGACAGGGCGGCCATGCGCTCGCGGCGTATCTCTTCGCGGGTCTTCACCGATTCCATGAACAAGCGAATGGCGAACGAACCCATCTCGATTTCGTCGGCGTGCCGCAGCTTGGACCGGCCCCTCTGCACCGCCCGGTTCAGACAGGTGGGAATCGACGTGTCCAGGACCTCCAGCCACCAACTCCCGTCGTCGTCCAGGGTCAGGCTGGCTTGATGGGCGCTGATCTTGGAGTCCGGCAGGTGCACCCCGCACTGCGGGCTGGAGCCGATGGACACCGTGCTATCGTTGGCCCGCATGGTGCTCCGCAACTGTCTGTTCTCCAGGATCATCAGCCGCATTGTCAGTTGTCTCCTGTGCCGGAAAGGAGCAGACCCTGCGAAACGTCAGAGGTGAACACCACTGGTATTGTATGACTCGGCGTCGGTACACGCAACGGAATCCGTGGTTGGTCTCAGAAGACCGGTCCCTCCGACCCGGCAGACGGATCCGCGTCCCAACCGTCCGGGAGAGATCACCGGCAAGGCGCGCGTCGCCCGCCTACTGCGTGCTGAGGTCCCCAACACGAGTTCACCGGCACCGGCAGATCGGCGGCCCTGATGATGGACCGAAGCCCGGGTCAGCGGGCGGCCGGGCCTGGCAGGTTGATGACCGTTCCACTCAACCATGCCTCATCGCCGGGGGACTCTCCCCCCCCCGCGATTCCCCTCTTCCGCCGAGGCCGCACCCCGCCGCCCGGCCTTCCATCACTACTCCCCGGTTTGACTTGCCGAGTCTCCGGCCGGAGAATAGCGGGTTTGAAGAACTGTCGCCTCGATGTGAAGGCACGGCTCCAAAAGCTCTTCTCCGAGAGGGTCCTCACGATGTTCCCCAGACTCTTGTCCTGCTCGCTGGTCGTCCTGTGGTCTGCCTCCCTACTCCCGGCCCAGACGGAGAGCGGTCTCCCCCGGCCGACCATAGGGCAACCGCCAGTCGACACCACGGATGCCAACGACCGCGAACTAATCGCCAGCCGGCTGCGGTTCCTCCAGGAGATGTACGGTCTGGACGCCGAGAAGGCCGCCCAGCTCCGAACCACGCTCAACGAGCAGTTGCCCGCCCATCGATCTTATCAAGATCAGTTGAACCTGACCTTTCGCCGGCTTCGCGTCGCCCTCTCACTCCTGGAACAGGATGCGACGCTCTCTCCCGACCAACGTGAAAAGAGAATGGCCAAGTTCGAAGGCCAGTACCACCACCGTCTCGCCGACGCCCCGTTGAGCATGGCCAACATCATCCGACAGGGTGAGGCCTTGCTTTCCAAGGGCCAGGTCACCGAGGGTCGAACCCGTATCAGGGCCAAGTTGGCCGATCGTCTGGGACCCGAGTCCGACGGATTCGACCTCGACCGGATCAATGCTGTACTTGCCGGCCCGGTCTTTCCCATTGAACTTCCAGACCTATCCAAGTCCTATCCGGTCCCCGAGCCTGATCCGAGCGCCGCACGGGATCAGCAACAACGGCGAGCCCCAGCGCCTACGGCGAGTGCTGCTCCGCCTCGGCCCAGGGCCCCGCTGACCACGGATTCTCGGCAACCGCGACCCGACCCCGACCCCAGGGAAACCCTCAGCCCACGGCCCCCCGCAGTCAAGACCCAGAGGCCGCTCTCGCGGACCGCCCGCCAGGCGCCCGCTCCTCCCAAGCCGCTCGAGCCGGCCCCGCCGGAGGCCGAATGGGCCAACTACGTCGACCAGGCATCGGCCGACTACGGTTTTAGCAAGGCCCAAGAGCAAGCCGCCCGCGCCGTCTTCAGCAGTTGCCGATCCCGCGCCCAGGCCCATCGATCGGGACGCCAGGCCGAATACCAAGAAGTAGAGAACACCGCCGACCAGGCCGAGAGGGTCGAGGCCTTGCGCCAACTCAATCTTCGCCTCGACCAACTGTACGCCGAGCTGACCGAGAGGGTTGATGCCGTCGCTTCGCTGGAGCAAAAGCGGAAGGCCGACAAGGGCTCGGCCCCGGACCAGACAACCCCGACACCTGCCCCAGCCAAGGCCGGGCCCCAGAAGGAGTCCCCCAAGGCCGAGGTCCCGCGGAACCAATCGCCCAAGCCCGATGCGCCCAAGAAGGAGTCTCCCGAGAAGGACGCCGCGAGGTAGCATTCCGGCGTTGCCTCACCAGCACGCGAGCAGGGCCAACCAGCGGCCGCGGCAGCCGAGATCAAGCTACTCGAGTTCGCCCGCTCTGCCGGCTGGAGTCAGTATCCTGACCCGTTTCGGCGACATCTCGTGACTGCGATCATGCCTTGGCTGCCAACGTAGCCGCGTTCTCCACTCCCACCCCCTTACCGTTGAGCCCGCCGCCGTTGCGGTCTGGTCCCCAACCGAGTAACCTGCCCCGTGGAAACCCGGCGATCTGGTAGCTGGCACGCCAAT
>CAZFMS010000082.1:6714-14211 GCA_964520125.1 uncultured Planctomycetaceae bacterium
AATTGCTATCCGCAACCATTGGAGCGCCCTTCGCCAACGGAGGCGGTGGAAGTCACGCCGACACCAGTCGCTCCCGCACCTGCGGTTGGAATTCACACAGAGGAGACACCTCATGGAAACCATGAAGGCGGTGGTCAAGACCAGCCCTGAACTCGGCGCGGAGATGCAGGATACCGCCATCCCCAAACCCAAGTCCGACTGGCTGATCGTCAAGGTCAGGGCTACCAGCATCTGCGGCACCGATGTCCATATCTACAAGTGGGACCCCTGGTCGGCCCAGCGGATCGGCGCCCAGGCCCTCCCCCAGATCCTCGGCCATGAGGTCGCCGGCGAGGTGGTCGAGGTCGGCCCCCATTGCCGGCGCATCAAGGTCGGTGACTACATCTCCGCCGAGACCCACATTTACGATCCCGGCGACCTGACCAGCATGCTGGGCTCCTTCCACGTCGGGAAGAACATGAAGATCCTCGGCGTGGACTTCGACGGCTGCTTCGCCGAGTACTTCGCCCTGCCGGAGTCGATCTGCTGGCCCAATGACCCGGCCATTCCCCCCGAGGTAGCCTCCATCCAGGAGCCGCTGGGCAACGCCACTTATGCCGTGCTCGGTGAGGACGCCGACGTGGCCGGCAAGACCATGGTCATCACCGGAGACGGCCCCATCAGCCTGTTCGCCATCGGCGTGGCCCGGGTCGTGGGGGTGGCCAAGATCATCCACTTCGGAAAATACGAGACCAACATGGAGATCGCCCGCAAGATGGGCACCGACCTCCAGATGAACACCAACGAGACCACCCCCAAGGAGCGGCTCGAGTTCGTGCTCGACCACACCGGGGGAAACGGCGTGGACATCGCCCTGGAAATGGTCGGCTCGCAGAACTCCGTGGACGACTGCTTCGCCATGGTCCGCAAGGCCGGCCGGGTCACCGCCTTCGGCATCGCCGCCGAATCCACGGTGCCCATCGACTACAACAACGGCATCGTCTTCAAGGGCTGCCAGGTCCACGGCATCAACGGCCGTAAGATCTTCGACACCTGGTACCGCAACCGCAACCTGCTGGCCAGCGGCCGCCTGGACCCCACTCCGGTCATCACCAACGTCTTCAAGCTGGAAGACTTCGCCAAGGGTTTCGAGAAGATGATCGAGCGGCCGCGGACCAGCGCCAAGGTGATACTGTTCCCCGACCAGGCTGAATACGAGGCCGCCGTCGAGCGGATCGGCAAGTAAAGCGGAGTGGCAAATACAGAAGATGAGCCGCGGGCTTCAGCCCGCGCGGCCTCGCCCCAATAGGGGCGAAGGACCGTAGCCACGGGTGGAGCAAAGCGTAACCCGTGGGCAATTGGCGGCCGCTGTTATCTGCCGCCCCGAAAGGGCGGAGGAACAGCGGAAAGCAGAACAGGAGAAATCGGCGTTCCCAGTGTTTCTCGCAGGATGGAAATCCTGCGAAAGCCGGTGCGGGCTTGGAATCTCGTAACAGTACGAAATGGTCCTGCGGAATGTGGTCTTTCTTGGAGCGCGACGGAGATGCCGGAAATCAGTCGTTTCTTTGGTATAATCGTGGCCATGTACTATGACGACCACCAACCACCGCATTTCCACGTTCGATACGGGTCAAAGAAAGGCCGGTTTGCGATCGACGACCTGCGGATGCTCGAGGGTACTCTGAGCCCACGGACGCGCGGGCTGGTCATCGAGTGGGCGGCATTGCACCAGGAGGAGTTGCGGCGAGACTGGGAACGGGCCGCAAGACACGAGCCGCTCATGCCCGTTCCGCCTCTGGAGTAGTCAGATGCCAAGGGATGTGATCGATGTCGAACCTGCCGGCGAATTACGCCTGATCCTAACGTTCGAAGGAGGGCAGCGCCGCGAGATCGATCTGGCGAAGATGCTCGCGTTCACCGGCGTTTTCGAGCCGCTGATGGACCCGGCTTGTTTCAGGTCCGTCCGCGTCGAGCCCGACGTCGGCACCATTGTGTGGCCCAACGGCGCGGATCTGTGTCCCGACGTCCTGTATGAGAAGAGCGTGCCGATCGCGTAAGATGGGTCATCCTACCGATTTGTTGACAGCACCCGGTACATCGCATAAGTTCAATAAACGAGTCGAATGACCCGTCTTAACGAATCGGAGCAATCAACATGTTCGGCAAAATGAAACAGGATCTGCAGCGTGAACTGGCTTCCATCCGCGAGGCGGGGCTCTACAAGGACGAGCGATCTATCCTCGGGCCCCAGGCCGCGGACATCTCCGTCGAGTATCCCCAAGGGGCGCCCAAGAAGGAAGTGATCAACTTCTGCGCCAACAACTACCTGGGCCTCTCCTCGCACCCCAAGGTCCTGGCCGCCGCCCGGGATGCCCTGGAGACTCACGGCTACGGCATGAGCAGCGTCCGCTTCATCTGCGGCACCCAGGACATCCACTTGCAGCTCGAACAGAAGATCTCCGACTTCTTCAAGACCGAGAGCACCATCCTCTACGCCGCCTGCTTCGATGCCAACGGCGGGGTCTTCGAGCCGCTCCTGGGCAAAGACGACGCCATCATCACCGACGCCCTCAACCACGCCTCGATCATCGACGGCATCCGCCTGTGCAAGGCCTCCCGCTACATCTACCAGACCAACGACATGGACGACCTGGAGGCCAAGCTCAAAGAAGCCGCCGGGGCCCGCTATCGGGTCATCGCCACCGACGGGGCCTTCAGCATGGACGGCACCATCGCCCAGCTCGACAAGATCTGCGAACTGGCCGACAAGTACGACGCCCTGACCATGGTCGACGACGCCCACTGCACCGGGGTCATCGGCCAGACCGGCCGCGGCTCCACTGAATATTGCGGCGTCATGGGCCGAGTGGACATCGTCACCTCCACCCTGGGCAAGGCTCTCGGCGGGGCGTCGGGCGGCTTCACCACCGGCCGCCGGGAGATCATCGAGCTGCTCCGCCAGCGCAGCCGGCCCTATCTCTTCAGCAACACCGTCTCCTCGATCGTGGTCAAGGCCTCGATCGCGGTCCTGGATATGCTGACCGCGACCACCGAGCTGCGCGACAAGGTCGAGGCCAACACCAAGCGCTTCCGCACCGGCATGACCCAGGCCGGCTTCGACATCAAGCCCGGCGTCCACCCTATCGTCCCCATCATGCTCTACAACGCCAAGCTCAGCCAGAACATGGCCCGAGATCTGTACAACGAGGGCATCTACGTCATCGGCTTCTACCATCCCGTCGTCGGCAAGGGCCTGGCCCGCATCCGCGTCCAACTTTCCGCCGGCCACGAGTTCAGCCACGTTGATAAGGCCATCCAGGCCTTCACCAAGATCGGCCGGAAGTACGACATCCTGGGCAAGAGCAAGGAGGAGATCATCGCCAAGTACGGCGAGTAGCGGCTACGGCACGCGGACCAATCCCCAGCCCACCAGGCGTGGCGAGGACCAGCTTATTAGCTCGTGCATTTCCCAGTCGGGTGGCCTGGGCCAACTCGTTGGCCCGTGGCTTCGCTCATAGCCAACCGCGCCGCCCTTCCCCCTTCGCGTGACGTTTGTCTAGCCCCGTCGCGTGGTATATGTGTAGCCCCTCCGCGTAACGTTTGTTTAGCCCCGTCGCGTGCGACGGGGAGGCTGGAGCCGGTGCCGCACGCGGCACCGCTAAACAAGTACACCCCCCCCACCAGTGAAGCGGAGGATCGTACAAACGAGGGTCACAAGAAAGGTCTCGCTGCCAGCGTGTCTCAGACCTGCAGAGGGCTGCCGGTGATCCGCTGATAGGCCTCCAGGTAGCGGGCGCTGGTCGCCTCGATCACTTCCCGCGGCAGGCTGGGGGCGGGGTCGGTCTTGTCCCACCGGCCTTCATCGCAGAGCCCCTGGAGGTAATTGCGTACGAATTGTTTGTCGAAGCTCCCCTGATCGCGCCCTTCTTCGTAGCGGTCGGCCGGCCAGAACCGGCTCGAATCCGGGGTCAGCACCTCGTCGATCAGGATCAGCCCCCGGTCGGTCCGGCCAAACTCGAACTTGGTGTCCGCCAGGATGAGCCCCCGCGGGGAAGCATACTCGACCGCCTTCGAGTACAGGGCCAGGGTCCGCTCACGAAGTTCGGACATCACCTCGCCGCCGACCAGATCGCAGGCCGTCTCGAAGGAGATGTTCTCGTCGTGGCCCGACTCGGCCTTGGTCGCCGGGGTGAAGATCGGCTCCGGCAGGCGGGAGCATTGCCGTAAACCGGCCGGCAGCTCGATGCCGCAGACCGTGCCGCGGTCCCGATACTCCTTCCATCCGCTACCCGCCAGGTAGCCGCGGGCCACGCACTCGATCGGCACTACCTGGGCCCGACGACACAGCATCGCCCGTCCGCGAAGTTGCCCGCCGAGGCACTCGAACCCCGCCGGCACGTCCTCCTCAATGACGGAAACCAGGTGATGCGGACACCAGGCGGCGAACCGCTCGAACCAGAACTTAGACAGGCTGGTCAGCACGCGACCCTTGTGCGGAATCGCGTCCGGCAGCACGCAGTCAAAGGCGCTGATCCGGTCGGTGGCCACGATCAGCAGGTGCTCGCCCGCGACGTAGACATCCCGCACCTTGCCCCGCTTGACCGTCGCCCCGGGAACCTCCGTCCGGCGGACTACGTCGATACTCATGGACACTCCTTGGCCAATATCGGGCCTTTCCTATCACCGAACGGCACCGCCGGGCCGGCCTGAGCCCGGAAGATTGCGTCGATACCCCGTTGGACCCGGCTTCCCGCCCGCAGGGTCCGCTCATGAGCCGCCTGCCCAGAGGCTAAGTCGCCGGCACCATTTCCGTCAACACCCTCCGCCGCCCGCGGCCCCGGCTTCCGGGATCCAGGATGCGGCACGCGGCCTCCGGCATTCTTGCCTCCTCCCCAGGGCCGCGATCCGACCCCCACGCCCCCGGGCCCGAATCATGCCGCTGGCCCGCCAGACTCCGGGTGACAGATCGGCAACGATCACCAAACAGCCGCCCAGAGAATGTTTTTTTGCCGTTTCCGGCAGGAAAGACCATTGATTCCCTCGGCCCCTGTCGCTAAGTTGTGCGCCCTGATCGTAAGCAACCCTACATGTGAAGGGCGTTTGCCAAGGAATGGCTTTTTGAGGAGGCGTCATGGCTAAAGCGATGAGTAAGACTGCCCTGGTGCGGCACCTGGCGGAAAATAACGAGATGACTCGAGTGCAGGTGGTCCAGTTCCTGGACGTCCTTGCCGGGACGGCCTACAAGCAGGCCAAGAACGGATTCACCCTTCCGGGCTTGGGCAAGCTGGTTCTGGTCCACCGCAAGGCCCGCATGGGACGCAACCCGGCCACCGGCGAGACGATCAAGATCAAAGCCAAGAAGGTCGTAAAATTCCGCATTGCCAAGGCCTGCAAGGATTCCATACTCGGGGCTCCGGCAGGGTCCAAGAAGAAGAAGAAGGCCAAGAAGAAGTGATGACCTGCACGCTCCCGAGTCTAGTCGACCGAGGAGCAGCCTGAAGTAGTTGTCCGGCAGCCGCGGCAGAGAGTCCGGGACGTCCCCGGGCCGATCGGTGCTCAGGCCGGGCGGGCACCGGCAATACCTTGCCGGCTCATTCGCCGCCAGGGGGCGGCCGAGTGCCGATGAGGCCTTCCACCAGTCGCTCGGTGAGCTGGATGATCGCGTTCGTAGAACGAGCGAACTGTCCGGCCAAAGCCCGTGAACTCTCCAGTTCGGCCTGCAGACGAGCCATCAGTTGGGTCAGCCGGCCCAATTCCTTGCGGGCCAGCATGGTTTCCCGCACCCACTCCTCCTTGGGGGTGTAGCCGCGCTCGATCTCGTCCACCGATTCGTCGATCCGCCGGCATTCCTCTTCGATCTTGTCCACCTTTCGGGCCAGATCGGCCTGCACGGTCCGCTGGTCCTCGCGAATCGCGCGGAGATAGAGGACGATAGCGGTGAGCGGAACCCCAACCAAAGCCGACAGGGCCCCCACCACCGTACCCACCAGTTGCCAATCGAAACCCTGCACCACCGTGGACCCTCCCCAGGCCGGCCCTCGGACTGTCCCTCCCCATCGGGATCACGCCTCCCGACGGGCTCTCGGCTCAGACCCACCCGACTCCCCAGCCGGGCCGGTTCCGCGAGACGGCCACCTCCCCACGGACCACCCTGCCGCACCTCAATAGTCTTGATCGGCGCTCCGCCCCGACCACCCCCGGCCGAGCCCGGCGGCAGCAAACGCCTCTTTTTGCCGCGTCATCCACCAGAATTGCGGGAAGTTTCTCACAAATGTGTACCCGGCCGACCCGCTGGAGCTTGACTTGTGGGCCAAAGACCACAATCCTGTTACGCTTTTGACGCGGCCCGAAGCGCCGAGCGCTCGAGCGATTCCGGACTCGCGACCACTCAGTGGACCTGACATGGTGACGCCCCACAAGCCCAGAGCCAAGAAGACGACCTCCGCCAAGTCCCCCAAGCCGACATCTGCCAAGGGCCCCAAGACGAAGACCAAGAAGCAGGCCTCACCTGCACCGCGGAAGGCTGCCCAGGCCAAACCGGTGGCCAAGAAAAAGGTCCCCGCCAAGGTCAAGGCGAAGGCGAAGGTCAAGGCCAAGACCAAGGCACCTGCGGTGGCGAAGAAGCCGTCGACGCGCAGCCCGGCCAAGGCGCCGGCCAAGACCCTGCCCAAGAAGAAGGCCCCGGCACCCAAGCCGCCCAAGCCGCTCAAGCCGCCCAAGCCTCGACCGGTACCCAAGCCCAAGGTACACAAACCGAAGGTCGATCCCGAGCTGCAGAAGCAAATCCGGGGGGCGTTGGTCAACCAGCGCATCCGCCTCTTGCAACTGGTCCAGTCCGCCCAGGCCCAAATGGCCCAACGGGACAGCGACCTGGCCGACGTCAGCGACCGGGCCTCCAAGGGATACGGCGACGAGTTGGCCGTCGGCCTGATGGCCATCGAGGCAGCCCAGTTGGATGAGATCGAGGCCGCCATCCACCGAATAGACGCCGGCACCTACGGCCTGTGCCTGGCTTGCGGCAAGCCCGTCCCCCGAAAACGCCTCGAAGTCCTGCCCTTCGCCCAACGCTGCCTGGCCTGTGAGGGAGAGAAGGAACGCAACATCCGCAGCATCCCCAGCTACGAGCAAGACCCGGACAACGCCTAGCGCTTCTCTCGCCCCGCGCAGATCGCCAAAACTCCACACCGGGTCATCCGGCAACAGTTCTTGGCCGAATTGGACGACGAACCGCCGCCACGGGGAGTATCTCGCCCTGGGGACGCGGACCCATGTGACTCCCTCCCGAGGCTCTGCGGCCCCCCCACCCCTTCCAAGTCTGAGGCCTGCACCATTCCGTACGATGGTCCCTCGGGCCCATCTGTTGATGCCGATGCTTACGATGCAGGCCCCGTCGTTTTGTTGTCTGGGCAACATTTTTTTTGCCCGGGGGCATTTCAGGATGGTGGAGTCCTCTTTGTTGCGCGTTTTCAGTTTTTTGTAAGTGCAATTTGCCGCAATTTGGCGCAACACTTCAGCGGT
>CAZFMS010000083.1:0-14205 GCA_964520125.1 uncultured Planctomycetaceae bacterium
CCCCCCCAGCCGAAAAAAAAGTGGTATTTGCCGGTATTTGCCGGTATTTGGGGGGGTAAGTTGTCAGTGATCAGTTTTCAGTTGTCAGCGATCGTTCGCGGGTCATCTTTTTCTCTTGCCGGGCGGCATTTTTTTTAACCCCGGGGTGGCGGTGGTGCGGCGGGCAATAAAAAAAGTGCAAACGCCCGCAAACGCCCGCAAAGTCTCGGTCGTCGCGTCGCCTGCTTGCACGATTCCTATCGATCGCCCGCTCTGGGAACGGTGGCGACATCCGTGAGGCTCCTTTGCTCAAGACAGCTAGCAGTCTTGCTCCCCGTTCTCTCTCGGGTTTCGAGTTGGTCGGGTGAATCTGAGGCCGGGAAGGGGTCGGGCGACTTCCGACGACCGGAACAACTACGCCCCCAGGTTGCGACAGTCTGGGCCACCCAGCCAGGAGGCAATCGCTCCCCAAAAAACCAGCCCCGGACCCCCCTTCGACACCAGGCCGGCAAGATAGACACGAAGTCGGCATTGCCGCCCTGAATGCTCTGCAGCAGGCAAGCTCCCTGGTTCCCCGCCGACGCAATAACACGAATGACTGCCTTTCTCGACGGATGGCCTTCGATGTGATACAGTTCTCGTTACAGAGGCGCGAAGACAACGGAACGAGGTGTAGCGGAATGCTTTGGTCGAAGTACTTCAGGGAGATCGAGAAGGCGCTGCAATGTGGTAACGCCACTGAGCATACGCATCGTCCCGCTCTGAAGGAGCTCCTGGAGGCCGTTGGAAAGAAGATTACGGCAACGAACGAACCGCGACGTGAAAAGTGCGGCGCGCCGGATTACGTGATCTCGTCTGACACTAGGCACGGTCCGCTCACGATCGGCTACGTGGAAGCGAAGGACGTGGGCAAGCGGCTTTACGAAGTCGAACGCTCTGAACAACTGACACGCTACCGCACCTTTCTTCCCAATTTGATCTTGACTGATTACCTTGAGTTCCGGTGGTACGTGGAGGGAAAGCCCCGCGGTGCGGCTCGGCTCGGCGGTGTGGGAAAAGCCAACAAGCTGCGGCGCCACAAGGATGGCCCGGCTGCTGTCATGGAACTTCTACGTGGATTCCTGGAGCACGAGCCGACGCCCATTGGGAGCCCACAGGAACTAGCCCAACGCCTGGCCCGTCTCACGCACATGATCCGCGACATTATCATCGAAGCCATCGAAAGCGGGCATGCTTCCAATACGCTACGCGACCTGCGCAAGGCCTTCGCCCAAACGCTCATCCCAGACCTTGACCAGCCGGAGAAGATCCCCGATTTCGCCGACATGTACGCGCAGACCATCGCCTACGGTCTGTTCGCCGCCCGATGCAATCACCGAGGGCCGAGGCCGTTTCAGCGCGTGGGCGCCGCCGCCGAGATCCCCAAGACAAACCCCTTCTTGCGCAGACTGTTTGAGACGATTACCGGCGCCGACCTCGACGAGGAGCCCTACGCCGGCTTCGTGGATGATGTGGCAGCCCTGCTGGCCCATGCCGACATGGGCGCCGTCCTGCTGCACTTCGGCAAGAGAACCCGGCGGCAGGACCCCGTGGTCCATTTCTACGAGACCTTCCTGGCGGCTTACGATCCCAAGTTGCGCGAGGCGCGCGGTGTCTACTTCACCCCCGAGCCGGTCGTCTCCTTCATCGTTCGCTCGGTGGACCATGTTTTGAAGACTCGTTTCGGTTGTACGCAGGGACTAGCCGACACGTCCGTCTGCAAGTACACACGAGAGGGCAAGAAGGGCAAGAAAGTTACAGAAACAACACCTCGCGTTCTGATTCTCGACCCCGCTTGCGGTACGGGTACGTTCCTCTATGCCGTAGTAGACCTAATCCGCGAGCAATTCATGGCCCGCAACGACGCAGGCATGTGGTCGGGTTACGTGAAGAAGCACCTTCTGCCACGGCTATTCGGTTTCGAGCTCTTGATGGCCCCCTATGCCGTCGCCCACTTCAAACTGGGCATGCAACTGGCCGGACAAGACCTGCCCTCGGATGCCCTGCGAAAAAAATGGGCCTACGACTTCGCGGGGCGGGAACGCCTGAGCATCTACCTGACGAACACGCTCGAAGCGGCCGAGCGAAGGGCACAGCAGGACTTCCATTTCATCGAGCGACTCATCGCCGAGGAGGCCGCGGGGGCCGTTCGCATCAAGCTCGACCTTCCTATCATGGTGGTCATGGGCAACCCGCCCTATTCGGGGCATTCGGCGAACAAAGGTGAATGGATCACTAAGTTGATCGCGGATTACAGGAGAGTCGACGGCAAGAAGCTCAAATTGGCGCAGGCAAAATGGCTACAAGATGACTACGTCAAGTTCTTTCGGTTCGGTCAGTGGCGCATCGATCGTACAGGTATGGGAGTGCTCGCATTCATCACCAACCATAGTTACCTTGATAGTCCAACCTTCCAAGGCATGCGCCGACATGCCATGCAGGCCTTCACGGAGATCTATATCCTCGATCTTCACGGGAACACAAAGAAGAAGGAAGTGTGCCCCGATGGTTCCAAGGATGAGAACGTATTTGACATTCAACAAGGTGTGACCATCGGCGTTTTCGTCAAGGACGGCAAACAGCGGAAAGGACCCGCAACGGTCCAACACGCAGAGCTGTGGGGACTGCGAGAGGACAAATATCGCCACTTGGCCGAAATGGAGATTGCATCTACACCATGGAAAAGACTCCATCCGCAAACGCCTTTCTTTCTCTTCACTCCCCAGAACACGCGGGGCCAAGCTGAGTACGAGCTTGGCTGGAGTATTCGTGATGTGATGAATCAGAACGGCAACCCGGCACCGGGAATTGTCACGACACAAGATCAGTTTGCGATTTCATGGGATGCTGAGGAGGCGGCGGCCAAAATCCAGCGGTTCCTCAACACCTATTCGGAAGAAGAAGCCCGCGAGTTATGGCGTCTCTGTAGCCAATCGCAATGGAGTTATGAGCGAGCCAAGAAACACTTGCGGCGCAGCTCTTGGAGAAAGCTCATTGAGCCAATCCTCTACCGCCCCTTCGACGTCCGCTCGACGGTATATGATTCCAACGTCGCCGTACACCGACGTGAACGTGTCATGAGCCATATGATGGTGGGAGAGAATGTGGGTCTCATCACATCGCGCCTTACGAAGGGAGAGAAGTTCCGGCATTGCCACTGCACTAGGAACATCGTAGAAGTGATTTGCCTGTCACCGAAGACGTCCAACAATGCCTTTGTTTTCCCTCTCTACCTCTATCCCAATCCAGAGAAAGACGGGGAACTGTTCGCCAACGGCACCGATCGGCATGTCAATCTCAATCCGGACTTTCTGAAGGAGTTGGGAGAGCGGCTACGAATGGCCTTCGTTCCCGACGGGAAGGGCGACCTGAAGAAGACCTTCGGCCCCGAGGACGTGTTCCATTACATCTACGCCGTCTTTCATAGCCCAACATATCGTGACCGCTATTCCGAGTTCCTGAAGAGCGACTTTCCGCGTGTACCCTTGACCGGCGACAGGAAGCTGTTTCGCTCGCTCTGTTCCAGAGGAAAGGACCTCGTCGCCTTCCATCTGCTCGAGTCCCCCAAGTGTTCCGGGTTCATCACCCGCTATCCGGTCCCCGGCAACAACCTGGTGGCGAAGGGCCATCCGCGTTACCTCGCCCCGGGTGAGCCGAAGCCCGGCACGCGCAAACCGCTCAAGAAAGCGCGCGTCTACATCAGCCCGGATGCTCCGAGGTCGGGAACGAAGGGGCAGTACTTCGAAGGCGTTCCGTCGGAGGTGTGGGACTTTCAGATCGGCGGATACCAAGTGTGCGAGAAGTGGCTCAAGGACCGTCGAGGCCGAAACCTCTCGTATGACGATCTCACCCACTACCAGAAGCTCGTCGTCGCCCTGAAGGAAACCATACGCCTGATGGAGGAAATCGACGGCGCCATCCCGGACTGGCCGATCAGCTGACCGCGAAGTGCGGGGCGTGTTACTTCCCTGGCCCGGCAATACGAGACCATACCGTCGCCCCTTTCAGGGGCTTGGGGTTGGGGGGGGGCTGCTAACCCAGGGTTGCGCTGCGCTCCACCCTGGGCTATATTCCGCCGCCCCTTTCAGGGGCTGAGAATTGGTCGCCGGGTTTACTGCCCAGAGCACTAGGACACCGGCGGGACGCCGGTGCCACAAGACGGTAGTGGCACTTGGGGCACCCATGCGATCTTGCAGACGATTCCTCGCCAGACACTGGCGGGCAAGCCGCCAGTGGCACCCATTCGCCAGTGGTACCCGTCCGCCAGAGACACCCGTCCGCCAGGGGCACCCGTCCGCCAGGGACACCCGTCCGCCAGGGGCACTCGTCCGCCAGGGGCACCCATGCGCCTGGGTCAGCGGGCGGTCGGGTGGTGGCGCGGGGCGAGGTTGGGGGACGCCGCGGGGGCGCGGTAGACGGCCCGGGCGGTGAGGTCTCCTAAGACGGTCAGCCGGATGGTGGCGGCACCCGGTTTCAGCATGAGGCCGTCGACCAGCCAGCCTTGGAACACGTGGCCATTAGCGGTGGCCGGGGCGGTTAGGGTGACCACCGTGCCCGGAGCGTAGAGGCGGGTGAGGTCCGCGGGGCCGGAGCCTTGGGCGTTGAGGTCCGGCGGGCTGATCTGGACCGGCAGGTCGGGCACGGTGGACTGGACCAGGGCGCCCGCCGGGCCCAGGGGCACGATCAGGATGCAGTCGACCGGCGTGGTGAAGGCCGCTCCGCCGATGAGATTGCCCCTCAGGGCCAGCGGGACGAAGCTGCCGTGGGGCAGGTCGCCCAGGCCGAGGGCCGAGATAATCTCCTGGCGGGGGAACTTCATGGACAGGTCCAGCAGGCCGTCGCCGGTGAGTTCATGGCAGGTGCAGTCGTCGCCTTCGAAGGGAGTGGCGACATCGGCGATGACGGTATGGGGGCCGGGCGGTCCCTCGAGGGGGGCTACTTGGCCGTCGTGCCCGGTGCGGAAGAGGCGTAGGGTGGAGATGTCGATGAGGTTCACATCGAAGGTGTCGGTGCCGGTCAGGGCGACGGGCAGCTTGCCGCGGCTGTTGGGGCTGCCGTTGACGTTGAACGGATTGGGACAAGAGCCGGGCTTCACGTCGATGCCGGCGCAGGTGACGGTCCCGGGAGGTCCTTCGCACTCGTCGGGGATGCAGTTGAGGTTGCAATCGGTGCTGCGTTGGTCGGCGATGTCGCACTCGTCGGGGATGCCGTTCTCATTGCAGTCGTTGGGCGGCGGTGGGGTGCCGCAGGTCAGCTCGAAGGCCAGGTCGGTCACGGGGTCGACTTCCCAGGGCCCGGGTGGATTGGTGAATGAGAAGGCGGAGCCGATCAACCCGGAGACCGGGTCGAGGCCGCCGACCTCCCAGAAGAAGCTGTCGGTGTTGCCGGCGGTGTTGTGGTAGGTCTGGAGCCAGAAGGTGCCCGGACCGAGGACCACCGGGTTGGTGAGGGTCATGGTCAGTAGGTATTCGTCAACGCCGAAGAGGGTTGCCCCGGTCATGGCCTGGACGGTGGGCACGGCAAACTCGCCGGCGATCTCCGCTCCGGGCGAGCCGGCGTCATCGGCATGGAAGATGACCGCCATGTCCGGCGGCGAGGGGATGTTATCCGGGAAGTAGCCGCCCCAAACGCGGAGCTCGGTGATGGTCACTTCTTGGGAAACGACGAACTGCTCGGCCAGGATCTGCACGCCGCCGCCGCAGAGGTCGCAGTGCAGGTCGCTGAAGATGCCGTTGGACTGGTTGGGGGGCTGGCGGATGAGCAGGGGACAGGGATCTTCGGCGGGGCCGCAACCATCGCCGAAGTTCACGCAGCTCTCCTGGGCGCCGAACTCGCTGCCGGAGCAGATCGGGCTGTCTTCAAAGGAGACGGAGTACGCGCCGTTGCCAAACGCGCAGCAGATCCCGTCGCCATAGGAATCGAAGATGGTGAATGTGAAGCAGCCCTGGCATTCCACCGGGATATCCCAAGTGTGCAGGGTGGCGGGTGCATCCAGAGGTCCGCCGGAAGCGATGGTACCGTAGCCCTCTTGGACCAGTTCCCAGGTGGTCTCGCTCGGGAAGTCGTCGGTGAGTATCTCGAGGTGGATGGTGCAACCACCGCCGCTGTCGCAATAGCAGTTGGGATCATCTGCGGCATAGCCGGCACACAGGCTGTCCCAGCAGACGTCGCAGCACCAGGGGTCGGTGGTGCAAACCGACGCTTCACACACTGGATCCTCGCAACCTGGGCCTTCGCCGCAGTGGTCCGCGCAGCAGTTTCCGCTATCCCCGGCGCCGCAGTTGCCGGTGACGGCGATTTCGTAGTTGCCGGCATCATCCAGCCAACCATCGACGATGATGTAGTAGGTCAGGCCGCCGGTCAGTGGCACAGCCGCGTTGTAAGCATCCGAAAGCTCGGATAGGAAGCTGGGGCAAGCGTCGTCGTTGCAGGCAACCAAGGTGCCGGGGCAGGAGCCCTCGTAAACATACAGCTTGGTGTCGTAGTCTGTCGCGGGGCCACACAAGCTGATCTCGACTGTGCAGTTTTCGCTGGGGGTGTACTCATAGACGACATCCGGCGAGATGGAGCCGCTGAAGGGGCATTCTTCGTCGTAGTCGTCGATGTAGCCGACGGTGGTCCCGGTGTGGTTGAACGGTAGGGTCTCGATCAAGAACGCGTCCGCGCAGGTGTCCCCGGCATCCCTGGCACCGCCGTCGGCCTCGCACGGCTCGTTGTCCAGATCGCAGAGGTCGGGCAGGCCATTGCCGTTGCAGTCCTGGCACCAGGTGGACCCGTCGCAACCCTCCAGGTCGCACTCGTCAGGGATGCCGTTGCCGTCGCAGTCGCTGCACCATGGCGAGCCGTCGCAGTCAGCAAGGTCGCAGGAGTCGGGGATGCAGTTGTCGTTGCAGTCTGCGCATTCGACGGAGGCGGTGGCCCGGATCAGCCAGTTGCCCGGCAGGCCCGCGTCGTCGATGAGAAGCGGCGGGATGTCACCGGCCCCCAGGTTGTTGGGATCGAGTACCCCGGAGGTGTCGGCGGCGACCCAGCTCTGTCCTTGCAGGGCGCCGTCCTCGTCGAGAGAGGTCGGGAATTCGCCTGGCACGATAGTGATCAGGGCCCCGACGAAGAAGCTGGTGCCCGCCGGGCCCACGTTCGTGGGGGTGATGTCCAGGGTGGTCAGGATGTCGGTGTTGGTGTTTGCCGACACCGTGGCGACCATGGCCAACACTTGGGCGTCGGTCGGATCACCGTCGCCGTTCGGGTCGCTCCACAGGTAGAACTCGGTCGGCATACCGTCGGGAAGGAGGCCCCAAGCAACGCTGATGGACGCGATGGTCTCCGCGCCGGCCTCGATTGTGAAGTGGTTCAGCCAGGCGAGGCGAGCCTCACCGGTCAGGCCGACCGAGTTTTCGTGCGTGCCGTCGTCGTGCTGGTAGAGGTAGCCGACGGGGATCGGGCCCAGGCAGCAGCAGTCATCGGGGATACCGTTGCCGTCGCAATCGAGGCTGCCGCCGCAACCTGGGATATCGCATGGGCTTTCCGGCTCGCCGCAGTTGATGTCGCACTCATCAGGGATGCCGTTGCCGTTGCAGTCTTGCGGGTCCCCGCTGACCGGCGAACCTTGGGTTTGGATGTTGACGGCGAGGCCGGCCGATGAAAAGACCGCCGGGGCCCGGACCTCGTTCTCGGTCGCCCGGGAGACGGGGGCCTGGAGCCGTCCGGCCTGCTGATGTCGCAGGATGGAATGCGGAGCCAAGCCGCCGTCGGCAGCCAGGGAGTTGCCGTCCCGATGTACCGGCGACTGCATCCCGTCGTCGGCCGTAGCGGCAATTGTCAGCATCCCGATGACCGCGACCGTGCTCATCAGCCCGAAACTGAATCTAGACGTAATAGCCACGATGAAACCCTCCTCTATAAGGTTGTGCGTGAGACGTTCTTCCTTCTGATTCTCCGGCCTGCACCGCACCTGGCGCTGCTTGCGAGGCAATCACAAGATGCAGATCATCCCCCCGAAGCACATAGTGTATCGCATCCCCCTCCGGGCCGCAATGGGTATTTCACCCGGCTCCATATCGGTCCTTACCGGTCTTGGGCCAGCGCAGGCCCGTCTTTAGAGGACCCACCGCTATTCGGTCCTGGGGTATCACCGGATGGTTGGGATGGCATCGTCGGGGGTGGCAGGGCCTCCTCGGGGGTGGCATTGGCCAACTGGTCGGCCCATGTTCGTACGGGGTAGCCTGGTCGCGTGACCATTTGGTGGAAGGGTAACTCCCCCACTTGTTGCTTCGCAGTTGATGGGGCATTCGTCCTGGATCGCACTGGCGGGCAGGCCGCCAGTGGCCCCTGACCAGTTGCTGTTGGCATGCGGCGGGACCCGGGGCGCCCGGCCTACAGCGGGGCCAGGGGTATGCCGGTGGGCGAACATTCATATGGCCGTACACCCATGCAGCCGTACACGCATACGGCCGTACATCCATACGGCCAAGGCGCCGAACTTCCTCGCAGCGGTAGGAATTGTGGCGAGTTACATGTGGTCGTGGTCGGATTCGAGGGTGTCGCGCCACTCGGAGAGGTTTTCGAGATAGACGCTGGTGCCGCGGGCGACGCAGGATAGGGGGTCGTCGACCACCCGAACATCCAGGCCGGTGGCCTCGGCGGTGACGGTCTCCAGGCCGCGGAGGAGGGCCCCGCCGCCGCAGAGGTGGATGCCGTTGTCGACCAGGTCGGCGGCCAACTCGGGCTCGCACTGTTCGAGGGTGTGGGTCACGGCGTCGAGGATCTGGCTGATCGGCTCGCGGAGGGCCTCGCGAATCTCCTGGCTGGTGACCACGGTCTTGCGGGGCAGGCCACTGATCATGTCGCGGCCGCGGGCGTCCATGGTCAGCTCCTCCTCGAGTTCGGCCGCGGAGCCGATCTCGATCTTGAGGTTTTCGGCGGTCTGCGGGCCGATCTGCATGTTGTAGGTGCGTTTCATGTGGTTGATGATGGCCTCATCCATGTCGTCACCGGCGACGCGGATGGATTGCCGGGCGGAGATATCGGCGAGGGAGATGATGGCTACCTCGGAGGTGCCGCCGCCGATGTCGACGATCATGCTGGCCCGGGCCTCGGCGATGGGCAGGCCGGAGCCGATCCCCGCGGCCATGGGCTCTTGGATCAAGTAGACTCGACGGGCCCCGGCCCGCTCGGCCGATCCGTAGACGGCTCGCTTCTCGACTGCAGTGATCCCGGAGGGCACGGCGATGACCACTCGGGGCCGGATGAGCCGCCGTCCGCCGTGGACCTTGCGGATGAAGTAACCGAGCATGGCCTCGGTGATGTCGAAGTCGGCAATTACCCCGTCCTTCAGCGGCCGGATGGCGCTGATGGAGCCGGGCGTCTTGCCCAGCATCTCCTTGGCCACCAGTCCGACGGCGTTGCCATCCTGCAGCACCTGATTGGTGCCTTTACGAACCACCACCACCGAGGGCTCGTTCAGGACGATGCCTTCGCCCTTCACGCAGACCAGGGTGTTGCAGGTCCCCAGGTCAATGCCCATATCGAGGCTGAACATGCCCATCAAGGAGTCGAATAGCACGCCGAGTACCCCTTCCGAAGAGTGTACGCGTGTCCACCGGTGCCCACCGGTGGCCGCGGCGCGACCTCCTCCGCCACCGGCCGCGCGGCGGGCGGCATTCTACACCGTTTGCGCCGTTGCGTCACTCGTCGGTCTGATTTTGGCGCGGATTATGGTCGAGGGGGGGAGAATAAGCTAGTCAGAGGTTGGCGGGCGGGAAGAGAACCGGCTCAACCGGCGAATCCGGGAAAAGGGGTCCCCAGTATCTCCGTGCAGCGGTAGATGACGAAGCCGATGGCACCCAGGATGAAGGCCAGGGCGATGCAGACCAAGACGGTGTAGATATCGTTGCCGACCGAAGCTGACGGCCTTCGGGGGGCTGAGGGGCTGGATGTTTTGGCCATGGGCACGTCTCCGGAACCGAATGTAAGAGCCTGTCAGGCCTCAGGTTGCCACCGTTTGCCTCAAACAAATCACAAGGCGGGGAAAATCAGTTTCGCATGGCCAGGCTCAACTCGTCGCGAACCAGGTCTCCGCACACGATGTTGCCCACCGACTGGACGACCAGGCCGGCCGATTCGTTGGCCTGGACCTTGCCGACGCGGACGGAGCCGAGGTACTGGGGTTTGCCGGCATTGGTATCCCGGCGGTAAATCAGGAAGATCATCCCCGGGGCCACGCCGTCGGCGCTGCCCACCGAGATGCTGGCCAGATTCCCGGCCACCTCGGTGACCTCACCGCGGATGGCCGACCCCATCATCGCCACGGCCGGCATCCGGGCCGTCGGCAGGTGCTCCTCGACGATGCCCGGGGCCCCGAGCGTCCCGGCGACGGCTACCCGTCCACCGGTCTCCTCCATGGCGACGACCTGCTGTTTGAGGGCTCGGATCTGAGAAGCGGCCATGGCCACCTCCGAAGTCAGCTCCTTGACCCGGTCGGTGAGTTCGATGCCCTGCCGTTCCAGGGCACTGTTGCGTTTGGCCAGCTTGGCCCCGAACTCGATCTCCCGGTTGTGGGCCGCCTGAAGCAGCTTGTTCTGGTCGCTGACACTGGTGACTTGGCCCTGTTCGACCGCCAGGCGGTTCTCGGCCTCTGCGAGCCGCAGGTCCTTATCAGTGATCTCGGCCTCGTCGTCGGCATGTTGATCATTGAGTTCGTTGATTCTGGCGACGTCATCGAGATGACGCGTCAAGGCCCGTTGCTGCTCGAGGGCGGCGTTGGCGGAGATGGTGCGGGCCTTGGCCTGTTGGGACAGGGCCGCCTCTTGCTGGAGGCCGGCTTCCGCCTTCCAGTGCTCCTGCTGGGCGAAGGCCGCGACCACGAGCATGCTCAGGGCGATCGAAAACACAGTCAAAAGTACGACAAAAACTTTCGTCAGAGTGCTCACGACGATACCTCCCGTTGTGGATTATCCGTCGATGGCCGGCAGGAACGTCAGGAAGACACTTCTTTCCACCTGCCCCCGGGGTATGCACTGGCCATCGGCGTGACGTCGTTGCACGCGCTTCTCGGCACGCGTGCGGGCGAGGTCCCGCTCCGGCGAGAACCGGCTGCTTGTACCGGTTGTCAGCGGGACTACCTTATTATCCCCCGGCCGCCGGCGTTTTGCAAGCCCTAATCCAAGCACAATCTCGGTGATTCGTATCCGGACTGAACGAGGCGGCCGGCCGGCGGTCGGCCGATTCTCCGGGCTCTGCGGGCCGGCGGTTTTATAGGCCTGGTGGATATTAGGGCCTGGGGAGGGTGCCCCGCCGAGGAGTCTGCGGGACCGCATCTTGACCCAAGCCCCCCTAAACCATTAGATTAGTCAAAGAGACGGCGTGCAATCCTGGGGGCCCTGCCGGGGCCACCGTACAGGTTTTCCGAGACAGAAACCATCCGCAATGCCTTCCCGACCGCCCAGGATTGCCCTTGTGCAGTGCCGCACCACGCGCTGAATCGGGGACAATCGTAGAACGCTGCTGAGCGAGCGGGAAACGTCCCCGGTGAGTGGTCCGGCCTCTGCCGGTGAACCAGCAGCAGCACATCCCCGCTGGACCTGGTGACCGTGGGACGGGGTTTAGGGGAGTATCAAGAACGGATCGGACCGGCGACGTCAGGCCGGCCGGATCGCCGCGGCATTGGGGCTGGAGCCCAAGAGTCCGCACCGCCTTCAGAGCAGGAGTAGTCCGATGGTTTCACGATTCGGTCTGGGCGCGATCCTGGTGTTTGTGGTTTTGTATTCGAGTTCACCGGCGACCTCCGCGGCGGCCGATCTGCTTGCCCAATCGTCCGTGGAGCAACTGGACAGCCAACGATACTGGCAAGTGCGCCTTCCTCTGGGGGCGGACGAGAGGCTGACCCGTATCACCCTCTTGGATGACAACCTCTACGCCGTGACCGACACCAACAAGGTTTTCGCGATCCATTCGCGGACCGGGGTGATCCGCTGGTCCGCGCTGGTCGCCGAGGAAGGCCGGACGATTCGCGGTCCCTCCCACGCCGCCCAGCATGTGTTTTTCACCACTCCGGGGGCCGTGCGAGTCTTTAATCGGCGGACCGGAGAGTTGGCCTCGGAGCCCCGGACCCTCCGCGGGGTGATCATTGAAGTGGCCCATGACATCGCCACCATGACCATCGGCCAGGTGCACGGGGTCCGCAACGGTGACATTCTCGGCGTCTACCGATTGAGCGATGAAGGCGATCTCGAGAAGAGGCCCTTGGCCCGACTGCGGATCACCTGGATCGGCGGCAAAAGCTCCAAGGGCCGGTTGGAGGTCTTTAACAAGCGCCGCCGCCCTCGCCCGGGAGATCGGGTCGAGGCCCACGTCCTCTTGCCGCTGGAGGAGGTCAAGCTGCCCTTCGCCGCCAGCAGCGCCGCGGTGGCCGACAACTCCCGCGTCTTTGTCGGCGCCGCCAACCAGCGGTTTTATTCGCTGGACATCCACAGTGGGTTCCAGCATTGGCAGCTCCTGACGCCGAAGACGGTTTCCTCCACCCCGCTCCTGTATAAGGGTGATCTGTACATCGCCGGCCTGGATGGCCGGGTCCTGTCCTGCACCAAGAACGAGCGGAACAAGAACTGGGTCTTTCAGACCGAGGGCCCGGTGTTCGCCGACCTGTCCATCGACGGCGACCAAATCTACGTGGCCTCCAGCGATCGCTCCTTGTACTGCCTGGATCGCCGAACCGGCCGCCGCATTTGGCGCGAGCGCTTCGACACCCCCCTGACCGAGGCCCCGATCGTCTCCCATGGCCGGGTCTATCAACAGGTCACCCGGCACGGCCTGAACGTTCTGGACGCCAAGACCGGCCGGCGACTGTGGACCTGGCCCCAGGCGGCCTGCTTCCTGGTGCAGTTCGAGGAAGACGCCTACCTACTGACCGGCACCGAGCCGCGTCAGGTGGTCCGGGTGGATGCCCGGACCGGGCAAGAGAAGGCCGCCGTCGATGCCGGTCTGACCGCCCTGGCGACCGGTAGCCACGAGGACCAGTGCATCCTGCTGGCCTCGAGTGCCGGCGACCTGACTTGCCTCCGTTCCCGGAAGGCTCCCCGGTTGAAGCCGGCCCTGTTGGCCGAGGTCCTGCGCAACGACCGCAGGATGCGCCAGCAGAAAGAGATCGGTGTCCAGCGGGCGGATCGGCTTGCCGAAGGCCAGACCGCGGACCGGGCGACCAAGAAGCAGCGCCGCCCCAACTTGTTCGAGGAGGAGTGGCTTCGCAGCCGCAAGACCGGCCGGCCTATCGGAGGCCGTGGGTTGGCGGAGGTCGAGGAGCCACCCGGCGAGGAGGAAGTTGGAGACGAGGGGATCGAGGATGAGGAAGATGAGTTCGACGACGAGGATGACGAATTCTACGACGAGGATGAGGAGGAGGACGACGAATTCGACGACGAGGATGAGGAGGACCTGGACGACGAAGACGAAGATGATGATGAGGAAGACCTGGACGACGACGAAGAGGATGATGAGGCGGACGACGAAGATGAAGACGAGGGCCTGGGGGACGATGAAGAAGCAGACGATGAGGACGAGGAAGAAGAGGATGACGAGTAAGTCGGCGTCGTCGGCCCGGCTTCGCTCTCCAGCGGCACCGCTGCCCGTCTGGTGAAGGCCCCTTCGCTCTTGGGCGGTCGCCGGCCTGCTTGATCGAGCCCATCGCCGCGTGCGGAAGAGATCGAGCTGATTGCCACCGGCCGATTTCCTGATAACCTATCGACCGATCTGTCGCCAAGACGGGTCGGTCGTTTTTTTCTGCACCCAGGTCAACCACGAGCACGATCCAGCCATGTCCGACACCAAAATCAAGAGAGCCCTCATCGCGGTTTACGACAAGACCGGCATCGCCGACTTCGCCAAGGCCCTGGTCGAGGAGTTCGGCATCGAGATCATCTCCACCGGGGGCACCGCCCGGCATCTGAAAGAGGCCGGCGTCCCGGTAACCATGGTCGAGGAGGTCACCGGCTTCCCCGAGATGCTCGACGGCCGAGTCAAGACCCTGCACCCCAAGATCCACGCCGCCATCCTGGCCGACCGGGACAAGCCCGAGCACATGCGGCAACTCGCCGAGCAGGGCATCAAGCCGATCGACATGGTGGTGGTGAATCTCTACCCATTCGAGAAGACGATCGCCGAGCCCGATTGCACGTTCGAAGAAGCCATCGAAAT
>CAZFMS010000084.1:0-14196 GCA_964520125.1 uncultured Planctomycetaceae bacterium
GGGTCGCGGGGGCGCAACTAACTCTCCGTAAAGAGCGCACCGCGGAGGAGGGCGTGGTGCGGTCGTGCTACGGCAGCAGGGCACCCACAAAGAGGGTTATATCATCGATGTCCAGGTCTCGGTCTGAGTCCATGTCGGACCGAATCATGTGGTAGGGGTCGGTATCTACCCCGGTGATGGTCCGCACGAAGTCCGCGATGTCATCACCGTTGAGGTACCTGTCGCCGTTGATGTCGCCCAGCGCCCCGGGATACGCGTTCCAGTTGTGGTTGTCGATCGACATCAGATTGTTGGTCACGTCATAGCCGGCGGCCAGCATCTTGTCCATGGAGTTGTCCAGGTAGATCCGGAACATGCTCGAGGGGTTGTCTGGATCGGCGCTGGGATAGGGCCACGGCGGCGTATACCCGTTGGCCAGGAAGGCCGGTATGAGGATGTTCTTGGCCGCCCAGATATCGGTGGCCACCGGGTCCAGGCTGGCGACCAGCTTATCCACCCGCGTAGCGCCGCCATAGGTGGTCCAGGGGCCGTCGAAGGGGTTGGCGTTGATGTAGATGCAGTCCAGGATGTTGAGGTCGGCCAGTTGAATCTCGCCCAGCAGGGCCCCCATGATTCCGTAATAGATCGCGGAGTGCGAGTTGGTACCCAGGTTGCCCGAGACCACGCCCATGTAATGCTTAACGCAGGCGGTCACGCCGTAGGTGGCATGGTGCGACTTGAGCACCGGGATGTTGATGAACTTGAGATGGCCGCGGTCATAGGTTTGCCCAACGTTGTCCCAGACGCCGAACTTCAGACTGATGTAGGTCCCGTAGTCGGATTGAAACTTGGGATAGGAGATGCGGCCTTGAAGCGACGAGTTGTAGTCATAGACGATATACCCGTTGGTCATGTTGCCGCTGGAGAACTCCTGAACCGATGTGTTGCGAATCGGGGTCCAGTCGAAGTGAGATACGGTGTGGCCCTGACCTTGGTACTCGAGGATGACATCGTGGGGGGAAAGGCCGTGGTTCTCGGCGTTGTTGTTGGCATAATTGAAATCCTGGGTGGAATTGAACTGGGCGTTCTCGCATACCACCACCTCGCCGGTGAAACCGTCGGGATGATCCAGGATGCGCCGGATGAGTCCCCGCAGCACATCGACATTGGTGCCGCCGCGCTCGTCCCATTGGTAGTTGATCTTGATCACCACGACGTCGTCGGAGGCGACCACGCCGTCGGGACCGGTCTCGAAACCATCGGTGGTCGGTGACTTGTAGAACTTCAGACCGTGAAGGCCCATCCACAGAAACAGATCGTTCAGCCCCAGGTGGTATTGACCTTCGGGGCCGCGGGATCGCTCCTGAACGAAGACTTGTGCCCGATACCCGCCGCGCGGCTCCAAGTGCGGCCCGGCCTGGTAGCCGGTCGGGGTCGGCGACAGGGCCCAGGCCCCGAAGGCCAGCGTGCCCACCAGGCCGAGCATCGCCCCCAGCCTGCCCGGCCGGGTGGCAAAGGCCCAGGCCAGGCGGCGGCGCGCCGAAAGTACCGTTGCGGCCAGGGGAACCCCAAAGGCCGCGGCGGCCGTGCCGAAGGCTGCCTGTTGGCAGGGGTAGGCGAACCGGCTGGGCTTGCGGCCCGTGCGGAGCACCAGCCACAGTAGGGCGAAGAACCCGCTGATCATCGCATTGAACAGAAACCAGCGGCGCATCCAGCGCCGAATCTTGCCGGCCTCGCCGCCCTCCTCCACCGCACCATGACATCCCCCGCTGCCCACCTGGTCTTGCTGCTTCATCGTCTCGCTCCTCTCGACGCGCACATCCGGTAACTAAGGGGAGGCGGAATGAAATCCTCCTCCAAGGGTGGAGGCGAGCACCCACTTGGTGGTCCCTCCGCCCCCTTGCATGCTAGACCACTCATCTTACCGCTTTTTGGCCGCGAAACCAAAGAGGAACAGGTCGCTTGCTCCTTTCGTCCGCTTTAGAGATCGTCGAGATCGCCTGGTAATACGGCGATGGCAAACCGCGTCCGGCTGACGAGATACTTGACGTCTCGATAAACAACATCCTCATAGAATCCTAATCCCTTGTGCAACAAGATGATGCGTTCTCCGCCATCCTCACCTGGTATCCGCCCCAGGCAATCTGAGCGTCTGCCGGGCGTCGAACCAGCACGCAACCCCTCACCGTAAGGTCCTATAATACAATGGATAGGGCGGCGACAATGAGCTGGCCCGGCGTTCGATCCCGGGCCTGCTCGCCAGAGCCGGGCCGCGGCAATCGACTATTGAACTCGGTCTACGATCTGCCGGTTGTAGGCCGCAACGATGTCGCCCCGGCTCAGCGTGCCGACGATGTGCCGCGGGTCGCCGGCATCGACCACCACGATCTCGTCGCTGCCCGTGGTTACCAGGTTGTTGGTCGCCGCCAGGAGGGAGTCGTCGGTGGTCACGGTGGTGGCCGGGGTGGCGATGTCCCGGGCGATGATCAGGTCGGCGATGAACGATTCGGTGACGATCCGGCGGATGTCGCGGGAGTCGATCACTCCGGTGAGCTTCTCCTGCTTATCGACCACCGGGAAGCAGGCCTGCGTAGAGGCGGTGAACACCTTGATCAGTTGGTGCATGGTCATGTTCTCCGGCACGATGCTGAGATCGGCGTCGGCCCGCTTGCCGACGGCGTGGCCGACCAGCAGCCGGCGGAGGATAGCGCTGGCCATGTTGCCGAGCTTGCTGGGGGCATCGAGCCTGGAGGGCAATTGCTTCTCATAGAGTACGAAACGCCTACACAGGATGAAGCTCACTATGCAGACCAGCATCGAGGGGACCAACAGCTCGTAATTGCCGGTCATCTCACTGACCATGATGATCGTAGATACGGGAGTGTTGGCGGCCCCGGCGAAGAAACCGGCCATCCCCACCAGGGCAAACGCCCCCGGTCGAATGTCCAGGCCGGGAAATATCTGGGCACAGACGATGCCGGTCGCCCCGCCCAGGGCCCCGCCGATGACCACCGCCGGACCGAATACCCCGCCACTGCCGCCGCTGCCGATGGAAAAGGCCGTGGTGGCGATCTTGCCGAAGGCGATGAGGGCCAGCAGCAAGGCCGCCGCCCCGGCCTCTCCGATCCCGTCGGGCAATACGGCCAGCAGGCGCTCGGCTGAAGGGAGCGACAGCACCGAATCGGAGAAGCACATCTGGACGACGCCGTAGCCGGCCCCGAGAGCCTCGGGCAGGAAGAAGCCGATGACCCCCACCATGATGCCGCCGACCGCCGGCTTGAGATGGTTGGGGATCTGCACTCGTCCGAACATGATCTTCCGCACCCCGTAAAAGGTCCGCACAAAGAGCATGGCCCCCAACGCGGACACTACCGCGAGTATCAGATACGGCAGGAGCATCCGCACTTCGACAAACGCATAGTCCGGGGTCTCGAACAGAGGGTGAAACCCGAAGATGGCCCCGAAGACGCTGTAGGCGATGATGGACGTAGTGAAGGCCGGAACCAGCGTCTCATGCTCCATGTCCGGCCCGCGGTAGAGAACCTCCGCGGCGAAGAGGGTGCCGGCCAGGGGGGCATGGAAGATCGCCCCGATGCCCGCCGCCATGCCCGCGGCCATCAGGACGCGGCGCTCGTCCGGGGGCACGCGCATCCAGCGTCCCAGCATCGAGCCAAACCCCGCCCCGATCTGGGCGATGGGTCCTTCCCGGCCGCCCGAGCCGCCGGTGCCGATGGTGATCATGGCGGTGATGGCCTTGATGAAGGGAACGCGCTTGCGCACGGCTCCATCCTTGAAGTGATAGGCCTCGATGGCCGCGTCGGTGCCATGCCCTTCGGCCTCGGGGGCGAAGGTGAAGATGATCAACCCACTCAAGAGGCCGCCGACGACGGGCAAGATAAGCAACACCCAACGGAGGATGGGCGTGCCTTGGCTAACCGCTCCGAAGGTATCGAACATCGGCTTCTCGTAGCCCGCCACCTCGGGTTGGTAGTTGGCCAGGTAGCCCATGCAGAAGGAAGAGCCCGCGTCCAACATCGTGTAGAAGCCGGCGGCCCCCAGGCCGGCGACCAGGCCGATCACGCAGCAGAGGGCCAAGAGTCGGCGCAGATCGCGTATTTCCGGATGGACCAGGGGCTGGATCGCATTGGGCATGTTCATGATCCAAAGCTGGGTGGCGCGCCAGGACAACCACATTGTGGCACCGGCGTCTCGCCGGTGTTTCTGCGGGCCTCGGCGCCGGGGCCACACTTCTCAGATAGTCTCATAGTCGCTGCGCTGGACGAGTGCAAGCTTCGGGGCGGTCGATTCTCCATCGAGAGCCCGGAATCGAGATTGAAGAGGTGAGCACCAATGCCGGCCCCGGCCGGTCGATAGGCCTGGCCCGGGGGTGGCTCGACGGCGGGACTCGAGGACCGAGGACGACGCTCTGCGTCCGCCGGGCCAAGCGTGCCGCCCGCCCCCAGAACACGATCACTTGGAGTGCATGTCCTGGGCGACTATACCGGCCGCAGCAATGTTCAGCCCAAACACATTGCCCACCCCACTATGGCAGCGGAGACAGACGAAGTCGACGGTAACGGCAGCGCGTCCGGCTTCATCCTTGAGGACCTGGCTGCCGTCGGCGCTGAACATGCTGTTGAAATCCACGGCCGAGGCGTTGATGCGGAAGATGTGGGTCTTGATGTCACCCATCCTGCCGTTGGCCCCCACCACCGCGGCGCTGGCCGCGGCGGCGCTCTTGGTGGCGAAGGTCATGTGGCAGCTCTGGCAGCTCAGGACCTCGGTATAGCCGCCCCGCTCGAAGGTCTTGCCGCTGTGCAGGGCCATGGTCTGGTTCGGATGGCAGTCGGTGCATTCCTTGATTATGGCATTGTCTCGGTCATAGTTGGCCGAGGCGTGGGGGTTATGACAATCGACACAGTTCAGGGAGGCGTGTCCTCCGCTGGCCAACAGCTCCGGCCATTGCTCGTGATGCCGGATGAACCCGCCGCCGGCCAGTACGACGTTCGAGTCATCACCGCGGGTATGGCACCGCCCACAGGCGCTGGCCGACTGCCCGACGTAGAGATTTCGCTCGAAGCGGTTGGGCGGGTGTTTGGAGCCCGGCCCGTGACACCCCTCGCATTGCACGCCGGCCTCCTCGAAGGTGCCGGCCATGCCCGAGTGGTTGTCCTGGAATCGGGGATCGCCCGGATCTTGTTCTTGGGCCCCGGTGGTGTGGCACTGGAAGCAACTGTGGTCGTAGGGTTTCGGATTCAAGGCGCTGAAGTTGCCGCTGCTCTCGTAGGGTACGAACCCCGCCACCGTCCCGTTCGGCGGGAAGTCCAGGTTCCATTGGGTGTCCACGCCGTCGGCATCGTTGGTCAGGATAAAGCCGTCCAGGTCCACAAATCGTCCCTTGCGAATGTGGCCGCCGATCACATAGCCCACCTCGGTCCAGGCGAAGCCCGCCGGAGGGTTCGGAACACCGGCCCGGGTGGCGTCGGCGGGGTAGGTCGGGGCGGCGCCGTTTATCGGCTTGAGTTTGTGGGCGTGACCGCTGAGGGCGTGCAGGGCCGCCTGGGTCGGATGGCACGCGATGCACGCCCCCGAGCCGATGTAGCTGGCCCCGTCGTTGGTCGGGTCGGTGGTGTTGTTGTAGATCGGTGCCGTCTCGGCGTCAGGCGGGCTGCCTCCGGTGTCCGGGAGATGGTCTTCCAGACACATGGTTCCGCTCAAGGCGGCCACCAGCGGGCCCGCGAGGAACAGGGCAATTGCTGACCGTACCTTCTGACGCTGATAAGTCATCGAGCTACTCCTTTGCTCTTGCAGGTCGTCCGAAGACCGTGGCCGAGAGATTCCCGAGCCTGCTCCTCGTAACGTACCGCGGGCCGGCATCCTTGGCCAGCAGGACGCACCGATTAACTCGGCCGCGAACAGCATTTTCGAGGGCGGCAGGGCCCGCGGGCGCGGTGTCCCAGCGCGGGGCCGGGTTGTCTGCTGAAAACGGTGCCCAGACGCCCATCGCTATCCAAAGTGAGTCTAGTCTTCCTTGGCAGCCCGTTCCTCGACGGGCTCGAAGACCGGCAGGACCCGGTTGAACAGGGCAATGAAGATCAGCGGGGCGACGAAGAGCAGCAAGGCGACGATGATGCCTTCCTTCTCGAAGAGGCCCGGAGTGTGACCCTCCCGGAATCCTCGGAGACTCTTGGAGAAGATCTGCCCGCCGATGACCACGTTCCACCGCATGGCGAAGACCTGCAGCAGCAACAGCAAGGACGCTATGAAACAGAACGTGTTTCTGATTTGGTCCGTCAGATATCGACTCATCAGCACGACGCTGGCCAGCAAAATGATGGGGATCAAGGCCCCGGCGATGAGCTGTATCCCGACGAAGGAGAAGAACAACTGGTCGCCGAGCAGCGGTCCGATGATCTCCCATTCCTCCGCCGCCTCGTAGGACAGGGTCATGATCTCCAGCAACTCCAGGGTGACGCTCATGATCACGAACAGCCACAGCCACCGGGCCAAGGACTGCATGCAGGCCGGATCGATGCGCCGGCCGGAGAACTTGCAGCCGATCTGGTACAGGAGAACCACCATCGCGATTCCGGATACGATCGCCGAGCATAAGAAGATGATCGGCATCAGGGGCGTGGACCACCAGGGGTTGGCCTTGACCGCCCCGAAGATGAACCCCACATACCCGTGCAGCAGGGCGGCTCCGGGAATGCCGATCGCCGCCAGGACCACCAGCACGCGATGATCGACCCGCTTGGCCTCCGCCGAGACGTTGTATACCCCCAGGGCCAGGCACTTGTAGAACGTCCGGGTCAGTCCCGTGCTCTGGCTGGCCAGTTGGATGATGTCCACCCGGTGGACCAGCCAGATCTCGAACGCCAGAAGGGCGAAGTACCCGGCGTAGATGAACCCGAACATGGCCATCGCCGAGGACAGGTTGGGCGTGATCATAACGTTGAAGCACCGCTCCCAATGCCCCAAGTGCAGCAGCAGGGTCAAGGGCGCGGCCAACAGAAAGCCCAGCGAGGCGACCAAGGAGAGGCGTCCGATCGGCCGCAACTCTTGGCGATTGAACACGTGATAGAGCGATGAGAGGATGAACGCCCCCGCCACCAGGCCGGTGATATAGGGGTACATCACGATCATCAACTCCCACAGGATGTGGAGATCGTTGGGAAAGAGATATCCGCCGTTCTCGGCCATCAGCGAGCTTCCTTGGATAGACCCAGGTAGTAGCAGTTGGGTTTGGTCAGCAATTGGGGCTGCAGGATCTGCACCCGTTCGGTGGCAATGATCTCGGCGACCCGATCACCGATCGTCTTGGTGTCCCCCAGCAGGCGGGCTCCCACCGGGCAGGCCTGGATGCAGGCGGTCTGCAGACCGCGGGTGATCCGGTGATAGCACAAGGTGCACTTAGAGGCCACCTTGGTCGCCGGATGAATGAACCTGCTTCCGTAGGGACAGGCCTGCACGCAGTAGCCGCAGCCGATACAGCGAGTCTCGTCCACCAGGACCACCCCGTCGCGGGTGCGATAGGATGCCCCCACCGGGCAGAGCTGGACACAGGGCGTGTTGGTGCAGTGGCAGCAGAGCTTGGGGAAGAAGAACGCCTTGGTGATTGCCTGGCCGGTGACCTCGGGCTCGAAGCCGTCCATCCCGCCGTTGGGGCTGTCCACCAAGGGCTCGCCTTTGCGGGGAACGCGATAGCGCTCTACCCAGGTGCGGAAGTACTCGGCCGGCACGTTGTTCTCTTGCGAACAGGCCCGCACACAGGACCCGCAGCCGATGCACTTACGGGTGTCGATCAAGTAGACGTAGTCGTGCTTGGACCAGTCGTAGGCGCAGCCGGCGGCGCCGGCGGGTCCGGCCTTGGCGGGCTGGGAACTGGCCTCCGAACCGCTCTGGGCCAGGACGAAGTCGCCGAGGATCAGGGTGGCCACGCTGCCCCCCAGGGTGCAGGCCCCATGCCTCATGAACTCTCGACGAGTGCGGGGAGATTTGGCCGTTTCCCGCTTGGGCCTTGGCGAAGGACTATTCGCTGGGATTGTGGGCATTGTCATGACACTCCAGACAAACCTCTTCGCTCATCTCGCCTCCCTGCTCGACTACGTGGCCGGGCAACGCGACCTGCGGGAATCCCTTGGGCCGGGCCATGAGGCGCTGGTGACACCATTCGCAGACCTTGTGGGACCGGTTCACCGGCATATCCGCGATCTTCTCGTCGTCTCGCACATGGCCGCCCAGAGGAGCGTGGCACACCTCGCAGGAGACCGACGCATGCTTGCCAGCAGAGACCGCTTGGGCCTCTTCATCGTGGCAGTCGGCGCAGGCCCCCCAGGCACCGTGCATTGGCAACTGCTCGGCATACTCGGCTACGCTGGCCAGTCTGTATTTTCCCGGCGTGCCATGGGTCTCGAAGTCCCTGGGGATGGCAAAAGCCCGGACCACTATGAACAAGACTGCGGCTATAACCAACAGCAGCACCGCTCGAATGATGTGTTTGGCGTGTTCCATTTTCCTCGAGCCTTACAACTCCTCGCCGGACATCAACCAGTGCAAAAACCGAGGTCGACGACCGGCCGCCCCGGTGCCCTCCGAGGCAGATTTCGGGCACTCCTCTGGGGAAATCAACCAGCGTAGGATCCCCGTCTGGCGGGGGGGCGATGGGCAATCCGCAGGCCGGTTCTGCGGACATGACTCCGCGCCCAGCAGTCCGAACAGGAACCGATCCTCGCCGCGGCTGGGTCGGCGTTCTTCGGCCGGGACCTCCGGACAGACCTCCGGTGAGACCAGCCGGCGGAGGAACCCAACTTGGAGGGCCGTTCCCTCCTTCACCGCTACGTACTGAGGAAGCTCCTCCCCACTGAAGAACCAACTCCAGAAGCCCCGCGGACTCCCTGGCTCTCCCTGTTCCTCCACAGATGGCGAGGGCAGAATCTCCGGAGAGATAATCCACTCGAGGAACCCGCCCTGCTCACCGTCGCCGCAGCTCCCGGGCTGACGTCGGCCCAGCTCATCGCCGGCCAGCAGCCAGGGGAGAAAGCGTTGTCCCACGGGGTCGGCGGGGGGCTGATCGTCCCGCGGCCCGGGCAACTGCTCGGGCAACGAGAGCCACCGCAGGAAGGTGATTAGCCTCCTTGGAATCCGCCGCACTATATAGCACCTTTCGTTGGAATTCGTCCACGTCCTCGGGCGATTGACAAGACTTCATCTACCTGACCGCCGGGATGTTGTCAACCCTGCCGGGCAGCGATCCACAATCCCGCTGGTCGGACACCGCGTTGTTCTATCTCGGTTGAGGATCGGATTAGGGTGTGATGCGCACTGGTCCGATATGTTTAGTCGAGAGCCGTGCCGCCCCCACTCCTCCCCAATCGCCCTCTGACCAGCCCGGCCATCTTGATCAGCAGGGGCAAGACGATATGCTGGTCGGGTGGACGTCAGATCTTCACTGGGAGCCCCGAAGGCGGGGCGCGCGTGCAGATTATCCTTGGCTGACTTGTTTGGTGACTTAACCGAGGCACAAAATGCCGCAAAAAAACGACCCTGAGAAGACGGAGGGCTCTGCCGCGGAACCGCAAGGGGCCCACAGAACCGACCCCAAGCAGACCGACTCGCACGGCCCCGATCGGCGGGCCCCTTACAAGCCCAAGTTCGCCCCTCTGTGGAACAACCTGATCACCATCGTGGGGATGTTCGTCGTCGCCATGGCAGTGATGCTGTTGCTCACCTTCGGGCTGTTCAGCGTGGTGGTCCCCAGGAAGAACCCCTATGTCGATATCGTCGGCTTCCTCGTGCTGCCCAGCATTCTGATCTTCGGTCTGCTCATCATTCCATTTGGAATCCTGCTGAAGAGCTGGAGATTGCACCGCCGCGACCCCGAGCAGCACCTGGCCTTCCGCTTCCCGCGGGTAGACTTGAACGATCCTACTCAGCGGCGCGTGGCGAAGATCGTGCTTCTGTGCACCTTCATCCTGCTCCCACTGGTCGGCGTCAGCAGCTATCACGGCTACCACTACACCGACTCGGCGGCGTTTTGCGCCAAGGCCTGTCACGCGGCCATGCACCCCCAGGCCACCACCTTTGAGAACTCCGCCCATGCCCGGGTGGCCTGCGCGGAATGTCACATCGGCTCGGGGGCCAGCTGGTTCGTCAAGTCCAAGCTCTCCGGCACCCGCCAGGTCCTGGCCATGTGGCAGGACAGCTTCCCGCGACCGATCCCCTCGGCGATCACCGACCTGAGGCCCGCCCGGGAGACCTGCGAGCATTGTCATTGGCCCCGGAAGTTCTTCGGCGCCCAGTTGAGAGAAATCGTCAGCTTCGGCTCGGACGAGAAGAACTCTCGCCGGGACATCGACATGCTCCTCAATACCGGTGGCGGTGACGAGACTACCGGCCGTGCCGAGGGCATCCACAAACACATGGCCCTGGAAGGACAAATCAAGTACATCGCCACCGACGAGAAGCTCCAGACGATCCCCTGGGTGGAGTTTGTCGAGAGTTCCGGCAAACGTCTGATCTATCGATCCGACGGCCGACCTTCCTCCGATCCCCAGCCGGAGGGCCAGGAACGGATCCTGGATTGCATGGATTGTCACAATCGACCGGCCCACAAATTCCGTTCGCCGCAACAGGCGGTGGACATCTATCTCGACATCGGCAAGATCGATACCACCCTGCCGTTCATCAAGCGCGAGGCCACCAAGGCCCTGGTTCGGGAGTATCCCGACCTCGAGACCGCCAAGACCCAGATCGGGGTCCGCCTCACCGAGTTCTATCGCCTCGACTATCCCGACGTCTGGCAGGCTCGCAAGGCATCGGTCAACCAGGCTATCGATATGGTGCGGGAGATCTACGGACATAACTTCTTCCCGGACATGAATGTCGACTGGCGGACCTATCCGGACAACATCGGCCACATGAACTCGCCGGGCTGTTTCCGCTGCCATGACGGCAGCCACGTGAACCAGTACGGGGTGCGGCTCAGCCACGACTGCAAGATCTGCCATACCTTTCTCAACCGGGTGGACCGGGAAGGCGGCGGGACCACCGTCCAAGAGGGTGAATTCATCCACTCCTACGAACTCCAGGGCCCGCATGCCGATTTGCGCTGCGATAAATGTCACGACGGTGGAGAATCGCCGCACCCTACGTGCGCGGGCTGCCATACCAAGCAGGTGGAATTCCGGGCCGGCACCCTGGCGGCTTTCCAGGCCTTCGAGATCGATCCCGATCCGATGGCCGAGGCGGTGGACTGCGAAGGCTGCCACGACCTTAGCGGGCCCACTAATGTCGAGGCGATCGACGCCTTGTGTCTTGATTGTCACGACGACGAGCCGGAGCGCTACGAGGGTATGCTGGCCTCCTGGAAAGAGGAGGTGGCTCTCTTACTCCAGGGCGCCGCAGCCATGGCCGACGAACCCACCGGCCAACTCATCCAGGCCCTCCGCGAGGCCGGCCCGCTGCACAACATCGGGGCCACCCGGAAGATCCTCGGGGCCCCGACCCCCTCTGCGGCCCCGCCCCCGTCTACGGCCCCGCAGGACTGACCGCCGCCCAAGAAACCTCAAGAGGCCGTTGCCCGATTCGTTCGACAACGGCAATCTCGACGGCGGCGGGCCACGTCTATTCGATCTCCTCCCTCACTCGGCTCGAAGGTCGAGGGCGACGAGACTACGCAGCCTTCCTTGGGCCGGGGCGGCCGGCGGGGTCAATCCGGGAGCACGCGGAAGACCTGGTCGTGCTCTCGGGCGTGCTCGGCGACCTGGATGCCGATCTGGTCGCCGACCTTGGCGGCCTGCACCGGGGCATGCTCGACCTGCATCGATTCGAGCTTCTGGGTGAAGTCCGAAGTGTGGCCGAGGACGTGGATCGTATCACCGACCGTGATTTCTCCGTCGGTGACCTCGATCGCCGCGACGTGGGCATTGCCAAAGTAGTGGGTTACTTTTCCGACGAGTTGCTCGGCCATGATCTGGCTCCTTTATGCCGGAAGTGATGAATTGTGGCTGACCAGGGCATTATAGGCCCGGCGTAGCGGCGGCAAGGGGGGCAGGTCGGGGGTTCGGGGGATTTGTTTGACTTTTTTTGACCCCGGGTCATGGTTGGGCCTCGGCTGGTGGGGGCGTTGCGGCTGGGGGAATAAAAAAAGTGCAAACGCCCGCAAACGCCCGCAAACTCTTCGGACGGCGGCGTCTATTGTCGGGTCCGGGCTGGTTCCTTTCCAATGTAGTACTCTTGCTCCCCGTTCTCTCTGGGGCAGAGATAATCGCTCCCCCAGGTTCCGGAGAACCCGGGCCGCCCCGGCGGAAAGAGCAGGCGGGCCCGCGGGGGCCCGCCTGCACGAACCGGTCTAGGGATTGAGAAGCCTCTGGATGAACAGTGCGATATCTTCGGCGTTGACGTCTCCGTCGCCGTTCATGTCACCAGGCGTCCAACATTCACATTCGTCGGGCTCGCCGTTGCTGTTGATGTCCGGGCTGCTACCGTCGGTGATGTCGCAGATGTCCAACGTGCCGTTGGTGTTGCAGTCGGAAAGTCCGTGGAACCCATACGCTGACCCGGAGTTGCTGCCGTTATCGTCATCTTCGTGGGCTCCGATGATGGCGGTGTCCCCGCTGATGGCGACGCTTACACCGTAATCGTCGGTTGCCTCGCCGTCGGAAGCGGTGAGCTTGACGGTTTCGGTCATGTTCGCCCAGCCGCCCGGCGGCTTCTTGAAGACATACGCCGCGCCCGGGCCATTGTTGTAGTTCTGGATAGCCCCCACGACGGCGGTGTCACCAGAAATGGCCACCCAGTATCCGAACCAGTCCCACACGGCGCCGTCGGAGGCGGTGAGCTTGGCAGTTTCGGTCATGTTCACCCAGCCGCCTGGTGGTTCTTGGAAGGTATACGCCGAGCCCGAGTCGCTGCCGTTGTCGTCGTCTCTCATAGCCGTGATCACGGCGATATCACCGGAGATGGCCACAGAAGTGCCGAACCATTCACCCGGGGCGCCGTCGGAGGCTGTGAGTTTAGCCGTCTCCACCCAACCGCTACCGTCGAAGCGAAAAACGTACGCCGACCCGGCATTGGCGCCGTTCTCGTTGTCGTCCTTGAAAGCCCCGACCACTATGGTGCCGGCACTCACGGAGACATCGACCCCGAACCGGTCATCCGCCGCACCGTCAGAGGCGAGCAGTTTGGCGTCTTCATTAATCGGGGGAGAACAGGGTCCACCACCCCACCCACCTGGCGGGATTTGGAACACGTACGCGGCGCCGGCGTTGACACCGTTTTGGTTGTCATCGATATACGCGCCGATCACGACAGTGTTGCCGGAAATGGCAACATCCGTGCCGAACTGGTCCTCAGCCGCGCCATCGGAGGCCAGCAACTTGGCGTCCTCGACCCAGGCCGAGCCGTCGTATCGGAAGACGTATGCCGAGCCAGATCGATTGCCGCTATCGTCGTCGAAGGTTGCCGCTACTGCGACAGTCTCACCGGATACAGCAACGCGGATGCCGAAGAAGTCCCCCTCCGTCCTGTCACAAGGTAAGAGTTTCTGCTCCTCGATCCACGTCGATCCGTCGTACCGGAACACGTACGCGGCGCCGGAGTTGCTTCCGTTGTCGTCATCTTCAAAGGCTCCGATGACCGCAGTGTCCCCACTGATGGCCACAGAGCCGCCGAACCGATCGCCTGGGGCGCCGTCCGAGGCAAGGAGCTTGAATGTTTCGTTGGCCTCGCACTCTCGGCCCTGCGCTGGCTGCGCCGGCATTGTCAGAGCGCATCCGGCGAGCAACAGGGCTGCTGCGGCTGTTTGTGCAGCGAATCTGGTCCTTTCCATCTTCAGAATCTCCTTTGGTCTTGCCCGATTTCATCAGGCTGGGCCCCACGGCGAGGTCAGCCGCCGTTTCGTGGTCGGCGCGGCCTGAACCGTTCAGGCCGGCACCGTATGAACGTGCGTCAATGGCGCAGGACCGGGGCAAGGTATTTCGGGGTTTTTTCTGTGGCGCCGGAGGCAGTGGGGAGGGCGAGGGGCACCCGCTCGCTCACGCTCGGGGCTCTGATCGGGTTGGCGACTCCCGCTCGCTTCCGCTGGGGGGCGGTTTCGGGTACAACTGGGGTCGTGGAATCGCGTTTTTGGGGAGTGTGTCTGGCGTGATGACGAGATCGACAGGTCCGGTGACTCAGCTACTGGCCGCTGTGGGCCGGGGGGACGGGGGGGCTAGT
>CAZFMS010000085.1:0-12592 GCA_964520125.1 uncultured Planctomycetaceae bacterium
CCTCCAGGGCGTCGTCGCCGGCGTCCGCGACTACGGCAACCGCATGGGCATCCCCACGGTCAACGGGGCCATCCACTTCGACCCCCGCTACCTGGGCAACCCGTTGGTCTATTGCGGCTGCGTGGGCCTCATCCCGCGCGACCGAGTGGCCAAGGCCGCCCGACCCGGAGACGCCATCGTCCTCCTCGGGGGCCGGACCGGCCGGGATGGCATCCACGGGGCGACCTTCAGCAGTGCCGAGCTGACCGACACCCACGTCGACGAGTTCGCCCACGCCGTCCAGATCGGCAACCCCATCGAGGAAAAGAAAATCCTCGACGTCATCCTCCAGGCCCGAGACTACGTACCTCCCGAGCCCCCGCCCGAGGGCCCCAATCCGCAATCGCCCGCCGCGATCCCCTTCGGGTCGCGGCTAAACACAAATCCCCCGACGCCCTCCAATCCGCAATCCGCAATCCGCAATCCGCAATCGGTAATCCCCAATCCGCAGTCGCTCTACTCCTCCATCACCGACTGCGGCGCCGGCGGCCTATCATCCGCGGTGGGTGAGATGGCCGAGGAAATCGGGGCCCAGGTCGATCTCGAAACCGTCCCCCTCAAGTACGCCGGCCTGCGTTACGACGAAATCTGGATCTCCGAAGCCCAGGAGCGCATGGTCCTGGCCGTCCCGCCGGAGAACGTCGCCGCCCTGCTGGCCCTGGCCGAGAGCGAGGACGTCGAGGCCACCGTCATCGGCCGCTTCACCGATACCGACCGCTTGGTGGTCAGTTACCGAAGCACCGAGGTTGGCAACCTCGACATGCGCTTCCTCCACCACGGCCTCCCCCAGACAATCAAGCAGGCCGAGTGGTGGCCCGACGCGCTCCCCTTCGGGTCGCGGCTAAACATAGATCCCGCGGCCCCCTCACCGATCACCACAGGCCCGCAGGCCACCGACTCCAATCCCCAATCCGCAATCCGCAATCCGCAATCCGCCGATCCGCAATCGTATGTCGCCGAACTCCAGCAGCGCCTCGCCAACCCCACCACCGCCTCCAAGCACTGGGTCATTCGCCAGTATGATCACGAGGTGCAGGCCGGTTCCGTCGTCAAGCCCCTGGTCGGCGTCGGCGACGGCCCCTCGGATGGTGCCGTCCTCCGCCCCCGGCTGGGCTCCAACCGGGGCATTGCCCTAGGCTGCGGCCTGGCCCCCCAACTGGGCGATGTCGATCCTTACTGGATGGCCGTCGCCGCGGTCGACGAGGCCCTGCGCAACGTCGTTTGCGTGGGCGGAGATCCGAGCAAGACCGCCATCCTGGACAACTTCTGCTGGCCGGGCGTCGATGACCCGCGCAGCCTGGGGGCCCTGGTCCGCTCCTGTCAGGCCTGTTATGACGCGGCGATCGCCTACGGCGTTCCCTTCATCAGCGGCAAGGACTCACTGAACAACGAGTTCGCCTTGAACGACGCCGACGTGGCGATGCTCCGTAGCGTCTTCGCCGAGCATTGGCCCGATCTGACCAACGTCCTGCCGCCCGACCGCGACTCCCCAACGTCTGGTCCCCAATCCGCAATCCGCAATCCCCAATCCCCAATCCGCTTGGCCATTCCCTACACCTTGCTCATCTCCGCCGTCTCACTAATCGAGAATGTCAACCGCTGCATCACCGCCGCCCCGCGACTCATCAAGGACCAGGCCAGGCTCTTCTACTTCGGACTGGCCGCCGCCGACTGGTCAGCAGTTACGCTCGACACCACTGCCCGGCTTCACGCCGCCGTGGCCGACCTCATCCGATCGGGCCGGGTACTCGCCGCCCACGACTGCAGCGAGGGCGGCATCGCCGTGGCCGTCGCCGAGATGGCCATCGCCTCGAGCCTCGACACCCAATATCTCCTCGCCACCGACGGCCCGACGGCACATCCCTTCGCCGAGCCTCCCTCGGGTTACATCCTCCAGGCCGCCGACCAGGCCGCCCTCGAGGCCTCCGCCGCGACCATCCCCGGAGTCGTTGCCCGGGAGGTCGCCCGCCTGGCGCCGCCTCGCGGCGAGCCCCGGTTCGAGTTCCTCCCCGCCGAGTCCGTTGCCCGCCGCGACGCCACTCGGCCGCCCGAGCCAACAGCCTCCGTGTCTCTGGCCGACCTCCGCCAGGCCTGGACGGCCCCCTTGGACTGGTAGGCTCCCTCAGCAGGGGACCGCCCGGCGGTGTTTACCACATAGAGGTGTGTCACCTGCGTCTCACCTTTGAGAGCACCGCCGAGACGGCGGTGCCACAGATCCGCGAGGTGGACGAGGTCCCCGTATGGGTTGACGGCGCTATGTATCGGACCCTCGCTCCTCGTTCGCCTGACATTCCGCATTCCCGCGGCGACCGTAAGCGGTTATCCTATAGGCTAGCGGAGAATCAACAGTGACCAAGACCCCATCCACTCTCTTCGGCAAGGGCCAACGCACCGGCTGCCGAGTGGTCGTCACCGGCCAGGTCGGCGTCGACAAGAAGCCCTTTCTCGAAGACGTCGCCGCCATCGCCCGCCGGGGCGGCCATCACTTCAGCATCTGCAACGTGGGCGACATGATGTACGCCGAGGCCCCCGACGTGCACCCCGGCCGCATCCTCGATCTGCCGCGAAACCGGCTCAACACCCTCCGCCGGGCGGTCTTCAAGGACATCCTGGCCACCGCCGAGAAGGTCGACAACCTGATCGTCAACACCCACGCCACCTTCCGCTGGAAGCACGGCCTCTTCGAAGCCTTCGACTTCGACCACATGACCGCCCTGGACGCCGACCTCTACGTCACCCTGGTAGACAATGTAGACGCGGTCCACGAGCGTCTGATCCGCGAGCACGAGCTGGCCCACTCCCTCAAGGACATCCTGGTCTGGCGCGAGGAGGAGATCCTGGCCACCGAGATCCTGGCCCACGCCATCGGCGGGCACGGCCGCTTCTACGTGATGGCCCGCGGCTACGAAGGCGAGACCGCCGAATCCCTGGCCAGCCTGATGTTCGAGCCCCAGAAGAAGAAGATCTACCCCAGCTTCCCCATGTCCCACGTGATGGACATGCCCGAGGTCCTGGCCGAGATCGACGCCTTCCGCAGCGCCCTGTCCGAGCATTTCATCTGCTTCGACCCCGGCGACCTGGACGAGAAACGGCTGCTCTTCGACGCCGATGAGGCCGCCAAGAAAGGGGAAAAGACCTTCACCGTGCCCGTCCACGGGCGGGACGTGGTCTTCGATGCCGCCGAGGTGACCAGTATCGCCAGCGACATCGACAGCCAGATCTACGCCCGGGACTTCAAGCTCATCGACCAGTCGGACATGATCGTCAGCTACATCCCCGAGCTGCCCGGCGGCATCCCCGGCCTCTCCAGCGGCGTGGAGCGCGAGTTGCAGCACGCCTACGAAGGCACCCGCGAGGCCTACGTCATCTGGCGCCCCGCCAAGGAGCCCTCCCCCTTCATCACCGAGACCGCCACCAAGGTCTTCCCCACCGTCGAAGACCTCTTCGCCTGCTTCCAGCAGAAGGGCTACATCGGCAACTACCAACTAAACCTAATCCGCCCCTCCGCCCCCCCCCGCGACCGCGGCCGCTTCGGCTAGCCGCCCGGCACTGCAAGGGGATGGATGGCCCAGGTTGTTTCAACCTGGGGTCTTGATTCAATCACGATACCGACCGCATCAGGGCCTCCGCCGTTGAACTCTGAAGCAATCGCTCCCCCAGGTTCGGAGAACCTGGGCCACCCAATCGGGGGCTCCCGCCCCCGGCTATTGAATCTCGCTGGCCGGGCAAGTTTTTTTCGCCGGGGGTCGGGTCTGGATGGTGGGGTCCTTTTTGTTGCGCGTTTCACCTTTTTTCAAAGTGCAATTTGCCGCAATTTGGCGCAACACTTCAGCCGGCGGCGTCATTTGTCGGGTCCGGGCTGGTCCCTTTCCAATGCAGTAGTCTTGATCAGCGCTCCGGTTCATTTGAGGCGTAGGCAGAGGTGCGTTCAGTCTCCTTGCCTTGCCTGGAGTGGCTGGCAGGCTGTGGGGTGGTGCCGGAGAAGGACAATCCGTGGTCAGCGGCGAAAACGCCGCGAGAATGCCGATCCCGACCTCCTTCCTTCCTCCGGAACAACAGATGGGCCCAATGGCCCATCCCACGATCGCCCCCGACCGGTCCCAGCAAGCCGAACTTCCTCTCGGTGGACACGCGCGCGCCGTACGTGGTAGACTATCCTGGTGAAAACGGCGGCAAGACCGCCCACTACATGCCGCGCTGGGTGGCCACGACCGGCGAAATGGCCCGTAGGGAGAGGCGCCGAGTGTGACGGTGGGGGCGTGTTCAACGCAGACGACATCTGTGAATACACACCCCTCGGCATGACCGTTGATTGTTGCGGACGACCGAGGGGGGCGACATGGGCAACGATTGCAGTGTGGATGGTCAGGATACGCAGTTATTCGTCCACCAGATGCTGACGCAGTAATGCCGCCGCGACTACGACCTGGGCTCGACGGCACACGCCACTCGGCTTGTAGGCATACTCGCATTGCTGACCAAGGCCCTAGTGGATTATTCTGGGCTCTGAATCAAGACAAGGACCTGCCAGGAGACATGAGTCAGCACAGGAGGTAGAAATGGCCAGTGACTTGGAGACAATGCTGCGGTCCGAGAAGTTTGAGTGCCATCTGAACGACGCGTTTAGTCAGCTGCAAGCGTTCGCAGATGATCCACTGCTACGATCATTCGAAGATCCGCATATGAGGCGTGCAACGTACCGCTGGTTTCTTAGAAACGGGAGCACTCTTCGCGAAACGACCGAGGAACTAATGGCTTCTCGATTGCCGATGCCTGTGCGATGTACAGCCTCGGACATTGTGCGTTCTGCCATCGAACACGGACTATCTCAGGACTATCAGGCTCAAGGCCCCTTTACGGCGCAACTCATTGCTTCAGTCCTGGCTAGTGCCGCTATACCGAGAGTGTCGCCGTCATTTCTAGTTAGCCAGGAAGTCGCATGCGAGGAGGATAGTCTACCTCGTCCATTCTGGACCTCCGACAGTGGGCTAGCCCTGACCTTAGCTGGCGGATCAAGCTCCGGGTACGATCCAGACGAATCCGACATATTGAGGGGATTCAGCATCGTCGGAGAGATCGAGCTTCCAGCGGAACAGAAGGCCGGGATGCTGGAGGCTCGCGCGCCTATTCGTGGGAGTCCAGCAGTCTTCGCCCAGATTGACGGTTCCTGTACACCAAACGCTTTGCAGGAGGCAAAGGAACGAATACAGCCGGCACTGCGCTCGATACTCCATACGTCTGCAATAACCAAGCGCCTACCGCTCGCACAGAGACTCGGATTCTCATTCCAAGATCATCGTCTCCAGTATAGGCTTGCGGCCAACTTCTCATTCCCCATCGCGGACGAGGGCCGCGCACAGCTGACCCATCTCGGCATGCAATCTGATGCCCACTCATCTCAATGGTCGACTAGCTCAATAGTGTTGATTGTGCGTTGCCTGGACCTCTACTTTCTGTCCCCTACAAGAAAGGACTCGCTCGAACTACGTTTGAGGAATGCTCTTCATTTACTTATTGAAGCTGACAACCAGGACAAGGTCTCCGTAACACTGGCGCTGTCCTGTGCTGCGATAGAGGCTATGGTCTGCTCAAAAACTGCTAACGTCGTGGACGAGTTCTCCCGTAACGTCGCAACGCTCCTTGAGAGTAACGCCAACCAGCGTGTCGTTGCGATTAAAGCGATCAAGAAGCTCTACGACTTGCGTTCCAAGGTTCTGCACGGGTCAAAGCTGGAAATCGCATTGGACTTGGAAAGACGCACTAGGTTGCTGGCGGCTGGCGTGCTGCTTGCGATCCTGGAATGGCAGGCCTGCGCCAAACGCCTGGGGGACGAAGGCAAAACCGTCCCTGAGTTCTTCAAGGAACTGGAGGATGCGAAGGTCAGCGGGAAGCAGATGGTCGGAGTTCCCGATGATGCTTCCGCTTGGTTGCCAACAGAAGACGTGAAGGGCTAGGAGCCCGTGGCCGCCTCGATGTGTGAGGATATTTCACATTTGATGGGACTCAGAAGGATGATGAGCGTTCCCAGGAACGGCCGTGGCATTCATGTAGTGTCATCGGCGTTGAACAACATGTTCTCGTCCTGGCATCGGTACATGCCATGACGCACCGGTCGGCAAGGATGTGCAGGCCTTACTAGCCGCCCTCGCATTGGCCCACTGACGATTCTCGCTGGCCAGAGACACGGGCGAGGTCGTAGGCACGTTGCTCAGGGCAGCGGATCAACAGATGGGCCGCATGGCCCATCTTACCATCGTCGATGGTTCGATCCCGAGACCAAGGCACGGGGCAACTTGTTTACCCGTGAGCCTAGTTCCCGAAGCACTGCACCAAGGCCCGTCTAGCGCGCGGACACCAGTCGTCCTACTGAACGAGCAGTAGCTCCACGGCGGCGTTTATGTCGTCCTCGTCGATGTCCTGGTCCATGTCGAAGTCGGCGCAGGGGCATTGGCCGGCGGGGGGGCCGGGGATGAGCATGCAATCTACGAACGCCCCGAGGTCCAGGCCGTTGATGGAGAATTCGCCGTCGAGGTCGCCGGGCAGGGTGGGGCAGGCCAGGTTGATTCTCAGGAAGCCGTCGCCGCCGGTGCCGAAGGTGCCCAGGTCGTTGCCGGCCCCGTCGCGGAGGGGGGCCAGGAAGTAGAGGACCAACTCGTCGGTCAGGTGGAGGTCGTTGGTGTTGAACGCGCTGCCCCCGCCGCCGCCTCGGCCGATGAAGACGTCGTCGTCCAGCTTGCCGTTGCCGTCCAGGTCCACCGGGTCGCCCTCGCGGACGACCACCTCGGTGCCGTTGAGGACCAGGACGGTGTTGTAGTCGGCGTCCGGCTCATTGGTGTTGCCGACCAGGACCCAATCGCCGGCCGTATTGCCGGTGACCGAGAGGAAGATGTCGCCCCAGGTCTCGGTCGCCCCGGTCATGATCGGGTCGCCGGTCTTGGCCAAAAGGGCGGCGTTACGCACGGCCCAATCGTCGTTGGCGGGGTCGTCTCCTCGGGAGTACCAGTCGCCGTTGGGCAGCAGCTTGGTGTGGAAGACGGCGGTGATGGTCACCGGGTTGATGACGTCGCCTTCGCGCAGCTTGACGGTCCCGTCGACCACCAGGATGTCATCGGTGGCCGTCGACCCCTCGTCGTCACCCTGGGCTAGCCAATGCGCGCCGTCGGGCGTGGTGCGAAAGTCGTCGCTGTCGAAGGAATCCCACACGCTGGGTGAGATCGGGGTGATGCCCGACTGGGCAAAGACCGTGGTGTCGTGATAGACCGCCGGTCGGCGGCTGGAGTGGATGTTGTCGATGATCGCGGCGATGAACCCGACCCGGTTGTCGTTGAGCAGGTGGATGGAGTTCAGCGAGTTGCCAAAGGTCTCGTCGCCGGAAGCGCTGGGCGGGTTGTCGGTCAGGCCCGGTGCGGCATCGCCCTGCTGGACGACGATCGAGTGGACGCCCCCGATGACCTTGATCACCTTCTCGGCCTGGCTGCTCACCCCATTCCTGGCCCGGGCCCCGAAGGCCAGGTCGTTCGCGTCGTTGAAGCCCGCGGTGGAATCGAAGAAGTCATAGAGTTCTCCGCCGACCCCGCCCTGGAGCGGCTGGCCTTCCTGGGCGAGCATATCCCCGACGGTGCCCGAGCCGGTGAGGACCATGGTCTCCAGAAATCCACCGGCCCAATTCCGACCCTTGATGAACCACCGCGAGCCGTCGGGGCTGACGTGCAGGTCTTCGAGGGCCTTGAATTCCGTGTCGATCGGCAGGCCGCTGAGGTCGCGGGCCCCGGGCACCTGGGCGGTCGGGTGGCCGGTGATCTCCGTGAAGATGACCTGCATGGCCCGGAAGTTGCCAACCCGGGTGGAAACCGCGGCGGTGTTGTTGCCGGCGTTCGGGTCGGTTTCATTGGCCGTCACCGAAGCCTGGTTGTCGATGGTCCCTGCGGCAGTGGTCTCGACCATGATGTGGACCACTTCGGTGCCCAGGACGGGAATCCCGGCGAAGGTGGCCTCGACAACGCCCGAGCCGGGGGCGGTCTCGGCGGCGCCGTTGGTGGCAAAGACGAAGTTCACCCCGGCGGGCAGGGTGTCGGTCATGACCACGTTGGTCGCGGTGGCCGGGCCGTTGTTGGTGATGGTCAGGGTGTACTTCAGTTTCTGTCCGGCGATGACCAGGAGGTCTCCGTCCGACTTGGCGATGGCCACGTCCGCCTCGTTGCTGACCTCGGTCTGGATGGTGGCCGTGTTGTTGTTCGCGTCCACGTCGGTCTCGACCGCCGTCACCGCAGCGGTGTTGGTTATGGTCCCTTCGATGCTGGTCAGTACGACGATCTCGAAGGCCTCGCCACCCATCGGCGCGATGGAGGCAAAGGTGGCCTCGATGATCCCGGACCCCGGGAAGGTCTCCTGGGCCCCGTTGGTTCCCGAGACGAAGGTGGTGTTCGGATCGATGGTATCGGTCATGACCACGTTGGTAGCCGTGGCCGGGCCGTTGTTGGTGATGGTGATGTCATAGGTCACCGTGCCGCCGGCCGGTGTCCCGCCGCGGTCGGTCTTGGCCACGGCCATGTCGGCGTGGTTCTCGACGGCGGTCTCGGCCGAGGCGGAATTGTTGGCGGTGTCCGGGTCGGCCTGGTCGGCGGTGACGCTGACGTTGTTGGTGAAATCTCCTTCGGCAACTGCCTGGCCGACAATCTCGACGGTCACGCACTGGGTCGAGGGAATGGTGCCCAGGTTTCCGATGACCACCCCGGAGCCCGGCGCGGTCTCGTCCAGGGGAGGCGTCGCCGAGACGAAGGCGATGCCGGCCGGCAGGGTGTCGGTCAGCATGACGTTGGTGGCGTCCTGAGGTCCACTGTTGCACACCGTGATGGTGTAGGTCGCCTGGCCGCCGACGGTGAGCACCAGATCGGGGTCGCCGGTCTTGGTGACCAACAAGTCGGCCTCGTCGGGGATGGGGGAAACCCCCACCGGCAGCCGCAGGAAAGCCTTGCCGATGAGATCGCCCGAGGTGCCGGTGCCGCTATCGTCGGTGTAGCTGACATGGACGTAAAAGTCTCCGTCGTCGGTCAGGACGGCGTCGCTCTCCTCGAAGAACCGCACCCAGATGTCGTCGTCGAACGAGCCGTTGCCGTCCAGGTCGATGGGGTCACCCTCGCGGAGCACGACGGTGGTGCCGTTGAGCACGGCGACGGTATTAGCGTGGGTGTCCAGGCTGTCGGTGCGGCCGCAAATGATGTAATCACCCTGATTGTTGGAAGCTACCGAGAGGAAGGTCCTGCCCCAGCCCTCCAGGTCCGACCAGTGTTCGCCGGCCCCGCCGAAGATCTCGTCGCCGTGCTTGGCGAGCACCGCGAAGGTCGCCCCACGGCCCTGGACCAGCCAGTCCTGGTCCGACTGGCTGGTGGTGCCCCGGCTGAACCAGTCGCCGTTGCTGGCCATGCGGGAGAAGACGATTCCCGCGAACGCCTCCGGCTCGGGAATGGTGCCGCCGACTCCGGGTATCCCCTGGCCCTCCTGCAGGACCACCTCTCCGTTGACCACCAGCACGTCATCGCCGGTCGTCGAACCGGTCAGATCGCCCTGGGCCAGCCAGTCGAGGCCGAGGGCGTCGGTCCAAAAGCGGTCGTAGGCATCGAAGTTCTCCCAGGCCGCGGTGCCGCCGCCGGCCTGCCCGGATGGGGTGTCCACGCCCTCGCGAGCGAAGACCGTATTGCCGTCGGTGCCGATCAACACCTCATCTTCCCCAGAGGGAGCGCCGCCCAGGTCGTTCAGCCTGAAGGCCACGTTGCCGTTGCCGTTGAGGTTGGCGGCGTCCATCGGGCTTTCGTAGTTATAGCCCTCGGCGGCGAAGGCGGGCACGATGTCGTCTTCCCGGGCGGCGATCACCCAGCTCGCCCCGTCCCATTTGGCCACGATCTCGTTCCAGGCGGAGGATGCGCTGGTAGTGTTGGCGAAGGCCAAGTGGCCCGAGTTGTTCAGGGCGACTTGCTGGTCGAGAATCAGGCTTCCCAGGAACTCTCCCGGGACCACTTGGGTCACTCCTTGCTGGGCCGCGACGCTGAACGACCCGTTGTCGCCGAGGACAATAACGTCGTTCACCGAATCAGCCTGGTTGGTGAGCCCCACGAAGGCGACGTATCGGCCGTCCGGGCTGCGGGCCGGGCGGTAGAACGCGTTGGAGGAACCGCCGGCCAACTCCTTGAACTTCACCCCCCCCAGACCGGGCACATCCGACGAACCGCCGATCGAGGAGAGGTTCGTGTAGAAGATGGTCTCCACCGGGGGAAACACCCTGACGTGGTTGGTCATCGAGTTGGTGTTGTTGCCCAGATAGCCGTCCGCCTCGCCGCCGGGAGGGAAGGAGACGGTCTGAATCAACTCGCCGGCCCCCGTGGTCCGAACCCGGAGGCTTATGTTCTGAGTCGTGTCTACGGGAAAACTGGCGAAGGTGTCGGTGACGATGCCGGAACCGGGGGGATTCTCCACCGCGTTGCCGCTGCTAGAGTTGACGGAGAGGATGTCTGCACCGGCCGAGCCGGAGAGCGTAGAGGTCACGGTCACGTTGGTAGCCGCTGAGGGGCCGAAGTTGGCCACCGTGATGGTGTAGATGATCATCACTCCGACCTCGAGATCCGCGTCCGGCTCCACAGTAGCGGTCACGAAGGCGCCCAGATTAGCGCCGGGAGGAACATCCAGGGCGCCCGGTCCCCAGCCTCCGCCGGCATCGATGGTGTTCCCCAACCAAGGAGCGTTGATGCTGCCCTCGAAGAGGCTGGTGACCAAGTTGTAGACGCCGATGACCCCGGGGTCGTCGATCACCAAGTAGGCCCGGTCGTTGCCGACGCCCAGCCCATGGTTGTTGGTCCCGGCATAGCCGACGACCAACGCGATGGCCCCGGCGCCGCCGCCGAGCACGTTGTTGATGTCGACCGAGAATAGACCCGTGCCATAGGGCGTGCTGTCGGCGTTGGTCGCGTAGAACAGGCCGTCGCTGGGGTTGTAGTCCAAACCGCGGAATTCGTAGTCGTATTCGACTGCGCTCAGGTCAACCACCATTGTCGAGACGCCGGTGGTCATGTCGATCTCGTAGAAGCCCTCCGGGCCGTAGGACGTGCTTTGCCACGGGTCCGCGGCGTAGAGCTTGTTGTTGGTGCTGTCCCAGGCCAGGCCGGCGACCCGCTGCAGACTGCCCTGGTAGAGGATGTCGACCACCTTCCGAACCCGCAACGTGCCGGCAAAACTCAGGTCGTAGTCGTCGTAGTGGGCGCTGTAGACCGCGCTGGACGACGTTCCCGAACCGGTAGACCAGTAGATGGTCCGGTTGGCCTCATCCACCGCCAGGCCCTCCACGCCACCCACGGTGATCCCGTTGTCGGCCGGCTTGAACAGGGCCGTCGGAGTCCCCGTGCCCACGTCCACGTGATAGGCGAATTCGGTCTCGTCCTCCTGGCCCACGATCAGTTGGGCGCCGGCGCTACCTGCGAATGTCAGGGTCCACGCCAAAGCGAGAATAGCGAGAGTTACCGGTTGCCGGGTCTTGGACATCGTCTTCCTCCTACGTATGGTCTGAACTGCGTTGTGCCAGCGACGGCCAACTAGGACCGCGAACGATGACCGGCCAGGGTCATCGGCCGATCGATCCACCAAAGCCGGTGCGGGCTATTGTTCGCCGTCGGTTGCGAAGTCGATCCTCCGCGGCGGCGCGATGGCCGGCACGACTGACGAATTCGCCAGGGGGAAGTGCGCTAACTGTAGGAGGTCCGTCCGGTGGGTGCGAGCAACTTTCCCCGGCTTCGCGGTGCTCAACAGACGGTCGCCACCTCCTCGCCGACCGAGGCTTCCATCACCACGGAAACGGCCGCCACGGCGAAGCATCACGGATGTTATCGTAAACAATCCGCCGGGCGATGTCAACGGCCCGGATCAGGGAGAATCCTGCGCCCATGTTGCCCGCAGACGGTCCCCGGACCCCCTGCGTGCCGGGCTGACACCGCGAAATGTGCCAAAACCGTCTGACCACATCAGAGCCGGGCCGTGTCGGCCCGGTCATGCTGTGAAAAACGGGCCCCATGGAGAGCCAACATCAGCCGCCAGGCGCCCCCACCCCCCGACCCCCCCACCAGTGCAGGCCGCATCGCCCTAGCCCATCCCCAATCCCCAATCCGCATTCCGCTTTCCGCTTTCCGCTTTCCGCAATCAGAAGTCCCCAATCGTCAATCGACAATCGTCAATCGTCAATCGGCACTCCCCTCCGTCGCGAGGAACTCGACCAGCCCGAACTGCCCTGGGAGCCATGAACGCGTGCGGAACATGCCGATTTTCGGCCTTGCAACAGCCGAGATCAGGGGCTACACTGCGCCCATGTTGCCCGCAGACGGTCCCCGGACCCCCTACGTACCGGGATGACTCCCCAAAATGGTCCAAAACCGTCTGACCACATCAGAGCCGGGCCGTGTCGGCCCGGTCATGCGTCGGAAACAGGCGCAATGGAGGTCCAACATGAGCTGCGAAGCGACCCCCCCCCCCCCCCCCCCCCCCCCCCCCCCCCGCCCCCCCCCCCCCCCCCCCC
>CAZFMS010000085.1:12602-14170 GCA_964520125.1 uncultured Planctomycetaceae bacterium
AGGGGTCGCGCCCCGGGCGTGAATTGAAACAAACGGGATTGAAACGGGGACGCAACTAGTCTATTCCCCCAGGGATTGAACCCCCCCGACCCATGGGTCCACGCCGCCGCCCCACGCGGAATCAGATTTCCTATCAGTGATCGCGCATCGCCTCGGCCTCGACATCACGCTCCGCCCCCGCGGCCGCCCACGGAAAGAAACAGAAAAATCATCCTGACACCTTTTCTGACCCGGCGGACGAAGCCCAAGGCCGTCCTCGGGGCCGAGCTGTGGGTGAAGCTGACCGTGCTCGGCGAGGCCCCGCCGGGTGGTCCGGCCGATCTGAGTTTCCTGATGCTCAGCACCCGCAGCCCGGCCGTCGCGGAGTATGGCGGGGCGGATGCGGGCAAGACGGCCCACTACATGGTAAGATGGCTCAGCCGCCGGGGAGAGCCCGGCCCGTGGAGCGAGACGGCGCGTGCGACGGTGGGAGCGTAGGAGCTTGGAGGATTTCAAAGTGTTAGAGGACATGTGCCAGTATCTCGATAATGACGGGCTATCAAGGATTCCGAGTAAGGACTGCTTTCAGGTCACATTCCGATTTGCTCTCATCCCAGCTAAGTTTCACGGGCGGCCCGACGAGGCCGCCCACACCGAAGAGCGGGAAGTACGAGTTGCGATCTCTGGGCCTGCTCGTCGCTCAACGAAGTTCGATGGCAAGCCCCTTAGCGATCATGACAAGATGGCGCTGCTGTATTGGCACGCCGTCAAAGCGATGGAAGCAGGCGAAGACTCGGTTGAGATTGACGCCGACTATGCGGCTGCTCACGCGGTCGATCCGACCAAGATCGTGTACCCGCCAACGGCGGCCTTTTCAGTCGCTCAGATCGCAAAGATGGGGTTCCACGCATAGCAGCCCGTGGCAGAAGTCCGCGACGGCCCCTTACGACCGCGTTTCGGATAGCGCCAGGGCAGACGAATCAGCCCTCTCAGCACTTTCACCATGGGCTGATAGAGGCTTGGGACGGCCCTCAAGTAGGAGAGAGCAATGTTGTTCAAAAGTGGAAACCCCTTGCACGAACATGAGAGCGGTGCTTCTGCGCGCACCCAGTGTCCGGAATGTCACAACGAAGGCGATTTCAAGCTCGTGTGGGGAAAAGCTGGTATGGGCCTCGGTGTTCCGGTTGTCAGCTGGTTTACCGACGCCTTGATGGTGACTACGCACAAAAAGTGGGGCCTGCGATGTCCGACGTGCAATTATGCCGAAGAGATCACGAAGGATGTCGCCAAAGGCCTGATTCTCAAGGCTGAAAAGGAGTGCTAATTGTTGGCTGGGGCGACAAGGTCTCGGTTCTTGGCGAGGGGTTCGTCCAGGATTGTCAACATTGCAATAATAGGACGCGCTGGCCGGTTGTGGAAACGGCTCATCGCGTCCGGCTCTACTTCGTTCCCGTCGCGAAATGGGGCCGCAAGTATTTTTATATGTGTCCAATTTGCAGGCACGGCGTGGAGTTGCCAACTCGCGCTCTCGCGCGATTAGAGCATGTTAAGATTGAAACGTCGTAGTTGCCGATGTTCTTCTTATGAGC
>CAZFMS010000086.1:0-14115 GCA_964520125.1 uncultured Planctomycetaceae bacterium
CGCCCTGGACGTAGATCGCTCCCTGGACGACATCGGCATCAACTTCACCGTTTGGCCGGAAGGTGCTCCCCGCATGGGCGTCGGCTCCAAGCGTTACACCGGCCTGGCGGATTCCGTGGGCATCAAACTGCGCTGACCCGGCTCCCCTTCCCCAGCTTCGAATACCCGCTGATCAGTCAACAAAAGACCCCGCCAGCCTGCTCTCAGACTCGCGGGGCCTTTGAAAGGGGACACGACAGCTTCCATTCCATTACTATGTCTGCCGGCGCCTGAAATCAACCGGCTCCTCCCCCGCTTTTTTTCCGGGACACTTTCCGGCGCGCCCCATTGGCCCCGCCTCGGGCCGACCGCGGTCCAATCCCGCCACCGCTCAGGGCGTCACCGACCCGTACAAGCCGCACACTTCGTCCAGCCGGACTTCAGCGGCCCACCGGGCGAGCGCCGCCCTGACCGTACATCGCAATACCATGCAAAGAAAAGAGACCGGGGACATGAATAGACCACGCCCCTCCGCCGGGAATGGACTACCGGGATACTATCCCTTGATGCAGACCCCCTCAGGGCCGCAAACCCACCCCCAGGTTGACCACCACCGTGCTGCGGTCCACCAGATCCACCTTGATGTTTGGCGTGCCGTCGGCGATGGTGATCGTCTGGGTCTGGCCGGAGGCGAAGCTCAGGGTGTAGGTGCCGGCCAGCGAGATTTCAAATGAGTATCCCCCCCCGGTATTGGTGGACTTGGCCACCGAGTCCAGGGTGACAACGGCGTTGGCCGTGCCCTCGTTGTGGTCGTATTGACCGTTACCGTTGCTGTCGTCATAGACCACCCCCAAGACGAAGGTGCCCGACGAGGGAGGCGTGCCATAATCCTGGGTCTGCATGACGGAATCGAAGACCGTGCCGCTTTGAGTGAAGTTGCCTCGCACGATCCCGATGCCGACCTCGCGGTAGTCCGCGTTCAGCATGGTTACCCGGTGACCGCGTTCGACCACCCCGGCATCGATGAACAAATCATCGTGCTGGGCCTCCACGGCATCGGCCGGAACCAGGGTCCCCGTCGTGCCCCGCCACGCCAGGTTCTCCCCCGCCGCGGTGTACACGTAGCCCTCAGCGGATATGCGATCAAAAGGAGAAGTCCCCTCGGGCGTGTCGTGGGCAAAGTAGTTCCGGTTCAGCATGTCCACGCTGTGGGCCCGAGCCGCCTGATTCAGCATGGCGTTCAGGGCCACCGGCTGCTTCGCCGTGGCATCCAGCCGCCCGGGAACGCCCTCGTCGATGGCAATGCCCCCGGCCGTAGCCTCCGCCCCGGGCTTGAGCCGCGCCCGGTTGATGCGCTCCAGGGTCAGTTGCTCCAACAAGGAAGCGCTGACCGACGGCGTGGCCGACCCGCCGCCGCCCGAGCCGCCACCAGAGCCGCCGCCCGAACCGGCTGATCCCCCGCCGGTGATCACGTCGCAGCCGGTCACCAGGCTCACCACTACTACCAACAGACCTACCCGACGAATCATGCGCTGAATCACCATCACCTCCACGATGACATCAATGTTGACCCCCGGCTCACCACGCGAGGACTCCAAGCCCAGACTAGTATACCATGCCAACCGACCGGCCGCCCGCATTTGCCGGCCATCCCCGTTTCTCCACCGTTGTTCCCGCCCTCGCGGGCCTTCTTGACAGGACCGGGCAAGCCGCGGATTCTCGGCCACCCGCCGCCCGGGCCTCACCGGCCGCCCGGACGGCCCCGACCCGTCCTCAACGCGAGCGATGCCCGGGATCGCCGAAGGGGGCACCCCAGGCAAGCCAGGCGGCCCGGCAGCCCGAACGGAACGGTACGGCCCCAATGAAGACGCAGCAACTGCCCTACCAACAGGTGGCCGCGGTCATGCCCGCCCTGAACGAGGAAGCCTCGTTGAGCGTGCTCCTGCCCGGGCTCGGCCGCTATGGACTGGGCCAAACCATCGTCGCGGACAACGGCTCGACCGACCGGACCGCCGAAGTCGCCCGCGGCCACGGCTGCACCGTGGTGTTCGAGCCCCGCCGCGGCTACGGGGCCGCATGCTGGGCCGCCCTGCAGGCCCTGACCAAGGACATCTCCGTGGTGCTCTTCCTCGATGCCGACGCCAGCGACGACCTCTCCCGCATCCCCGACCTCATCGAGCCGGTCCTCCATGGCCAGACCGATCTGGTCATCGCCACCCGCGACGCCCCCACCGTCGAACCCGGCGCCCTCTCTCTCCAACAAAGGCTGGGCAATCGCCTCGCCGCCGCCCTGATCCAATGGCGTTGGGGCTACCGCTATCGAGACCTCGGGCCCTTTCGAGCCATCGACCGCCAGGCCCTCGATCGACTCCGCATGCGCGATCGGGCCTTCGGCTGGACCGTCGAAATGCAAATCCGCGCCCTCCAGGAAAAACTGCGCATCCGCCAAGTCAGCGTCCACTACCGGCAGCGCGTCGGCAAGAGCAAGATCGGCGGCAGCCTGACCGGCTCCCTCCGGGCCGGCTACTGCATCCTGTCGACCGTCTTCCACCACTGGTAACAGATCGTCCTCCGCCGTTGGTAACCTACCGTCCTCCGCCATCGGTAACGCCCCCCTCCGCCATCGGTGAGGTCCCCTGTCTGACCCCCGGCAATCCCAAGAAGACGCCCGGCCGGCACCAGCAGGTTTGATTTTCGCAGCCCGGCCGGTCACAATCCCCCCTTCCCTGACCAACGTCGGCCCCCGGAGCCGTGGATGAAGGCCTTCGCACAATTCACCGATTGGCTCGATAGCGTCGTATGGTCGGTTCCTCTGTTCTTTCTGCTCCTGGGCTGCGGGCTGCTCTTCTCCATCGTCACCAAGCTCGTTCAGTGGCGGGCCCTCACCCACGGCATCCACAGCATCCGGGGCCAGTACGACAATCCCGACGACACCGGCCACATCTCCCACTTCCAGGCCCTCTGCGCCGCCCTCTCCGCGACCATCGGATTAGGCAACATCGCCGGCGTGGCCACCGCCGTCACCGTCGGTGGACCCGGGGCCGTCTTCTGGATGTGGGTGGTCGGCTTCTTCGGCATGGCCGTCAAGTTCGTCGAGTGCACCCTCTCCACCATGTTCCGCGACGAACGCGACCCGCAGCCCGGTGCCGCCGCCGCCCGCACTGAGGTCCGCGGCGGGCCCATGTGGTACATCCAAAAGGCCCTGGTCGACCCGCTCAAGGCCCGCGGCCACCCCGCCTGGATCATCTTCAAGGTTCTGGCGGTGGTCTACGCCCTGGTCATCGCCGTCGCCTCCTTCGGCGGGGGCAACATGTACCAGTCCTGGAACGTCGGCAACACCATCAACACCACCTTCGGCGTGGACCAGAAGATCACCGGCGCCATCGTCGCCTTCCTGGTCTCTCTGGTCATCATCGGCGGCATCAAACGCATCGGGGCCGTGGCCAGCAAGCTGGTCCCCTTCATGTGCGTGGTCTACGTCCTCGGCGCCCTGGCCGTGCTGGTCAGCAACGCCCAGAGCGTCCCCGAGATGTTCAGCCTGATCTTCACCTCCGCCTTCAGTCGCACCGCCGGCGAGGGGGCCTTCGCCGGAATAGGCGTCTACGCCGCCTTCAAGATCGGCCTGCAAAGGGCCCTGTTCTCCAACGAAGCCGGCCAGGGTTCGGCCGCCATCGCCCACGCCGCCGCCAAGACCGAAGAGCCCATCCGCGAAGGAGTCGTCGCCGCCATCGGCCCCTTCGTAGACACCATCATCATCTGCACCATGACCGCCTTGGTCATCCTCACCACCGGCGCCTGGCAACGGCCGGCCGTCGGCACCGTCACCGCCATCCATGGTGACACCATAACTGTCACCATGACCGCCGATGAAGTCCTCCCCGGGCAGCTCCGCCCCCAGCACTACGCCGACCTGGCCGATGGAGACGTCAAGTTGTGGGTCCTGGTCGAACGCCCCCAAGGCAAAGCCCCCACCAGGCTCACCGCCGAAGCCCCCGAGCTGCACGGCCTCACCGCCGAGGAGCTGGTCCGCACGACCTCTTTCAACATGGTCCTGACCCGTGAAGAGGAGGCCGACGACCCCGACGGCTACGCCGCCCACTATGCCATGATCGAATCCGGCCGGCAGGTCCACCTGGCCCTCGACGGCGCCCAGATCACCCGCTTCGCCCTGGATTCCCTGGGCGTCGGTGTCGGCCGATGGATCATCGTGGTGGGCGTCTGTCTGTTCGCCTTCAGCACCATGATAAGCTGGAGCTACTACGGCGAGACCGGCACCGAGTACCTCCTCGGCCCCCGGGCCATCCTGCCCTACAAGATCCTCTTCGTCATCGCCATCTTCTTCGGCTGCGTCATCCAGCACTTCGAGACCGTCTACCACTTCTCCGACGCCATGGTCGGCCTGACCGTCTTCTGCAATCTACCCGCCTGCCTCATCCTCCTCCCCATCCTCCTCCGCGCCGCCCGGCTCTACTTCAACCGCCTCGACACCGGCCAAATGCCCCGCACCAAGTAGCTCCGCGACCGCACCGACGGATGCCCCGACCACGCGTTTTGCCGCTGATAGCGTGATGCCCGACCGCCGTTGGGGCCCCAGAAGTCCGCAGGTGACCCGCCACCTGGAACCGCCCAGGGATGGCCGCCCCGCATCGACCCCGACCGGCCCCCATTGGCCGATAACCGCCCCCGATTGAACCATGCGTCCCAGACCATTACACTTATGAGAGCAAGGGCCCCGAGCGGAAAGAAGCGCCGACCCGCCTCGGCCGGAGCGCTGTACTACCGAGGGTGCAATCATGATCCGCACGTCTGTACTCTGTGCTTTGACTTCGCTGTTGTTAGCCGCCACGGGCTGTCAAGAGTCGCCGGACCAGCAGCGCCGCGCCGCCCTCGACCAGGGCAAGCTGGTCGCCGGTCCGGAACCCGGCTTCGAGGCCGCTTATCTCGCCGACCAAAAACAGGTCAAGCTGATCCAACGCACGGTCCCCATCTCCTACGAGCCGCTGGACACCTTCCGCGCCCAAGCCGCCGCCAAGGCTCGGTCCGGCACATCCGCCCAGCCATCCGCCAAGCCCGACGTCGCCGCCGACGCCGGGAAGAAAGGCCTCTTCGGCCGCCTCAAGAATGCCCTGACCGAGAAAGTAGGCGCCGCCGCCGCTCTCTTGCCCGGTGGCGCCCCAGCCGCAACGGCAACACCCCAGGCAGAGACCACCGACCCCGACGGTTCTGACGACGAACCGCCAGATGACGAGAACCTGGATGGCGGAGACAACGAACCGCCCGACCACGAGGACCCCGATGGCGAGGACGAAGATCCGCTCGACGACGATGACGACGAGCTACTAGACGATGACGCGGACGACGCAGAACTCGAGGACGACGCAGACGAAGAAGAACTAGACGACGAAGATGATGAAGATGGCGACGAGGAACCGGACGACGATGAGCAGGATGATGGGGAGGACGACGAAGAAGACGAAATCTAGCGCTCTGTCATTGTTGATTCGAGGATCCGAGTGAGCCGGGCCGTCCTCGGCCCGGTCTGCCATGAGTGAGCCGGGCCGTCCTCGGCCCGGTCTGTGTTGGGTGTCGCGGGCGGCTGGTCCACCAGCGCCCCCCCAGCCCGGGCCACAGGTCAATACAGGGGCCCGCAGGTCGATGATCTCCGACGCCGAACTAGTGCAGGTCCACAGCGTCGCCGAAGCCTACTTGTTCTTGATGCTCTCAAAATGCCCGGCCTGCGGCGCCGGACCGCTCGAGCGACGCCGCGACCTCCTCGAGACCGGCTCCTCACCAGGCGGATGGTCGCTACCCGCCGTCTGCCCGGCGTGCGACACCGAACGCTCGATCTACTTCACCATCGAGCCGCCGCCCACGCAGCGGCAGACCCGATCCGACCACATCAACCCGACCCCGGCCAGGTCCCGGGCGATTGATCCGTTGGGCTGGCTGACGCTCTTCCAGAGCATCCTCGCCGAATCCCAGAAACAGCAGGATAGCCAGACCGCACGACGCCTGGCCTGCCAGGCGGCCCAGTGCCTGGACGAGGCCCTAAAATTCTACGAGGCGGACAACGAGCTACCCGACGAAGGGGCCTTCTTCTCGCCGGACTCCCGTCGCCGATTTCGAGACCATCCGCAACAGTTCGCCCGCGCCAAGTGGAGGCAACGACGCCTCATGCTGCCGGAGGCCGAGGCCATGACCAAACTGGCGGAGTCAGTGCCTGCCCGATCCTGGTGGCAGTTCTGGCGGAGGTAGACCAGGTAGATAGTCCCCTGCGTGACCGCGGCAGCCCGGGACCGCAGTTTGAAGGCCCGGCGACGGGCGGCCCCCACGGTCGCCCCGACGACCGACAGAAAATCGGGGCCAGAAAGGACCCGACTCGGGCCGATTTATTCAGAGAGCCGTCCTTCGTTGGCCGCCGGAGATCGGCCTGAACATGGCGACCCGAACTGCGGGACGGGAAGCCGACCGCAGTAAGTTGACGACCGGCGTCTTCCCAGGAGTACACCCTCATGCATGATTTCCAGAAAATGGGCGTCTTCTTGAGCGACTCCCCGGCCGATGAGTCGGTCCTCTCCTTCGCCGCCCACCTGGCCCACCTCGGTACCAGGCAGATCTACTGCATCCACATCGGCGGTCCCACGCACTCCACACCGGAGAAAGCGCCTGACCTGGCGGAACTCCAAGCCAGAATCCGCAACGCCCTGCCCCCGGATATCGCCCGACAGGTCACCTGCGAGGTCCAGGCCACCCGCAGCCTGATCGATGTCTACAAGACCACCCGCGACAAGGACCTGGACCTGATCATCGTCGGCCGCCGCCTACCATCCAGCCAGCTGGGCATCGGAGCCAAGTTCACCCGCGTCGCCCGCAAGTCGCCCTGCAGCGTCCTGGTCGTCCCCGAACAATGCCGGCCCCACTTCGACCGCATCCTGGTAGCCGTGGATTGCTCGCCCCACTCGAAGCTGTCCATGGAGGTCGCCGCCGCCCTGGCCCGGGCCTCCGACCGCCCCAACCCCCAGTTGGTCGCCCAGACCGTTCGCCACGTCGGCCCCAGACATGACTTGGCCGGGGTCAGCTTCGAAGAATCGGTAGAAACCCAACGCAAGATCGGCCTGCAAGAACTCGAGGAGTTCGTCGCCAAGATCGACACCCACGGCATATCCGTGGAATGCCTGGTCACCCTCTCCGACGAACCGGCCGATTCCATCGCCCAGGTCGCCTCGGTACGCAAGATGGACATCGTGGTGATTGGCAGCCGGGGGCCAACCCGTCCCGCCGCCGCCATTCTGGGAAGCACCTCCGAGAGCGTCCTGATGACCTGTGCCGCCCCGGTGTTGATCATCAAGGAAAAAGGGGAGACCCTGCACCTCCTGGAAGCCATCTTCACCATGGACTAATCGAAGGCCACCAGCCCGCAGCCCGCAGCCATGGGCCCCGGTTCTCCCATCCCGCGCCATCTCGACCCGGCATATAATCACCGGGCCTGAACAAACCGGCTCCGACCGGCCAACCATGGCGAGCTGACCGCTCCACATGACCAACCTCCTCGACCATCACCTGGAACTCGGCCGCGACGGTTCGATTGACACTCGAGCCCTGCCGGCCCACGGCGGGGTCTATCTCATCGCCGACCCCGACGACCGACCCATCCTCCTGGCATCCGGCCAAAACTTACGCCGCCTGGTGGTCAACCGCCTGGCCGCCCCGCCGCCCGACCGGAAGTCCAAACGCACCAACCTGGCCCAGATCGCCGGCCGCATCCACTGGCGCGAGAGCTTCAGCCGCTTCGAGACCGCCCTGGCCCATTGGCAAATCGCCCGGGTGCTCAACCCCGAGGGCTATCGCCGGGAGGTGGCCTTTCCCGCCGCCTGGTTCCTGAGGGTCGACCCCGCGTCCCGGACGCCGCAGTTCCTGCCGCGGCGAGAACTCCCCACTGACCAGGACCGCTATGTCGGGCCCTTCGCCACCCGACGAGACGCCGAGACCTGGGTCCACCTGCTCGAGGACCTCTTCGACCTGTGCCGCTACCACCAGGTCCTCGAACAGACCCCCCACGGACAGCCCTGTGCATACTTCGAGATGGGCAAGTGTCCCGCCCCATGTGATGGTTCGATCCCCCTGGAAGCCTACCGCCGGAGCGTCACCGCCGCCGCCGCATTCTCCGCCGGCGACCATCAACCACGCCTGGCCGCCCTGCGAGAATCGATGCAGGCCGCCGCCAAAGCCCTCTCCTTCGAGAAGGCCGCCTCCCTCCGTCAGACCATCGACAGCGCCACCGCCGCCACCAAGCGACCGGAATACCAACACCTCACCGACCTCTCTAACTGCTGCTGGCTGATCTGCCAGCGCGGTGGCCCCCCTCGCCGAACGGCCCCCAACATCCTGGTCAAGCCGTTCTTCATCCGCCGCGGGGCCGTCGAGGTCGGCGAACCGGTCCGGCTGGCCGATCTCGAATCCTCGATACCGTCGTGGCTGGCCTGCTGCGGGCCCTGCTCCCCCCTCCCGCCGCGCTCCCCGGATGAACAGCGGGCCCGTTGCGAGGCCCTCTGGTTGGTCAGCAAGTTCCTCTTCCAACAAGAGTACGCCCCGGGCCTGTTCTACCGTTTCGACCGGCTCCCCACCGCCGATCACCTCACCCAGGCCCTCCGCCGCCGATTCACCCCCCCCGCGACCGTACGGGAACCGACCACCATTAGAGCCGCCCCCCCTGTGACCCGACCAAAACCAGAGCCGCGACCCCTGTGACCGAACCATTATCAGAGCCGCGACCGTAAGGGAGCGGTGGCGTGTGCAAAAGCAGAAACGTCGAAACGCCGAAACGTCAAAACGTCAAAACGTCAAAACTTGTGTTTAGCCGCAACGCCGCAGGCGTGCGCGGGGCAGCGACGAAACGTCGAACCCCGCGGGTCGGAGCGGTATTCGCGTCGGCGGACGATCAGAGCCGCGACCGTAAGGGAGCGGTGGCGTGTGCAATAGTAGAAACGTCGAAAAGCCAAAACGTCAAAAACATCGAAACGCCTTACTATCCGACGATCACCAGAGCCAGGTAGGGGACCAGATTGAAGACCAGGAAGACGATCTTGAACAATCCGAGGAAAGAGTAAATGACCACGTTAAAGGTTTCTCGGGGCATGGGAAACCACATGCTCTGGGTGCGGTACACCAAACCCGGAGCCAAGATGCACATCGAGCCCCAGAGCAGCAACAGGGCGCCGTTAATGATGGTGCACCACATGAAGAACCCGGTCAGCACCTGAATGTCCATGATGTTCCCTTCTTATCTGTTGGCATCCGACAATAGTAAGATCGATCGCGCTGGGCAACTCCGCGCTCTTGCCAAGCTCATCCTCGACCGCATTGCGTGGCTCCCGTTGCCACCGCCGGTCGTCTCTGGATGCCCCGCATAGGAGTCTCAGTCGGCCAGAGTGCTGGATGCCTGGAGGGAAGCACGCGTGCGCCCAGTGCCAAGGATCGACCATGGGCCTCGCCGGTCGCCACTTTGGGCGCTCGGAGTCCAAAATCGTGGCTGTAGGGCGCAGAATCTCAAAAACATCACCCTGCGATGGACAGGGGGGCCGCAGCGTGCTAGGGTCGCCACACAGCGAGCCTTGATCGGTTTCAGGATCAAGCCACTTAGGCAGTATCGGTTGATAGTTCACATAGACGAAACGCTGCATTCTGGTTAAGCTCACGTTATGGTCACCAATACTCCCGCAATTCCCAAGCCGTTTCTGCGGTGGGCAGGAAGCAAGCGTAAACAGATCCCGCGACTCAGAGAGTTCTGGAGTGAGGATTACGGCCGGTATGTTGAACCGTTCGCTGGGTCGGCTTGTTTCTTCTTTAGCCTTTGCCCCGAAAAAGCTCTGCTGGCTGACAAGAACGCTGACTTGATTGAAACTTTCGAATTGGTGCGGGACCATCCCCGCAGAGTATATGACCGCGTAGTTGCGATTCCTCGCACGAAAGAACGTTATTACCGCGAACGCGCTCGAAACCCAGCCAAACTGACTCCGATCCAGCGTGCTGCTCGTTTCATCTACTTGAATCGCAACTGCTTCAACGGCATTTACCGCACCAATCGATCTGGACAGTTCAACGTGCCGTTTGCAACATCAAGAGCAGGTGCATTCGTAACTCGTGGTGAATTCATCCAAGCAAGTACGTCATTGCAGCGTGCAACGCTTCGATCATGGGATTTTGGAACAACATTGCGTTATGTCCGCGCCGGCGACTTCGTATATCTCGATCCACCGTACGCAGTTGCATCGCGGCGAATATTTCGCGAATACGGCGAACGCCCCTTTTGCTCCAACGACCTGTGTCGATTGAGCAAACATCTTACAAGAATACACGAACGCAATGCCGCGTTTCTTGTTTCATATGCAGATTGCCGGGAAGCAAGGGCCTTGGCTGAGAACTGGTTTTCGTACCGGATGCGGGTTCGGCGTCATGTTGCCGGCTTTGCCGGCTCCAGAAAGGCCGCCTACGAATTGTTGATAACCAACATCGCACGACCGGAGTGAGTCTAAAGAGGACCAGTATCCATCATGAAGGTCAGAATCAAGTCCAAGAAGAAGAAAAAAGCACCAAGCGGATTCGCACCACGCCAGATTGGTGTCAAGACGATTCACACTAATGAACTTTTTCCAAATCCGCATAACCCCCGTGCTCTCTTCGACCGTGATCCACTTGAGATTCTGCGCTCCTCGATCGATGCGGTGGGTATCTTAGTTCCGCTTACCGTCTACTTCGATAGTCGCAAGAAGCGTTTTGTCATTCTGGATGGCCAGCGGCGTTGGATGTGTGCCAAGACTCTGAACCTGGCAATCGTCCCTGTCAACGAAGTAGCAGAGCCAACGCTAATTCAGAACATCGTCACGATGTTCCAGATACATAAGCTTCGGGAAGACTGGGAGCTTATGCCAACAGCGTTGAAGCTTGAGCTATTGATGGAAGAGTTGAAAGAGCGCAATGATAAGAAGCTTGCTGCGTTGACTGGGCTTGACCAAGCAGTCGTTCAACGCTGTAGGAAGCTCTTGCAGTATCCAAAGAAGTATCAGGATATGATGTTGGACGGCGATCCCGGGAAAAGGGTCAAAGCAGACTTTTTTATCGAACTATTTGCTGTCAGAAACGACAGATTTGTGAACTCCTTTGACTGGTATACAAAGGAGAGATTCACGAAGGCGATGCTTCAGAGATACCAAGCGGGTGGATTGAAGGCGGTGACGGACTTTCGTCTCATCAAGCAGCACATCAACAATGCCCGAAAGGCGGGCAAGGCGACTCAGATCAGCCGAAAGCTCAGGGGATTCGCCAAATCAAGCGACCTTCCGATCGAGCATTTACAGATAGCTGCAGCTTCGGTCGTAGCCGAAGCCAATGCGATCGAGAAACGCGTGGGGAAGCTTGTTGACGACCTGCGCGAATTGGACGTTGAGGGGTGTATTGGTGAAGAGAAACTCTGGAAGGCACTCGAGTCCTTGTTGACGCTCATTCGGAAGAGGCTTCGAGACGCCGGCCGGAGGCTCACCAAATGAAAACACCGACAAGAAGAAATGCCCGCATTGATTCGCGGAGACTGCGATCCTGGGCCAATGAGTTTGCGGGGTATCGGCACCACGTGTCTGAAGATCGCATTCGTGCTTGGATCACTCGGTTTGACGAGGAACATCACGACTTGGCTGCCAGAGTGCTCGATTGTATAGACTTCTTCTCACACGACCAGATTGTTGGTGCGTTTCGTTCGGTATTGCAGGGCTTAGAGGGCTGGAGCATCAACAAGAGAAAGCGAGATGGTTCTTGGCGGTTTGTCGCCTACTCAGCCAGTGCGGGGGAAAGCGGTGATTCAATGCTGCACAAATTCCGACACGCCAATAATCTAGCAGCCAAGAAGTACAACGAACTATTCATACCCCGGAGTGACATACTGCGAGAACGACTCGGCGCAGATGACACGGTAGTGCTAATTGACGACTTCGTTGGCTCCGGGGAGCAAGCGTGTGGCTCGTGGGCAAACCAGTTTGGAGAACTATTGGCAGACGTGGGTCGCGTATACCTTGTTGTCGTTGCGGCCTGTCAGAGTGCGATGCGACGAATCGCACATGAAACCAGCTTAGAACTCGTCCCGCATTTCCACCTGACCGAAGGCGACAACGTGTTCGCATCGAAATGTCGGCATTTCAATCCGACGGAAAAAACGGCTTTGCTCGACTACTGCACCAAGGCCGAATCCAAAGAGCCGCAAGGACACGGCGACTGTGGTCTGCTCGTCGTCTTTGCGCATTCGTGCCCCAACAACAGCATTCCAGTTCTTCACAAGTCGAATAGGAAGTGGGAAGGGCTCTTTCGCCGGTACAATTGAAGTTTATGTCGTGGAATAGAATAGAATTCTCCTCAGCAGAATTCGTGGGCGAGTTTCGGTTCGGTTAGTCGCCCGAGAGCATGATACAAAGCGATTTCGACTTGCGTGAGATCGAATGGGCCGGCTATCACGTGAGCGGAGGGAGCGAATCGATCGGCGATGGTCAGGACGGACCGCTCAGGGTAAAACGGGCCGGAACCGTTGTCGCGGCTCGGTCAAGGGCCGGTGAGGAAGCGGCGGGCGGTTTGGCAGTGCATGTGGATGCCTATTGGTAGCGCGGCGTCGGGGAAGTCGTAGGTGGGTTGGTGGACCTTTGGGGGGGGGGGGGGGGGGGAAGGGGGGGGGGGGGGGGGGGCCGGGGGGGGGGGGGGGGGGGGGGGGGTCGCCAACGCCTAAGAGCCAGAAGGTGGCGGGGACCTGTTGGGCGTAGAAGGCGAAGTCTTCCGAGCCCATGGTTGGGGGGATGGGCATTTGGACATTGTCTGGGGCTACTACTTCTTGGGCGATTTGGTGGATTAGGGCCGTAGTCGTTGGGTCGTTTTTTAATACGGGGTAGCCTTGGGCGAAGGCGATTTCGGCTCGGGCGCCCAGGGCGCTGGCGGTTTGGGTGGCGATGTGTTGGAACTGGGCGATGGCCCGGTCGCGGAGGGTGCTGTCCAGGGCCCGGATGGTGCCGGCTAGTTCGGCGGACGGGGGGATGATGTTGGAGGCGGTGCCGGCGTGGAACATGGCGACGGTGAGGACCACGGATTCGAGGGGGTTGGCGGTGCGGGAGGCGACGGTCTGCAAGGCGGTGGTGACCTGGGCGGCGGCGACGATAGGGTCCACGCACAAGTGGGGGAAGGCGGCGTGGCCGCTGACGCCGTGGACGGTCATGGTCCACTTGTCCATGGAGGCCATCATCTCGCCGGGCCTGATGCCGACGGTGCCCAGGTCCAGCTCGGGCCAGCCGTGCAGGGCGAAGATGGCATCGACGGGGGGATCGTCCAGGACTCCTTCGCGGCACATGAGGTCGGCGCCGGCCCCGCCTTCCTCGGCGGGCTGGAAGATGAACTTCACCTTGCCGGGCAGTTGGTCGGCGATCTGGGAGAGGACCCGGGCGGCGCCGACCAGGCAGGTCAGGTGGCCGTCGTGGCCGCAGGCGTGCATGCGGCCGGGCCGGCGCGAGGCGTAGGGCAGGCCGGTCTGCTCTTCGATGGGCAGGGCGTCCAGCTCGGCCCGCAGGGCGACGCAGGGGCCGGGGCGGTCGGCATTCAAGGTGGCGACGATGCCGGTCCCGGCGACGCCGGTGCGGATCTCGAGATTGGCCAAGGGTTCGAGCTGTTCGAGCACGCGGCGGGCGGTTTCGTGCTCCTCGAAGCATAGTTCGGGATGGGCGTGGAGGTCGTGACGCAGGTCGACCAGGGAGGGGATGGCTTGCTGGATTAGTTCTACTATGTTGGCCATTGGTGCTCCTGGGGAGGCATCTATCGTGAGAGCACGGGCAAACGAGTTTGCCGGTGGCACGTAACCGGGCCGAGGACGGCCCGGCTCGCTGGGGTGTCGAAGAGCACGGGCAAACGAGTTTGCCCATGCCACCCCAGAGGACACGGGCGAACGGGGTTTGCCCGCGGCACCCTGGTCAGAGGACACGGGCTTGCAGCAGCCACCCGGTCGGAGGAGTCTAGGCGCCGGCCAGGCGGAGGACTTCGTTGACCAGCTTGCGGATGCCTTCGAAGACCTCGGCGGGGCCCTTGCCCAGCATGTAGGCCGGGGTGCTGACGATCTTG
>CAZFMS010000087.1:0-14104 GCA_964520125.1 uncultured Planctomycetaceae bacterium
GGAAGTGGGATAGCACGACGGGCGGCGAATTAGAGGGTCCTGGCCGGGTTGCGCCGGCAGGCCTTTGGCTGCCGCCGGCTACCGGCGGGGGCCGAACCTCGCCGGGAGCTGAGGCGTATGATACCATCTGGCAGGAAACACCTTTGGCTGAATAGGTAGTGATCACATGCCCCATCGCGTTGTCGGCATTCAGGACGTTGAGATGAGTCACGCGGGCCATTCCCATGACCACAGCCACGGGGATGCGGCCGCCGCGGCCCGCTCGGCCGGATTCTGGTTGATGATGACCCTGGCCGGCGGCCTGCTGGTCTTCACCAGCTATCTGGTGCAGTGGTACAGCCCGGTAACGCTGAGCGAGGTGGTCAATGCCCAAGGGACCACCGAGGTCAGCAAAGAGTATCTCTACCAGATTCACATGGATCTGGTCGCCGGGATCGGGGCGTTGCTCCTGGCCCTGCGGATCATCTGGCACGCCTTGGGCAATCTGATCCGCGGCCAGATGCACATGGACGAACTGGTCGCCCTGGCCATCGTCGGGGCCTTTGCCCTTCACGATTATCGGGCCGCAGGGATCATTGCTTTCTTCCTGCTGCTCTCCGAGCTGATCGAGTCCCGAACCGCCATCGGGGCCCGGGCCTCCATCGAAGAACTGGTCAAGCTGACCCCCAAGACCGCCCGCTTGATCACCGATGGCGGTGAGCGCGAGGTCCAAGCCGCGGCCCTGCAGACCGGCCAGCGGGTTCGGGTCCGGCCGGGGGACAATGTTCCCGCCGACGGCCGGGTGATTTCCGGCGAGTCCAGCGTCAACCAGGCCAACATCACCGGCGAGTCGCTGCCGGTCGACAAGCATCCCGGCGATCCGGTCTTCAGCGGGACCACCAACCTCACCGGGGCCATGGACATCGAAGTCACCAAGGTGGGCAGCGAGACCACCCTCGGCCAGGTCCAGAACCTCATCCTCCAGGCGGAAAAGACCCGCATACCGATTATGCGGTTGATCGACCAGTACGTGGTCTGGTACACGCCGACCATCCTGATGCTGGCCGGCCTGGTCTTGTTCTTCGCCCGGGACGAGAACGGCCTGCAAAGGGCCATCACCATGTTGGTGGCCGCCTGTCCCTGTGCGTTGATCATGGCCACGCCGACGGCGATGGTCGCCGGCCTCAGTTGCGCCGCCCGCCTGGGCATCCTCATCAAGGATGTTTCGCACCTGGAGAGTGCCGGTCGATTGACGGCGGTGGTCTTCGACAAGACCGGAACGCTCACCACCGGAAAGCTCTCGGTCTCGCGGCTGATCCCCGCCGAGGGCGTCGATGGGGCCGATCTGATCAAGCTGGCGGCGGCGGCCGAGCAGTTGAGCAACCACCCCGCCGCCCGGGCGATTATTGAAGTGGCCGACGAGGCCAATGTGCAGTACGGCAAGCCGGAGAAGTTCGAGGAGGTCCCCGGCAAGGGGGTCATCGCCGCCCTGGAGGGTAAGCAGGTCCTGGTGGGGCGAGAGTCGTTTCTCCAGGAGAAGGGCCTGGACACGTCCGCCCTGCGCGAAGTTGCCGAGCAGGCCGAGGGCATGAGCCAGTTGTACGTCGCCCACGACGGGCGGCTGCTGGGCATTGTCGGCCTGGAAGATCGCACGCGGCCGGCGGCTCGGGGGGCGGTCGAGGAGCTGCGGGAGGTGGGCATCCGGCGGGTGGCCATGCTGACCGGCGACCGGGAGGCGGTGGCCCGGCGGGTGGCGGCCGAGATGTCCTGCACCGAGTACAAGGCCGACTGCCTGCCGCAGGAGAAGCTGGACCTGGTCGAGGCCATGCGGGCCCAGGGGCACCAGGTGATGGTCATCGGCGACGGGGTCAACGACGCCCCGGCCCTGGCTGCCGGAGACCTGGGGGTAGCCATGGGGGCGGCGGGCAGCGACGTAGCCATCAAGTCGGCCTCGATCGCCCTGCTGAACAACGACCTGACCCGCATCCCGTTCCTCATCCGCCTGAGCCGGGCAACGCGTAAGGTAGTAGTGCAGAACCTGGTCTTCGGCGTCCTGTTCGTGGCCACGATAATCTCCCTGGGGGCCTTGGACATCGTCCAGCCAATCCTCGCAGCCGTGCTGCACTTCGCCTCGAGCGTGGTCGTAATCTTCAACTCCGCCCGCCTAGTCCGCTTCGGCGAGGAAAAGACCCCCCACGAACAAGTCATCACCGAAGGGCCGGCACCGACCCCCGCGCCGGCGGCGGCCTGACCAGGCATATTCACCGCGGAGATCGCCGAGAGCGCAGAGAAGGCTCGTCCGGAGGCACGCGAATCGCGACCCCACTATGAAACAAGCCTGCCCACCGGTCCTGTTGCCATTCGATCGTCATCCCTTTTTTTCACCCGCGGCGTTCTAGGCGTTCTCTCCGTTGAGAAAAAACACGGTCGGGCGGGCATTTCTGGTTGGTGTTGCACTTTGGCATTTTTTTGAAAGTGCAATTTGCCGCAACGGCGCGCAACACTCGGCCTTTTCTGGCCCTGGCCAGGCGCGGAGCGGGCGCCGGGCCATCGGCACCCGTCTTGACGCCCGGGCCTTCTGGCAACCTATAGTCTTGATCACCGTTCCGCGCGAGGTGGCGTTGTGGCGGGGAGATCTGGTATCCGGTAAGATAGGGCTGGTCTGGATAGGCGGGAATCGGGCCGCCGCCTTGAAGCGAGGTGGGCCACCCGGCCTGACCGCAGGGACTTTCAGATGCCCAGCGACGTGGTAGCCTAGGAATGGGCATGGTCGTGGTAAGAAAAGGTGACATACCGAAGAATTGGCGGGAGGACTACTTCGGCGTCCAGAAACTCACTCTTCGTCGGTGTCTCGGACCCAGCGAGACGTGCGGGCAGACGGCTGTCCGCGCCCACTCTATTCAGAATAGCCGAGCGCTCGATCTACTCTCCCAAGACGGGCATGTCATAATGCTCCGCCTTTCGCGTGATTCCGACGCCCGCCCCTCGCTTGTCTATCAGCGGATCGGAAGAACGAAAGCGTCTACGTTCACTGGACTGTGCTCGGAGCATGACAGCACAGTATTCAAGCCCATTGACGAAGCGCTGCCGAACCTGTCCGATCCGGAGCATTTGTTCTTGATCGCCTATCGGTCGGTGCTTCGAGAAACCCATGCGTGTTTCGAGACTGCCTGCAAGGTGCAAGCAGGATACCTCAAGAGGGTTGAGCAGGGCCGCTCGCGCCGGGGCGAACCCGACGCGGCGGGAATGCACGCGACGGAATGGCTGCGCAACGCCTATGACTGCTATCTGTACAAAAGGCTGTATGACCAAGTCTTTTTGAACCGAGATTTCGGCGGGATCTTGCATATGTGGCTAGGGTTTGACGATGCACCGCCGTCGATCGCCGTCAGTTCGGTTTTTTCTCTGGACGACATGGAGTGGCCGGACGATGTCGCTCGCGTCGTATTGAACGTACTTCCGGGGCAGCGCAGGACCGACATTGTATTCTCGTTCTTGAGGGGCGACGAAACGGTTGCGTCTCAATACTTAGACAGGATTTGGAACGCAGCCGGGGTGTACCAGAAGTACCTCATGTCCAAGCTGATCCTGCAGCATTGCGAAAACGTTGTGATCGCGCCAGCGTACTTCGATCGACTTTCGGATGTACGGAAGAAGAGAATCTTGGAGTTCTCCGAGGCCACAATCTTCGAAAACAGACACGAATTCGAAGACAAACACCTCTATCTGTTCTAAAGGGCAAAGTGTCAAGTCGTGTAGCGTGCCTCCCCTGACGCACCATTCAGAAGCGGCCTAGAGATTGGTGTGTCCTGGACGCACCCTACAATAGTGGCACTGGCGGCGTGGAAGAAGGGAACAGATGGTGTTGAACGCGGAAGACATCTTGCGGCAGATCGAGTCGGCCTTGGCTAACAAGTGACCGGAGGGGCGAGTCGATCGGCGGGGGGGCAGGTAGAGGGGATTTGTTGGTTGTCGTGGGCCAGGGACATGTTGGGGGGGAGGGTGCGGTTGGTTTCCGCATGGGGCAGAGCGTGGGCGATGTGGGTGAAGTAGGTTTGCTTGGCGGCGATGCGGCGGGCGTGATCCACGGCCTGGTCGAGGTTGAAGTGGGTGGGGTGGGGGCGTTTCCGCACGGCGTCGAGGATCAATACGTCCAGGCCTTCCAACAGCGGCCAGGAGGCGGGGGGGATTTGGTTTACGTCGGTGCAGTAGGCGGCGTTGCCCACGCGGAAGCCGAGGACCGGGAGGGTGCCGTGGAGCAGGGGGATGGGGGTGATGGTGCGGCCGCCGATCTCGAAGGGGCCGTCGATGGCGCGGAGGGTGAGCTGGGGCTTGGACGAGGGATACTCGGGGTCGTGCTCGAAGGCGTAGGCGAACATGGTCCGTAGGCGCTGGAGGGTTTCGGCTTGGCCGTAGCAGGGGATGACCCTTTCCTGGACCCAGTTGAAGCGGCGCAGATCGTCGAGGCCGGCCAGGTGGTCGATGTGGTGATGAGTGTAGAGGACGGCGTCAATGGCCCGGATGTCGTTGGCCACGCATTGCAGGCGCAGCTCGGGGCCGGTGTCGACCAGCAGGGTGGTGGGAGATTCGGCTGCGGGGTCTTGATAGGTGATGGCGATGCTGGGGCGAGTTCGGCGGTCGTGGGGGTCGTCGGAGGTGCAGACCGGGCAATCGCAGGCGATCATGGGGACGCCGTGGGAGGTGCCGGAGCCGAGGATGGTGATGGTCAGATTCGAGTCGTTCATCGTTGGGCGATTATATGGGCATCATCGGGCGGGGGCGCGGCGGCTTGAGTTGAAATGAGGATGCCGGCGACGGTGGCCGAGTGGGGCGATGCACCGGTAGTGATCGCGTACGCGCGGCGGCACTGGCGGGCAAGCCGCCAGTGGCACCCAGTTCTGGCCAGTGGCACCCAGTTCTGGCCAGTGGCATCCATCGGACAGGCCGCAAGTGGCCCCCAGAGCTGGCCGGTGGCGCCCAGGCGCGCCAGTGGCACCCAGAGCGCGGGCCTGCCGATAGAGAGGGGGAGGTCCTTCGCCGAGGACCCCGGCAGGGAGGCCGGCGTGGCGAGTTTGGTGCGGACCAGGTGGTGCTTACTGATTGCGCTGGGGCTGGGGGCGACTCATGCCCGGGCGGACCCGCAGATCCACGGCAGCGCGCCGGAGATTGGAGCGCGGGCGGCCTTGGCGGCGCCGGAGGTGGCCTGGCAGGCGGCGCTGGACCGGGCGGGTTTCTCGCCGGGGATCATCGACGGGATAGTCGGTCCGAAGACCGAGCGGGCGTTCGGTGCATTTCAGGTTCATGTCGGTTTGCCGGTTACAGCGAGGCCGGACGCGGCGACGTTGGCGGCGTTGGAGATTGACTCGGTGCCGGCGGTGCGGCTCTACCGGTGGACCGCGGCCGACGCGGCAGAGGTCGGCCCGGCACCGCGGGGTTGGGTGGCCAAGAGCAGGCTGACGCGGTTGGGGTATAAGTCGCTTGCCGAGTTGGCGGCGGAGCGCGGGCATTGCACGCGTCGGCTGTTGGCGAAGTTGAACCCGCGTGTTGATCTGGAGCGGTTGTCTTGGGGCGAGGAGGTCCTGCTGCCCAATGTGGATGCTCCCCAGGCCATTGCGCTGGGCAGGAGCCTGGACATCGATCTCGACGCGAAGGTCTTGCGCGTTCTCGACGAGACCGGGAGCACGGTCGGCATGTTCCACTGTTCGATCGCGGCGGATCGGAAGCAGCGGCCGAGCGGGTCCAGCAAGGTTGTCACGATCGCGGCCAATCCGTCGTATCTGTTCGACCCGGTGAACTGGCCGGAGGTCGACGATGTGGATCAGCGGCTGGTGATCCCGCCGGGTCCGCGGAATCCGGTCGGGCTGTGCTGGATCGGGTTGAGCATCCCGGGCTACGGCATCCACGGCACGCCGGAGCCGGAGCTGATCGGCAAGACGGGTTCCCACGGGTGTATCCGGCTGATGAATTGGGACGTGCTGCGGTTGGCGAAGACGGTGCGGGTGGGGACGGAGGTGCGGTTCGCGGGCAGTCCGGCGCAAGTGGCGGCGAGACGGTAGGATGCCCGTCACAGGCGGGCCGGGGCGGTATGAGTCGGCCGGCTCCGTAGTGCGACGCCCTCTGCCCGGGGCCGCGCTTCTGTCGCGGGAACCACGATCATCCCGCGCACACCACGCGATCGCTGGCCGGCGCTGACCACCCTGGGGGTGGGGGCGTTCATGTTCTGGGGGGCGGGGCATTTTACCGTTTTCGACGACGAGGCTTTTAGCTGCCGGCGGTACGTCATGCCGACCGGGGAGATGGTCGCGGCCCTGTGGCAGGGGGTGGAACCGGACCCGCCGTTGTACTACGTCCTGCAGAACTGCTGGGTCAGGGTCTTCGGCGTCGGGCCGCTGGCGCTGCGGAGCCCGTCGATTCTGTTCTTTCTGGGCGGCCTGATCTTCATTCGCATGGCGGGGCAGGCGTGGTTCGATCGGACCACGGGTCTGGTGGCGATGGTCATCTGCGGGCTGCACCCGGCCCATCTGTTCTTCGGGTTTGCGGCCCGGTGGTACAGTTTGATGTTCCTGCTGGTCGCCGTCTTGCTATGGCTGACGGCACGACTGGCCTCGGCCCGGCAAGGGAGGCGGGGGCTGATCATCGCCTGGGGACTGACGGCCGCGGGGGTGTGCTACACGAACTACTTCGGACCGGTGGTTGTCGGCCTGGCCTGGCTGGTGGGGATCATGCGCAGTCGAACCGCGCCCGGGGCCGTACGGCAATGGATGTGGGCCGCTCTGTTGCCGCTGGTGTTGTATGCGGTTTGGCTGGTGCCGTTCGGCAGACAGGTGGCCGCCTTTCCGGAGGTGGGTGGTTCGTGGGAGTCGTACGTGGCGACGGCGGCCCGGACGGTCCTGGCCTTGACCACCGGCGACCTGGCATCGGTCGGGGCCTGGTGGGCGTGGGTGCCGATGGGGATCTGCGGGATGGGCCTGATCGCCCTGCTGGTGCGGCAGTGGCGGGCGGTGTGGCCGCTGGGGATGGTGACCTTGGGCTGTCTGGCGGCGGGGGTGGGGTCGCGGACCATGATCGACAAGTACGTGATGACCTTCAGCGGGGCGGCGGGCCTGTTGGCGGCGGCGTTGTTGGTGCGGGGGATGGGGCTGGCGGATCGCGAACGGCGGAATGGGAAGGCACGATCGGGCGATGCCCCACGTGGGTTCACTCGGCTGTCAACCCGGCTGGCAGGAGTCTGCTTGATCATCGGCTGGACGGGTTGCGGGGTGAACCTGGTCTTGCAGCAACACTGGTCCAGCCTGCGATGGTTGGACCCTTTCGAGCAGGCCATCAGTGAACTGCATGCCACCGGCGAGCTGCGGAACTGTGTCATGACCCATCCGTCAGCCCGTTACTACTATGCCCTGGAGTTGATGAGGTCCGCGGATTCGCCGGCCGGCAGGGGGTGGCGAGTCGATCCGCGTCGTTGGCGCAACTTGGCCGAGCCGCCGGGTGGTGAACTGGACAATGTGGCGGTCGCCGCGCCAACGCCCTCTTCCGCGCTGGAGAAGATGGCCGCCAATCCGCCGTCGACAGTGGTGACCCTGGAGACGGCCGGCTTCGCACATCGGGCCGGCTGGCGCGAACTGTGGCGGGCCCTGGAGAGCGGTTACCGAGAGACTCCCGACCGGGTCGAGTATCTCGCGGACCGTGACGCGGCGTGGAAGGATCGGCTGGATCCGAAGGTGCATCACCCCCGCTGGCGGATTGTTGTTCGGCGGTGGGAGCTACCTGAGTAGGCGGACATCACTTCGAGGTCGGCGGTCCTGCCCGAGACGGCGCGACGGCGTGGTTTGCGGTGGTGGTCGGATCGGCCGGGTTGGCGACTGCCCCGGCGCTGAAATGCACACCCAGCAACCCGGCGGCCGGGGTCAGGTCGCTTGGATTTCTTGCTCAACCGGGCTTCCCTTCGGACCGAAATATCTGATTATGGAGGCCTGCTCATTTCCTGGCTCGGTCAGGGCTGCGGTCTTCCACTGACGGACCACGTGCCATCTTCTGTTGGGGACTTGGCGACAGGGAATGCCCTGCTGTAGGGAGAGGCTGCCACCATGATGGAGATCCGCGCCGCCCGAGACCGAGCGGTACGCCGGGCCATCGAGACCGGCGAGATGCCCAATCTGGACCTCATCCACACCATGCAAAGGGCGGAGGGCAACCAGCCGTGCTTCGGTCGGGCCGACGGGGCCTGCCGCCAGCACGTTTGTCGATGGCATGGGGAGTGCGCGGCGCTGGAGGCCTATCGCCCACAGGCCCGACCGGCGGCCTGGAGAGCTCCCCGTCGCCCATTAGGGCAGTTGCCGGCTGCCGGCGCCGGGACCTATCGCGACGGCGGAGTGAGTTCCGGCGGGGGCCAGCCGACCGACCAGCAAGTCAGTGGAGGTAGCATGGCACCCGCCATCGAGCACCCCGCCGGCACCATCGGTTCTCGGACTGTCGCAACCATCCAGGCGGACGAGGCGGCTCCCTCCTAAGCCGCCGGCATCGGCCGCATCCTCATCCTCCTACGGTTTCCCGCGCAGGCGATTTCCTGTGAAGGTCTGCAGGCGGCACCTCGCAAGACTCCGCGCGTTCGCGGTTTCCTGCCCGCCGGCCGTCCAGAAGCCGGTGCAGGGTAACCGGCATTCGTGGTACACTATGGCTTCCAGGCCAACGGAGGCGAGGAGGATGATCTCAAAAGTGGTGGTACAATCCGTCGTTGTCGGCATCGCCGGCATGGCAATCGGAGTCGGCCCCATGGCGGCGGCACAAGAAGTCGGAGACACCATTCGACCGGCGTACAACGCGGAAAAAGGCTGGTATCCGGCCGACGCTGCGGTATTGACCAAGCAGGTGGACGACTTGCTGGCTCGGGCCAAGCCGACCAAGCTCAGCGGCCGACCTGCCGCGGTGATCTCGCCCCACGCGGGATATCGCTACAGCGCCCCGGTGGCCGCGGCGGGGTATCGATGTCTGCAGGGCTCGGAGTACCGGCGGGTCTTCGTGCTGGCCTTCAGCCACCGCTACGCCGGCAGCTATGGCGGCATAGACGTCCCGGGGAAGCTGACCGCTTACCAGACGCCGCTGGGCCGCGTGCCGATCGACCGGGAGGTCTGCGATAAGCTGTTGAAGAAGCCGGGCTTCTCGTCGAATCCGGGCATCGATCGGGGGGAGCACTCGCTGGAGCTTCAACTGCCGTTCCTGCAAAGGACGCTGGGGGACTTCCGGCTGGTGCCGCTGCTGGTGGGGCGGATGTCGGACCAAGACTATGCCCAGGCGGCCCAGGCGATTGCCCCCTGGATAGGCGAAGACACCCTGCTGGTGGCCAGCAGCGATTTCACCCATCACGGCCCAAACTACAGATATCAGCCGTTCAAGGATGATGTGCCGGCCAAGATCCGCGAGCTGGGCAACGCGGCGGCGGCACCGCTTCTGAACTGCGATTTCGACGGCTTTGCCCGACATCTGGCGAAGACCGGCGACACCATCTGCGGCCGAGGCCCGATCTTGCTGCTGTTGCGCATCCTGTCGATGCAGGGGGGGGCGACCGGGGAGGTAGCGGCGTTCGACACCTCGGGCAACATCATGGGGGATTGGACCAACAGCGTGACCTATCAGTCGATCGTGTTCACTCGAAGACCGGGCGCGCTCGACGAGCAGGAGCGGGCGGCGCTGTTGCGGCTGGCCCGCCAGACCGTCACGGCCCACCTCGACGGCCGGGAACCCACCGTACCGGGGGCCGGTGAACTGCCGGCGACGTTGCGGTCGGATGGAGCGTGTTTCGTCACCTTGCAGAACCGCGGCCGGCTGCGGGGCTGTATCGGCAACATGGAGGCCAATGGTCCGCTTTGTCGGGCGGTGATCCGCAACGCAGTCAGTGCGTGTCAGGATCATCGATTCGTGAAGAACCCGGTTACCGCTCGAGAGGTGGACGAACTGCACATCGAGATCAGCTATCTGACGCCTATGATAAAGGCCAAGAGTACCGACGAGGTCATCGTGGGGCGGCACGGGATGCTGATTTCGCTGGAAGGCCGACGGGGCGTCCTGTTGCCCCAGGTGGCTTATGAGCGCGGCTGGACCCGCCAGGAATTCCTCGAGCAAGTGTGCCGCAAGGCCTCCCTGCCGGCCAATGCTTGGAAACGGCCCGAGGCCGAGATATACTTGTTCGAGGCGGAAGTGTTCGGCGAACCTGGGTAAACATTGGCCCGTGCGAGGCGATTGAGGCGCGATTCCAGTTTGGGCCGGAGGTGGATGAAGGTATGCCCCGAGAGAAAACTAGGCGAGAATTCCTGACCGAGGTGGGAGCGGTCGCGGCGGGCGCGGCGGTGGCCGGGGTGGTCGCTCCGGCATATGCCGGGCAGCCTGGTAGCAATGGCCGGCCCGCCCCACGGGTGGTCATCGCCCGGGACGACGCCCTGATCGGCGGGCGGATCGACGACCACGCCGAGCTGCTGCGAAAGCTGCTGGATGCCGCGGTGCAGAAGGTAACCGACGCGCCCGACGCGGCCACCGCGTGGCGCTCATTGTTCCGACCGACCGACCGGGTGGGCATCAAGGTAAACACCCTGGGGCTGGCCACCCATCCGGCGGTGGTGGAGGCCGTTTCCGCCGGCCTGGTGGGGGCGGGCGTGCCGGCCGAGAACATCATCGTCTGGGATCGCTTCGACTCCGAGCTGGAGCAGGCCCGATTCAAGCTCAACAAGACCGGCCGGCATGTGCAATGTCGCGGGACCGACTCCGAGCGTTACGGCAGCGGCTATCAGCGGGAGGTGGAGACCAGAGGGTCGATCGGCTCGTGCTATTCACGGATCGTGGCCGAGGAGGTCAGCGCCTTGATCTGCCTGCCGGTGCTGAAGGATCACAACCTGGCCGGCGCCAGCCTGGGGATGAAGAATTTCTACGGGGCCATCCACAACCCGAACAAGTATCACGATCAGAACTGCGACCCCTACGTGGCCGACGTAGTGGCCCATCGGTTCATCGCCCCCAAGTGGCGGCTGACCGTGTGCGACGGCACGCGGGCCCAGTATCACGCCGGCCCGGCCCGGCATCCCGGCTTTGCTTGGCCGTTCGGCGGGTTGATCGTCGGAGCGGACTTCGTCGCCACCGACGCAGTAGCCGCCGACCTGCTCGACGCCCAACGCCGGGCCAAAGGGCTAAAGTCTCTGGCCGAAGATAACCGCCCGCCGAAGTACATCGCCACCGCCGCCGCCATGGGCCTGGGCGAAGCCGACCTGGGCAAGATCGAACGCATCGCAGTGTGAGATCCACGCGTGGATTCGGCCGTCTCCTGGGCAATCCCAAGGGCAGTGCAAGAGTTATCGGGCTAGGCAGACCTGCGTTTGTGGCACAATTTGACACATTGTGCTACGAATGCTATGATGCTGGTATGGCAAATCGAGTTACCATGAATGTCTCTCTCACCCCCGAGCTTGAACAACTGGTCGTGGCGAAAGTGGCCAGTGGCCGGTATCAGTCGGCCAGCGAAGTTCTTCGCGAAGCTCTGCGTCTGCTGGAAGAGCAAGACCGGCTCCGCGAAGTGCGGCTCGGAGAGGCCCGCCGGCAGATCGCCGTCGGCCTGGAGCAGGCCAAACGCGGCGAACTCGTGGACGGAGAACAGGTGTTTGATAAGCTCGAAGAGCGAGGCCGGCGTCGCCGCAAAGAAGCCCAATGAGCCAATACGTCCTCACACGCGAGGCCGAGTCCGACCTCGAAGCCATTGAGGAGTATCTGTCAGGGCAAAGCCGGGAGGCGGCCAGCCGCGTCTTGGCGGAGGTTCGCGAGGCCATGCGGCGGCTGGCGAAGATGCCGGACATTGGCCATCTGAGGGAAGACTTGGCCGATGAACCGCTCTGTTTTTGGACGGTCTACTCATACCTGATCGTCTATCGCCCTGAGACCAAGCCCTTGCAAGTCATTCGCGTGCTTCACGGCGCCCAGGACGTCAGGGCGATTCTCGACGACCGATGAACCGAGGTGCGACATGGACTGCCTCGACAACATCTTCCGTGATCCGACCCGGCGTGATCTCCTGAGAATGGGGATCGCCTGTGGGGCGGCCGGGGCGTTGTGCCGGGCCGGGGGGGACTGGGGCCAGGACATTGCCGGCCGGGCGGCCCTGGAAGGGCCCAAGCTCGAGGGTGTGGCTCGCCATGAGGCCCTGTTCTGGGAGAAGCTGGCGGACAACAAGGTGAAGTGCGTCCTGTGTCCGCGGGAGTGCGAAGTGGCCGACGTGGAGCGGGGCTACTGCGGCGTCCGCGAGAACCACGGGGGGGCCTATCAGACATTGGTCTATGGGGCCCTGTGCTCGGCGAACATCGACCCGATCGAGAAGAAGCCGCTGTTTCACTACCTGCCCGGCACGCCGGCCTTCTCCATCGCCACTGCCGGGTGCAACATCGAGTGTAAGTTCTGCCAGAACTGGCAGATCAGCCAGTTTCGGCCGGAGCAGGTGGATAGCAGCCTCATCCCGCCGGACCGGCTGGTGGCGGTCTGCCAGGCGCGAAACTGCCCGACGATCGCCTACACCTATTCCGAGCCGGTGATTTTCTACGAATATATGCACGACTCGGCGGCCCGGGCCCGGCAGCAGGGCGTCGGCAGCGTGATGATCTCCAACGGCTACATCCAGGAAAAGCCCCTTCGGCAACTATGCCGGCACCTGACCGGCGTGAAGATCGATTTCAAGGCCTACGCCGAAAAGTTCTATGTCGAGCAATGCGCCGGGAAACTGAAACCGGTACTCCAGACGCTGGAGGTGCTGCGGGACATCGGCATCTGGTTCGAGCTGGTGATCCTGATTATCCCCACGCTGAACGACTCGCCGGAGGAGATCGAGGGCATGAGCCGCTGGGTGGTCGAGCACCTGGGGCCGGACGTGCCGATGCACTTCACCCGTTTTCATCCGACCTATCGAATAAAGAACCTGCCGAGGACGCCGGTCTCGACCCTGGAGCGCTGCCGCCGGATCGCCATGGACGCCGGCGTACATTACGTCTATGCCGGCAACGTGGCCATGCACCCCGGCGAGAACACCTATTGTCATGGCTGCCAGAACGAGCTGATCCGCCGGGTCGGCTTCCGGGTCGCGGCCAATCACCTCAAAGACGGCAAATGCCCCAAGTGCAACACCGCGATCCCCGGGGTATGGTCGCAGGAGCAGGCCCTGGCCTTCAAGCCGCGCGAGAAACCCACCGACCCGGCACCAGAAGCAGGGCCGAGCCCGGCTTGATGCCATTAGAGTGTCTTGCTGGCACCATCTCGCGAGTGCAGGTATAGTCGTCTCGAGATACGAGGACTCCCGTCCATGCACAGCTTCATCCAATCCAAGCATGCGGAGGTGGCTCGGCTGTGTGCCGTCCATCGAGTGAGCCGCCTGGAGTTGTTTGGCTCGGCGGCCGGTGATTCGTTCGCCCCGGATCGCAGCGATCTGGACTTCCTGGTGGAGTTTCAGGCGATGCCCCCGGCCGATCTGGCCGAGAGCTTCTTCGGTCTGAAGGAAGACCTGGAGGCCCTGTTCGACCGGCCGGTGGATATGGTCGAATTGGGACCGATCCGCAATCCCTACTTCCTGGCCGCCATTGAGCCGACCCGGGTGGAAGTGTATGCGGCTTGAGATTCGCAAGTATCTGTTCGACATCCAGCAGGCCTGCCGGCTGCTGAGCGAGTTCACCGCGGGCAAGACTCTGGCCGATTACCAAGCGGATGCCCTGCTCCGCTCGGCCGTGGAACGACAGTTCGAGATTGCCGGCGAAGCCCTCAACCGGGCCCTCAACCTCGAGCCGGAACTGGCCTCGGCGATCAGTGACACCAAGAGGATCGTCGCCTTCCGCAACGTGCTCATTCATGGCTATGCCGGGGTCTCGGATGAAGTTGTGGGGGGGATTCTCCTGACCAACCTGCCCACGTTGCAGCGGGAGGCGGAGGACCTGCTGGGCAGACCGGACCCACCGTAAGATTCACCTCTCTCGACGCCTCGCATCAACGCATCCGAGCCATCGCTTTCAAGCCGCGCGCGCAAGCCGCCGACCGATCAGCAGAAGCAGGGCCGAGGCCAGCTTGATTCCCACCAACAGATAGGCGGCCGCGGCGGTGCCAAAGACCGGGACCA
>CAZFMS010000088.1:0-14101 GCA_964520125.1 uncultured Planctomycetaceae bacterium
GATCATTGAGTGCCCATGTGTCCTTGATTCGGGTCATGAGGCCCCGTTGACCAATGTCCGACGACAGCACCAAGGCAAGCCAAGAGCCCGGGAGCAGCTCTGCTGAGCAGGGGGGTGCTTCGCCACCGGCCGAAGCATCGACCGAGGGCCGCCCCAAGCCGCTGATCGACCTGCGTATTGACAAGCCCGGCACTCACCGGGCCATCCTCTACGCCGCGATGATCGGCGGTGCAGCAGCCGGCGTGGCAATCTCGCTGGCGTCCTGGCTGCTGAAGGGCTTGGTGGATCCACTCACTGTCATGGTGTTCATCGGACTGCCCCTGGGTATTACCTTGATCTTCGCCAATCGCTCCGGCCAGAAACGCATGGAGCGCCGAATCGCCCGGCTCGTTTCTCGCGGCCGGGACGCGGAGATCGCCTCGCTGGCCCGGGCGGTAGCCGGGCAGAGAGTGGGGTTTGCACGCAAGTACCCTGTGTCGGAGATGGCCCGCCGGCTGGCCTTGGCCGGGCGCGTCGGGGAGACGATTCGCTTGCAATGGATCGGACCTTCCCTGCCGATCGAGCCGTCGACCGTGCCCTTCGAGCCCAGGCCCCTGGACGAGGCCGATCCGTCCTTCGAGGAAATCGAGGCCGCGTCCGCGCCGGCGGGTGAAGAAGACAGCGACACGGCTGCCCCTACTCCACCAACGCAGCGCGACGACATTCTGGCCGTGCGGCGGATTCGGCGAAACCTGTTGCTCAAGGGCGGCTGGATCGGCGCCGGAATCTTCGTCGTGTGGTTCTTGGCGGCGATCTGGGAGTCGCTTGGACGCGGCGCGCTGACCTGGGGCGTCTGGATCTCGGGCGGGTTCCTGCTGTTGACCCTGTACGGCCCGGTGACCGGCGGGCTCTTCGGCACGCGGCAGTGGCTGCTGGTGCCCGGCGGGCTGATCCTCCGCCAGGCCCGGCGGCGCGATCGGACCAGCCGAGTACATCTCTTCGACCGGCGGACTAGTGTACTATGTGTCCATCAGGTCAGGAGACGTGGCTGGATCGTGACCGCGGCCGATGCCAACGCCTATGAAACCACCATCGCCACCAAGAAGGAGGTCGATTTCCTGCTGCGGGCCTGGCTGAGCCTCCTCGCTCCGCCTCCGGTGGAACGGCTGAGCGACCTGACCTCGTAAGGTGCGTCCCCGGATCGGTAGCCCAGGCCCCGGCATGCGGTCAGCAGTCGGGGGTTCCCCATTCCATCTCGTCCGAGAATGAACGTCACCGAAACGGATACCGAAGCATCGCAATGCTGTATTCCCGATGTCGCTTTGTAGAGTCGCCACCCCATCAAGCCGATCAAACTCGGACGCCGTTCCAGCCCGGCGGCGAGCCGGATGCCGCAAGGTGGCTGCGAAAGAACGAAGAAGTGGTCCATGAAACACCGCAAACAAGCATCGTCGTGGCGCGTGCACATCGCCCTGGCGTTCTTCTCCATGACGATCATTGGAAGCATGGTCTACGTCCTGCGTACCGGCACTCAGATGAGCGTCGAGCACGGACCGCAGATCGATGCAGCCATGGAGATCAAGCTGGAAGCGACCACCGCCCACCTGTGGTTGGAAGAAGCGCTGATCGGCGACCGTGATGAAGGCCTCGAAGGAGTCCTTGATCACCTGGACTCGGCCGACTGGTTTGCTCAGGCCATGTTGTCCGGCGGGAAGAATCGGGAAGGGACGTTCACTGCTCTGCATGAACCGGGATTGCGAGATCAGATCCGGGAAGTCCAAGGCAAGCTCGAAGAGTTCCGGAAGATCACCGTGGAACGTTGGAGAACCCAGGAAGTCTCTGGCGTCGGGACGGATGTCGATCAGAAATACGATGCTCTATTCAGAGAGTTCATCCAACTGGCCGACGATGTGGAGACCGAGATCCAGCGGATGGTGACCAGCGAGATCACCGCCTTTCGGCGGGTGCAGATGGCCCTGATCGGCTGCTCGCTGGTGTTGGCAATTCTCGCCGCGCTGGCATTTCGGAGATACATAGCCGACCGGAATCGGGCCGAAAACGCCCTGCGGGAGAGTGAGGAGAATCTGGCCACCACCCTCCACAGCATCGGTGATGCGGTCATCACCACCGACACCGAAGGGGCCGTGACCCGAATGAACCCGGTAGCCGAGCGGATGACCGGATGGAGGCTGTCAGAAGGCCTGGGCTTGCCGGTCGAGCGGGTCTTTCACATCCTCAACGAGGACAGCCGCAAACCGGTCTTGGCTCCGATTCGGGATGTGCTCCACAAAGGAACGATCGTCGGACTGGCCAACCACACGGTTCTCGTCTCGAGGGACGGGAAGGAATACCCCATAGCTGATAGTGCCGCCCCGATCCCAGGCGTTGACGGCCAGGTCATCGGCGTGGTGATGGTGTTCCGAGACGTCACCGAGGAGCGGTGTGCGGAGCAGGCCCTGCGGGATCATGCCGGGCAGTTGGAAGCCCAGAACGTCGAGCTGGAGGCCCAGCAGCAGCAGCTCATCGCCCAACAGCAGGAAGTGACCGCGATGAACCAAGACCTGGCTCGGGCTCGGGTCAACGCGGAGGTGGCCAGCCGGTCCAAGAGCGAATTCCTGGCCAACATGAGCCACGAGATCCGCACTCCGATGACCGCTATCCTGGGCTTCACCGAGAACCTGCTTGACGGGGATTTGTCCGAGTCCGAACACCTCAATGCCGTCTACACGATCCGCCGCAACGGCGAGCACCTGCTGCAGATCATCAACGACATCCTGGACCTTTCCAAGATCGAGGCCGGCAAGCTGGCCGTCGAGAACATCCGTTGCAACATTGTCCAGATCGTCTCAGATGTTCAGTCGCTGATGCGGGTGCGGACAGAGGAGCGGGGCCTGGCCTTCGACCTCGATTACGCCGGCGCCGTTCCGGAGACGATTCTGACTGACCCGACGCGCTTGCGGCAAATCCTGGTCAATCTGATCGGCAACGCCGTCAAGTTCACCGAGACCGGCGGGGTTCGGCTGGTGGCCCGGCTCTTGGCTAATGAGCCCGCCGGAGCATCCGGGCCGGGCTTGCCGCTGCTGCAGTTTGAAGTGATCGACAGCGGCATCGGGATGGACTCAGGACAGTTGGCCAGGCTCTTCGCGCCTTTCAGCCAGGCCGATTCGTCCACCACCCGCAAGTTCGGCGGGACCGGCCTGGGCCTGAACATCAGCAAGCGGCTCGCCGAGATGCTCGGCGGGGACATCAGCGCGGAGAGCAAGCCCGGGTCGGGAAGCACGTTTCGCCTGACCATCGACCCGGGGCCGCTCGGGGGAGTGAGGATGCTGAAGAACCCCGCCCGAGACGCGATCGTGAGACCGGAAGCAGCCCCGTCGGTCCGGTCGCCATACCCCAAACTCGATTGCCGGGTCCTGCTGGCCGAGGATGGACCGGACAACCAGCGGCTGATCGCCTACGTGTTGAAGAAGGCCGGGGCGCAGGTCACGATCGCGGAGAACGGCAAGCTGGCCGCCGAGGCGGCCTTGGGGGCCATGCACGGCAGACGGGAAAGCGATCCGGCGGGCCCATTCGATGTCATCCTGATGGACATGCAGATGCCGGTGATGGACGGCTACGAGGCGACCCGCCTGCTCCGCCAGAAGGGCTACCGCGGCCCGATCATTGCCTTGACCGCCCACGCCATGGAGGGGGATCGGGCGAAATGCCTCCAAGCCGGCTGCACCGACTATGCCAGCAAGCCGATTGACCGGAAGAAGTTAATCGTGGCAATTCAACGAACGCTGAATCTCGAGCCCGCCGCCGTCTGAGGCGGAAGCGAGGATCGGGCACCTCGGCGATTGGGTGGGGCGGCGGGGCGCTCAACTCTTCTGCTACAAAAGCGTGGGAGGCCGTCGTTTGGGGAATCCACGTCCCTCTCCTGGCAAAGGGCGGGTTCCACAATCAGATCGAGGCGTTGCGAGTCGGTCCGCGGTCCGGGACGCTATGGTTCGGGTTCGTGCCCATCCGGGTGATCATCCTCGAGGGGCACCGGCCAACCTTTCAGACTGATGTGATAGCGCTTTCCGAAGAAGGTCCGATCGGTTTCCGAGATGTGTCCCAGGTAGCCGAGGAACAGGGCCGCCAACAGGCCGAGCAGGCCGAAGCCGGTGGACACCCGCCGCTTCATCGGATGTCGATACTTGCTCCGGTCGAGGAACGGCCAGAGGAACAGGAGCAGAAACGGGACCGAGCAGGCGATGATTCCGAGGATGGCCCCATAGGGGCCCTCGAAGTACTTCAGCAGTTGGTAGCTGGGCAGGAAGTACCATTCGGGCTTGATGTGGGGCGGCGTGGCCAAGGGATCGGCCGGTTCGCCGATTTCCCAAGGGGCTACCACGGACAGCAGGACCAACATAGCGAGCAGCAGGACAGCGACGACGGCCTCTTTGGCCGCATGTACCGGGTAGAAGGGGATGCCACATTCCGGTGGCGTGGGTTTCTCCTCGCCGACCGGCTCGAGGGTGGACAGGTTGTTCAGTCGCATCAAGAACAGGTGTATGCCCACCAGGCCGGCCAAGAACCAGGGCAGGATGATCACGTGGACGACGAAGAACCGCGAGAGGGTTTCGCCGGTGACGGCATCGCCGCCGCGGAGGAAGTACTGCAGCCAGCCGCCGATCAGCGGCACCTTGTTGGCCGACTCGGTTCCGACGGTGGTGGCCCAGAAGGCGATCTGGTTCCAGGGCAGGAGGTAACCGGTGAAGCCGAAGATGATGGTGATGATGAACAGGGACACGCCGGTGAGCCAGGTAAGCTCGCGGGGTTTCTTGTAGGCTCCGCCGAAGAAGGTTCGCACCATGTGAAGCACGACGAACAGGATCATCAGGGTGGCGCCCCAGGCGTGAATCTGCCGGTAGAGCCAGCCGAAGTGCACCTCCGCGGTGATATACTGGATGGACTTGTGGGCCTCCTCGGGGGTGGGGCGGTAGTACATCAGCAGGAGGATGCCGGTGATGGTCTGGCTGACAAACAGCAGGAGCGAGAGGCTGGCGAAGACGTGTAGCCAGCTGGTGTGCGGGGGTAGTCGCTTGTAAACCTGTTTGTTGATGAAGCTCCGGGCCGTTTCCATGTCGAAACGACTGTCCAGATACCCATTTATACGCTTACTTAGGCCCATCTTGCCCTAATCCTCGCAAAACTCCGGACAGCCGATGCTTCCGCTCTTGATCGTGTCGCTCCCCAGCGGCGAACCCGGGGCTTGGCCTGGTGCCGGGCTCTATGCCTGGGAGACGAACACCTTGCCGCCGATCTCCTTCACCGGTAGCTGGGGCAGGGGGGCCGGCGGCGGGCCGGAAACCACCCCGCCGTCTTCACCAAAGACAGCCGCATGGCACGGGCATAGGAACTTACGCTCGCCCGAACTCCAGGTAACCAGGCATCCCAGGTGGGTACAGGCCGCATCAAACGCCTTGAAGCCGGACCGCTGACGGACGACGATCACTACTTTGCTGCCGACCTGCACGGTCACACTGTCGCCGGGAGACATATCATCGGCGCCGGGGACCTCCACATTGGTGGCGCTTCCTCCCCGGGCGGCCGGCCAAAGATACATCAGGCCGGGGATCAACATTGCGGCCCCGGTGATGGCAGAGCCCAGGCCCACCATCCAATCGAGAAACCCTCGGCGTGTAGGTCTTCGGTCAGCTTCCATAGGTGTTCTCATCCACCCTTATGCTCCCGGGAGGGGTTTGACGTAGGCGGCCTTCAATTGCCGGTACTTGGCGTAGAGCACGGCGGCGAAAGCTATGGCGAACGCCCAGACCGGGATCAAGGCCCAATAACGCCAGCGCAGACCCCTCTGCAGGTCGTCGAGTTCCGCATTGACCTGGTCGCAGACCAAGCGTAGCTCGTCGGCCTTCTCGGCCAACCGTTGTTTGTCGAGGGCGTGGTGCAGGGGGGCGAGTTCTATCAAGTGGGTCTTGGCGTCCTCGAACTTGAACCGCTGGTTCTCCACCAGCAAGACCCCTTGAGCCGTCTCATCCAGGCGCCGGGCGGTCTTGACGTAGTACCGCTCGGCCTCGTCGATCTGGGCGATCAAGGTGAAGACCTCGGCTAGGCTCTCGTCCTCTTCGATTTCCTCGTGGCAATCCGTGCAGACGGCCAGGGCCCGAGTGATGATTCTCTTTGGTTCGGGGTGGATGGCCTCGGTAATCTGCTCGGGGGAGGGGTCGGGCTCGGTTTCCAGCAGGCTGGCGTATCGCTGAATCATCATTCCGGCCGGTTTGGTCATCCGCTCGATAAGATGAAAATGCCGACCTTCTCCGCCGCCGTGACAGATCACGCAAGCCTTGTGCTCGATCTGTTCGGCGTGGATGGTCTCGGCGAAGTACTGCTCGGTATGCTCGTGGCACTGCCCGCAGACCGCTCCGACGGAGGCAAAGCCCGGCGGCATGGCCGAGTGATTGCCGTGGCAGGTCGCACAGGTCGGGGCCCCGGTATCCTGCTGCCCGAACAGTAGCTTTCCGTGCACGCTCCGCCGGTACTCGTCCACTACCTGGTGGGCCAGGCCGTACTCGGCCATGAGCGATTGGTTGGCGTGGCAAGTGGCGCATACTCCCGGCACGTTGAAGGGATGGGTCCTGCTGTCGGGGTTTTTTGCCGGGAGGACCCCGTGGGTGCCGTGGCAATCTATGCAGACGGCGACGCGCTGGTCGCCTTTACCCTTGAGTGTCTTGCCGTGTCCACTGGTCCAATACCTGGCGAGCTGGTCGGTGCGCAGGCCGTAGGGATTCATGCGCTCGACGTCGGCGTGACAAGTGCCGCAGGCCTCGGGAATCTGGCTACGTTCCGGCCTCCCGCGGAAGGAGGAGCCGTGGTCGAACGCCGGGGCGGCAGTCCCGGACGTCGACAGGTACTTGTTCACTTCCTCCAGCGGGAGGTCGTAGGAATCAGATCCACCGTGACACTGCTGGCAGGGCAGCTTGGCGTGGACGGAATGGGCAAAGGTTTCGGCCTGTTGGCGATGGCAAGTCGCGCAGGTGGCTGGGTCCTGGCCGGCCTGGAGGACGTCGGCGAACCCAGCGGTCAGGGTGACTGCACCGATGACTCGAACAAAGCTCGTTATCCAGCGTTCAGGGGACAAAGCGGGACCTTTTCACGGCGGGCCAATCGCGCCGTGCTGCCAATGATCCGGCAGGGTATAACGCACGGGGCGGAGGTCTGTCAACTCGGCGGGCGGGGCGGGGTTCTCGGCTCGCGGGGATAGGCCGCGAGGCAGGCCGGGGGATCACGTGGGTGCCGGTCAAGGCGAAGGTCTTGGCGCCGCTGATTGCGGGCTGCCGGATGGCGGCGAAGTATGTGGATATGACCCGCCCGATCGATTGCAGCGGGAGTTGAAGCGGCCGCCGGCCGGTCGGTACTGCTGTGGAGTGGGCTCCTGGCCGCTCGCCGAGAGCGATGGCCCGATCTGCGACGGCAACTTCCAGGAGCGTCCGTGGCAGACCATCGTTGGCCGCAGAGTGCCTATGGCGCGTGTTATCCAGGTAAGCGCAGTGAACAGCGCAAGGTGCGGAAAAGTACGCCCAGCGGTGCGCAAAGAGGGCCTTCGGGCAGTGCACGGTCTGCCCGTCACGGTCAGCGGACGAGTGGTCGCCGGTTGGAGATTCGACCGGGGGGGCGACGACTTCCACTTGGGACTGTAGGCGTGGGATCTACTCTTCCGGGTGAAGGTGCTTACCGGTGTCGTTGTCCACCACGGTGATGCATTCTACGGGGCAGTTGTTGGCTGCTTCGAGTACTGTCTCGAGATCGTCACCTACCGGGTCCTTGACCACTGCTAGCTGGTCATCGTCCATCTCGAAGGTTTCGGGGGCGTCGTTGCAGCAGAGCCCGTCGCCAATACACGTCTCCCGGTCCACGGTGATCTTCAGTTTGCTGGCATCAGCCATGTTTCAGCCTCCTCTCGACTTATCCAGTATATACACTTAATCGGTTGCCCCCGCAAGTCCAGCGCCATCCGGGGGCTCTCGCTCTTGTGGTTTACTGCTCTGTAGATGCCCCGCTCGCCGGGCGGCGGGACCGGCGTCGATCCGCGCTCGATTCAGTTGCGCGGTGGTGCGGTCCATCCAGCGACCATCGTTCTCTTGATGGCGGTGTGGTCGTGTTCGGGAGCTTGATGTCTTGGTGAAGCCCCGGGCCGGTGGCGGCGCTGCCCAGTTTGCGGGGACATTATCTCCGGGAACGCGGTCTTACGGAGCGTCGCCTGCGGGAAGGCCGGCGGGGCCTGATGAAGAACAGGCCGGCGGGAACGGCCAAGGCCGGCAAGACGTCGATCATCCCGCAGGTATCTCCGTCGAGGAAGATCTGCACGAGAATAGGCCATTGGGGGAAGGTGACTTCGAAGGGCGTCTCGATCGGCCAGAAGAAGCCCGCGCAGTCGTCGGCATAGTAGGGCATGTCGTCCGGGTCGAAGAAATCGGCCTGACCGGTTCGGAGGGGGGCGTCGCGGTCGGAGATGTCGACCAGTTGGAGGGCTGCCGGCGATAGGGCAAATACCCGATTTTTGATAACCCCGACTCGTTGGACTCGTCCTCGATGGGCGAACCAGCCTCGTTGGGCAAGGCCCTGGTCGTCGAAGTCGACGAGTTGAACCGCGTTGACGCAGACCGGCCGAGAGGCCTCTTCGGGGTCGATCTCGTCGGAGCTGCCCTCGGCGAACTCGTCGAACAGGGCGATGTCGGTCTGGGCGCCCCAGCCGTAGTCCGCGTACTTGAAAGGTATGGCGATCAGGCCCAGTTCATCCACGATCTTGAAGGCCTTTTCGTCGTAGACGGCCTCGGACTCGGTAAACGAGCCGGGGGGGCCGAGGACCACGCGGCCCAATTCCGCAGGATTGGCGGGATCTTCCACGTCGTAGTAGGAGACGGCGGGCCGGCGTCCGTCGGTATCGTCGATACCTACGGCGATCAGGCGGTCGCCGCGGGGCTCGAGGTGGGTGGAAAAGCCCGGGACCTCCAGGAAGCCGGCGACCTGGGGGTCGGCCGGATCGCGGAGATCGAGCACGAAGAGCGGGTCGACCCGCAGGAAGGTCACTACGTAGCCGCGGGGCCCGTCGAAGCGGACCGCCTCGAGGGTCTCGTCCTGGATGATATCCGTTTCGCCGAGGGGAGTTATGTTGTCTAGGTCGGTCAGGTCGTAGGTGAACAGACGGACCTGGCGGAAGCCGAATCCGCCGGATTCAGTGGCGATGCGCAGGACGCCCTGGTAGTCGTCTATGAAGAAGCGATTTCGGATATGGCCAGGCACGTCGACGGAGCCGCGGACGACGATGGCCCCCGCGGGGTCGGAGATGTCGATGAGCTGCACGGCGGTATAAGTCTCGGCACTCTGGGAGTCGTACTCCTGGCTGGCGGCGAAGATGGCTGATTCGGAGACGTGCATGACCAGGGCCCGGCCGTCCAGGGCCTCGCGCTGCACGGCGACGATGTTGTCGGGGTCGGCCACGTTCACCGAGGCCACGAATCCCGAGGCGGCCTCCTGGGCATCCGTCAGGCCTTGGTGATAGGGCGTGTAGTTCGAGCCCACCACGTAGATAACGTCGCCGACGCGACGGCTCTCGCTGGCGAATCCGGCAAGGTTGAGCTTGCCTCGCAGCACCGGGGCCCGGTGGTCGGAGGCGTCGATGATGGCCAACCGGCTGCCCTCGAAGTCCGGGGCCGGCGGTACGGGGCCTTGGGGGAGGATAGCCGGTCCGGCCATGTCCATTACGTCCATGTTCATCATGTATGGGAAGTAGAAATCGGCGCTGAGCAGGACGTACACCTGAGACCCGACGACGTACATCTCCACGCCCCGACCTCGGAGATCAAGCTCGCCGGTGAGCTTGGGGGCGTCGGGATCGGCGACGTCGATGATGAGCAGGCCCTTGTGGCGATTGAGGGCGTAGATGGTGTCGCCGCCGACCTTGACGATGTCGGCCTCCTCGATGGCCCGAACGACCTCGCTGGCCTGGTCGGCACCGGCTCCTTCGAGTGGTGCCGCGAGTGGTGCCGCGGCGGGGGCGGCGAGTTCACCTGGTGCGCTGGGCGCGGCGGTACCGTCGAGCGGCATGGTGTCGCAGCCCGGACCGGAGATGGCGGCCAGCGCCAATGCCGCCGCGGCCAGGAAGGGGAGCCTCAACGTCCTTCTGCGCGGGGCAACGGTGAGCGGGAAGAAAGTGCAGGAATGATCGGACTCTGGGATGCGCGCCGTCGTTGTCGGAGTCATGGTCGGATAACCCTTATTCGAGAGCGGTTGCTGTATGGTCAGCGAGGGGGAGTTCATTTTGGCCGGACTCATGGGCCGCGGCTCGGACAGTTCGCCAGGCAGGTCGGTGCAGTACATATAGTATGCACCTGTTTCGGCGGAATGCAAGCCGAAATCCGAGACCGCTCTCGCAGGATGAACCAAGATTGCAGGCGGCGCCCGCAGGTCTGGGGCGTTGGGGGCCTGGTCCAATGTGGCCCAGGCCGAAGCGGGGCAGTCCGGAAATCGCGAAGAGACGCGGGGTGGGTGAGATGCCCTCGTTCTGATGCTCCGCAGGCGTGAAAGGCCCGGCGGATGGGTCAAATGACGCATGTTTCGTCGGACGGCAAGAACCAGGAGATGGTCGCTGGAGAAACTACGGTGCTCCGGTTCATTTGAGCACTCCGTCGGAGGACACGCCGGTTATGCGGCGAGGAGAACTCAGTACTCGGTTTCCTTGCGCTCCCGGAGGCCGTCGATCCCGGCTTCCAGGGCCCCGGTCAGGTCTTCGGGGACCAGGGCGGCCGGGATGGTCCCGAGATCGCAGAAGGTGTACAGGATGTCGACGATCTCGTCGTAGGGCACTCCGAGGGCCTCGATCCGGCTACTGTCCGGCGCTTCCGGATCGTAGTTCTCTACCGGTGCATCTCCGAGGAAGCGGATCAGCTCTACGACATTGAGCGAGGCGGACAGCTCCGGTGAGAGGTGGTGAGTGCGGAGTGGTCCGGCATACTGGTTGGGCCGCGCGCCTCCCAGGCGCTTGTTCCTGAATATGACGGTGAGTTGCCGGTCATCGGGCAGGGCGCTGATCTGAGTGTGCAGGAAGCGGTCGTCGCGACGGTCTCCTGGATAGATGGCTGGGGGCCGGCAACGCATCTGTCGTCCGAACACGGCAACCCGAGGGGTCATGGATCGCTCCACGTAGATGAGGTACGGACCGGTGGCGTCGAGGGAGTCGAGAATGAGGTTGTCCTCGTACAGGACCATCGATTTGATGGCCGGATGAGGTCGGCGCCGGAGGGCCCGGTAAGCGCGGACGCGGATGTCGGTGTCGGGATCACTGAGCAGATCGCGGAGATACTCGCCGGCCCCGTGCATGGAGACGGCGTAGCCGAGTTCATCAATGGCCTGGTCTCGAAACGGGCTGTTGCGGTCCAAGGCATGTTTGGCGATGGCTTCCATGCCGGCCTTGTCACCGAGCCTCATGCCGGCGCGGGCGGCGCAATAGTTGGCGGCGGGCAGGGTTTGGGAGTACAGCTTCTTGATGTGTGGCAGGGCGATGCGCCCCATGGCCTCCCAGGCAACGCCGACTGATTCGAACTCTGCGTCGGGGTGGGAGACCTCGTCGGCCAGGGCTTTGGCGCGTCGCTCCAAAGATGCGGGATCGGCGTTGAGGGTGGTGTGGAGCACGTGCTCGAAGAACAACCGCTTGCGGCCGCGGTAGGTCTTGGGGATGGTGAGTTCCACGGCGGTATGACTGCGGGCCACGGCGATGGGATCGCCGGTCGCGTAACGGCCGTTGAGCCGGTCCACGATCCTCCTGGCGACGCTGGGCGAGGGGTCATTGAGTACCAGACGGGCCTGGCGTGACCTCTTGACGGATCCGCCGCCAAGGACCAGGCCGGTGTGGAGGTCGATCTTGTCGGGGATCTCCTTGTCGAGTCCCAGGGGGCTGATGAAGATCGGCCCCCTGGCGGCGGCGACGGCCTTGGCCCCCAGTATGCCGTCCAGGGTTTCGGCCCAGGGCTTCAGATCACAGAGCACCAGGCGGCCGGTGGCCAGTGACTTGGTCTGGGTTCCCAAGGCCCGCACGACGACGTCGAAGGGGTCCCCTTTTTGGGAGGCGGCGGGGACCAGGCCGGTGACCTCGACCATGGCGGTGTCCGAACCGCTGAGCAATTCGTTGGGGGAAAGTCCCGGTTCGCTGGGTTTCTGCCAACGCTGCACTTCCTTGGTTAGGTATTTTCTGACTGCTTCGGGACCGTCGCTGCCACCGGTGCCGGCCAGGTCGACCACCAGCCCGAAGCCGCGGACTTGCAGCAGACGCAGGCCGTCGACGGTGACCAGTTCACCGATGGTGTCTCTGGTGGCCCGGCTCTTGGAAATCAGGCGGGGGCTGGGTTCGGGCTGGGCGCCTCGATCACCCGAATCCCAAAATCGCCGCCACTCTTCTTGGGTAAAGCAGCCGGCGCAGGCTATGGCGCAGGCGACGATGGGGATAGCTAATCGACGTCGGGCAGTCACGGATGGAACCTCCCTGGCCAGGTCTGGTGGCCTGGGAATGCCACGGGTTTCGAGCAGGTCAGCCCCCTCGGCTGGGAGCCGGTGGGGCAGCATGTTACGCCAGTGGGACTAGATACTAAAGTCATGGGTGTGTGCGCCGGGGCCCTTGGTCGAAGGGGGGCGGACCTTCAGTTCCGGGGCGGTGGTGGTGACCGTGCAGCCGGCGGGAACGCTGGTGGTCAGGAATGTAGAACCGCCCACGGTGCATCCCTGGCCGAGGACGGTATCGCCGCCCAGGACGATCGCGTTGGCATAGAGGGTGACATGGTCCCGGACGGTGGGGTGTCGCTTGTACCCGCGGACCATGCGTCCGCGTTCATCCTTGAGGAAGCTCAGGGCACCGAGAGTAACGCCCTGGTATAGCTTGACGTTCTCGCCGATGTCGGTTGTCTCCCCTATTACAACGCCCGTACCGTGGTCGATGAAAAAGCTCCTGCCGATCTTGGCCCCGGGGTGAATGTCGATACCGGTGACTCGGTGGGCCCATTCGCTCATGATCCTGGGCACCAGGGGAATCTCCATGTTATAGAGTTCGTGGGCGAAGCGGTAGACGGTCACGGCCAGGAGACCGGGATAGGCGAGGATGACCTCGTCGGTGTTGACCGATGCCGGATCGCCGTCGAAGGCGGCCTGGACGTCGAGGGCCAGTTGGTCACGGATGTCGGGTATCTGCTCGAGGAAGGTGGAGGTCAATTCGCGGGCCCGGGTGTCAAAGGGGAGAATCTGTTGAGCGGGACCGCCGGCATCGTAGTTGCCGTCAGTCTCGCTTTGGTGGCAAAAGGCGCGGAAGATCTGGGTGTATAGGGCTTGGGCCAGGCGGGGCAGGACGTCGCCGACGTGGTAGCGCACGTTGTTGGCGGTGAGGTTCTTGCGGCCGAAGTACCCGGGGTATGAGACCTCGAGCAGGAGTTCGATGATGCTGATGATATCGCTTCGGCCGGGCAGGTAGCCCCGGTCGATGTGCTTGGTTCGGGGGTCGGCCGTGTAGCTGTCGACGATGCGGCCGACGAGGTTCTGGAGTCGCTCGTCAATGTCAAACTCGCCAATGATCACCGGCTTGCTCCTGTTCGGCGGTGGTTTACAGTCCGGCCACACCGGGACTGCCGCCCCTTGATGCCCCGGTCAGGCCGCCGCCGACGCACGACAAGCAGCTTGTGGGCCAGGTAGCCGCGAAGATTCGAAGCTTGCGCCCGCCAGAACCCTACAAAGGTAAAGGTGTCCGCTACGTTGGCGAATACGTGAGGCGCAAGGCCGGCAAGACGGCTGCCGCCAAGTAGGTCATTTGAACGCAGAACAGCGAAAGCGAACGATCAATGTCAAAGAATTATAAGCGATTGCGACGAGAACGGATCCGGAAAGGGATGCGTGCACGACTTCGCGGGACAGCCGAAAGGCCGCGTCTTTCAGTATTTCGATCTCATGAGGCCATCTACGTGCAGGCGATCGACGATACCGCAGGACGGACACTGGCTTCAGCGTCCAGCCGTAAGATTGACATCGGAGATGTCAAGGGAACTCCGACTGAACTGAGTAAAGCAGCGGGCGCCGTTCTAGCCGAACGATTGAAGTCAGCTGG
>CAZFMS010000089.1:0-14069 GCA_964520125.1 uncultured Planctomycetaceae bacterium
GTTCCGATGACCGCCCCGGCCCGAGATGTGGTCAGGGCCTTGGCGTGCTTCTCCTGGGAGATCCAGGTGATGGCATCCGGGCCCGCCTCTTGGAGGGTGGCCGCCCGGCGGATGACCGTTTCTGCCTGGGAGGGCGGCCCGGCGAGACGGCCGCGGCAGATATCGGCCAGTGCGCCTACCGTGAAGGTGGGTGCATCGGACATGAGAGGCCTCCCTGGTAAGTCTGGTCCGTTACCCGGGTCAAGGTGTCGGCGGAGTGGCCGTGCCGAGCTGCTTCTTGCCGCCGGTTGCCACGTAGCCGGCGTCTAGCCGCCGGATCACCTCGTCGGTAATGCCGATTTCCGGGGCGTTGTATATCACGGCTCGCTCCTGAATCAGCCGACGGAGGGTCTGCACGCTTTGCTCGATCTCGAACGGTCTGAATTCCGTCCGCTGAATCACCACCTCGAAACCGCGGTCCTTGGCCACCTGGGCCGCGGTGTCCACGGCCTGCTGATAGATGATCCGCGTCCAGTGGAATCGTTGCCTCTCGATCTCCTCCTCCTCCATCTTGAACCACACGTTGGCTTCGATGTTCAGGCGGGTCAGCTCCTTGCGGCGGACTTCGTAATCCGGCGTGTCGGGCTGAAACGCCTCTCGGAGCTGGAACTGTTTGCTCTCGATGACCTGGCGACGCTGCTCCGCCTCTTTGGTGATCTCCTCGGTCTTCTGGCGGATCGTCTCGTTGAGATCCCTGATCTGGGCGCATTCGTTGAAGATCCGTACCAGGTCCAATACTGCCACGGGATGGCTGGATGTTGCGGCGGCCGGGGACGTCTCGCTGGACGGCTGGGACTGCCCTGCACTCCGCGCCACCCCCAACGCAGCCACGCAGGCGACACCCAAGACGGCCATGCTCGGAAGACTTCGCTTCATCGTGGTGGTTCTCCATTCGCTTGACTAGGCACCAACTCCCAAACGGGCGCCATTATCGCCCCCGGCCAGGGCGATGCAAGGTGGCCGCCGGGCTGGCAAGATCGCGCCACCGGCGGCACCGTCATCTCGCCTGCCAGGGCCTTGCCGGGGCCTCGAACCACGACTTCTTGGTCCCAGCCGCGTTGGCGGCTCGGTCCACGAATATGCGTGGAATCGAACTAGATCCACGGTTGAGGATCAACCGGACTCGGCCTGCCGCCGATATACGGACTGTGAGGCCGTTTCGTTGGCCCCGGTGGCTCCAGTCCCCAGCGCCGTTGGCCGCCCGGGACGCTGGTCCGGTTTCCTCCAGGGTCCCCGTCCAGTCCACGGGCTCGAGCCTTACTCCATGTGCCTGGTCGATCTGTCGTTGTTCGCTGGCGGACTCACACGCTATGGAGCACCATGACCCTGACCCTGACCTTGACGACATCCCGGACCTCATCGGACGGCGCCACGCCGCCGGATGACCACTCTGGAGAAAGGGCCCATCAGGGTGTCTGCCCCACCTGTGGGGTCGGCTGGGAAGAGGGCGGCACGATGCCCCTCCCCGTAGCGCTGGACCACGAATCCGACCGCGTGATTGAGGCGGACGCGCCGCCGGCGGCACGTCAGGTCAGCTCTGCTCTTCGTGCCGGAGCCGCGTTCCACACGTTTCGGACTGCCGAACCCCCGGTAGGTCCTGCAAATGCTCCCGGAGCGGTCGTCCATCGTCCATCAGTTGCCATCGCCGATCAGCCGGCGACGGATGTTCATCGCTCCATTGCCGAGTCGGACGCCCGGACAGAACTCCAATTGGAGTTGTTCTACGATTCGATCGCCGAGGACTTTGACCGCATGATGAACCGCTACGATCTCCAGCGGCGCCTGGAAACGGTCTACGAAGTCCTGCTCGGCCGATTCGATCTGACCGGTCGCCGGTTTCTCGACGCCGGCTGCGGCACCGGGTGGTTCAGTCTGCGGGCCCAGCAACGCGGCGCCATAGTGACCGCCCTGGACATCGGTCCCAAGCTGCTCGAACAGGTCCGACGGAAGTGCCGCGTCAAGACGGTCTGTGGCGACGTGCTCGACATGCAGTTCGAGGACGGCTGTTTTGACGTGGTCGTTTCCTCCGAGTGCATCGAGCATACCCGCAACCCACGCCGCGCGGTGCAGGAGTTGATCCGCGTCTGCCGCCCGGGCGGCCTGATCGTCATCACCACCAACAATCGCTTCTGGTATTGGCTATGTGCCCTGGCCAACAAGTATCGCCTGCGCCCTTATGAAGGCCTCGAACTCTGGCCCGGCTGGGCGGAGTTCCGGTCCTGGATCAAACAGCCCAATACCCACCTGGTCGAGATGCGCGGCATTCACCTCTTGCCGTTTCAGATCAAGCTGCTCCACCCGCTGCTGAAGTTCATGGATCGATTCGGCAGATTCCTCGGGCCGCTGTGCGTCAATCAGGCCGCTCTGGCAGTCAAGTTATGCTGACGGTTCGCTCCCGGGCCTACGTCGTGCCGACCTTGCTCTTCCTCGGTGCGGCCTTCGCCTTGGCCAACGGCATGGGCTACGGCTGCGGAAACCTCCGCCAGTACCTGTTGCACGGACTTCACACCCTGGATCCCACCTTTCTGGCCAATGATTGGTTCACTACCCAAACGCAGAGCCACCATGCAGCGTTCAATGCCTTGATCTTGCTGTGGGCCGGACTGCTGCCGCTGCCCCAGGCCTTCGCCTTGGCCAATGCCGTCGCCGCGGCCCTCTACGTGACTTGCATCTACTTCCTGAGTGCCCGGTTCTACAGAACACCAATCGTGGTGACGGCCCTTGCCGTGTTCATGATTGTCTTTGCCCCGAAGTCGCACATCGGACTGACGTCGATAATGGGCATCTACTTTCAACCCTCGACCATCGGGGCCGTCGGGCTGCTGGCCGGGCTGACCTGCCTGATCTACCAGCGCTATAAGAACGCCGGCCTGGTCTTCCTGGTCGCCGGTCTGTTCCACGTCAACTATCTGGTGTGGATCGCGGTGATCTGTGGAGCCGTCCTGCTGGTCAATCTCCGCCGGATCGGCCTGGGTCGGGCCCTCTGCGTGATTGGGCCGATCGGCTTGGCGGTCGTCTATCACCTGCCGTTCGTGATCGCCTCGCGCTCGCCCCAGCAACTGCTCCACGCCGCCCCCGCCGCCCGAATCCTACATGACATATACATGCCCTATCACTCGCGGCCGCTGACCTGGGGCCCGGAGCCCTTCATTTGCTTTGCCGCAATGCTCGCCGCCGGGGCGTTGGCCTTGAAGTTCGGCTTTCCGGATCGCCGCCCCGGCCGAATGGTTCGGAGCATCCTGGCCGCGCTGCTGGGTATCCTGGCCCTGGGCATCCTTCTGACCATGGTTGTGCAGGTTGACACCATGGCCCTGATCTTCCCCTATCGCATGGCCCCCTTCTTGATTCTCGCCGCCCAGATAGCCGTGGCCGGGGCAGTGGCCCGGACGGCTCAGGTCGGCCGCCTCTCCCTGCCCGGAACGCTCGCCTGGTGGGCCGTACTGGGGGCCCTCCTCTACGCCGCTGGCGTAACGCCCTATGGCCTGCTTTGCCTGGGCATCTTCGTGACCATGATCTTCGCGGGACGGCTGGCCCGGCAGGTGCAACTCTCTCTGCCGGTCATCGCCGGGCTGCTGGCCGGATTGGTGGCCGTGCTGTGGGGCCTCGGTGCGGGCCGCAACGGCATGGTCTGCGTGATCCTCTGCGCTGCCGCGGCCCTGGCTTGGCGGATCATGCGAAGGACCGCGTTCGGAAGGAGAGACTGGACCGTGACGTTACTGTTCGGCCGGGTGGCCACGCCATTGCTCATTGCCGTGTCGGTCATGCGCTTGGGGGCCGTTCGCAAGGATTTGCTCGGCCCGCCGCCGCCGGCCGACGAGCAACTGCTCTACGACTGGTGCGGCGAACACACCGCCCGGGACGAGGTGTTCATCATCCCGCCGATGCTCGGCGGATTCCGTCTGGGGGCCGAGCGGGCGGTGGTGGCCGACTGGAAGTGCATGCCCATTCTGCCGAAAGACACCGTCGAATGGCATCGCCGCCTGGCAACGGTGTGCGGCGCCGGCCCCCAGTCATACCCAGAGGCCGAAGCAGGATTCGGCAGGATCGATTCCGCCCGCGCCGAGCAACTGGCTCGGGAGTATCGCGCCCGATACCTGGTCACCTACGGTGATCGCCACCGGGGGCACCTCGACGGCCTGCGGCGGCTGTATGAGAATCCGACGTTCGCCGTATTCGCTCTGGACTCCTTCGGCCACCCCAATACCCCTGCCCCTGCGGCTGATTCCTAGACCTCCGGCGGGCGCTCGCGAGTGAATTGCCACAACGGCCAACGCCGCAATGCCCCTATCTCCTCCTCTTGTCTTCTCCGCGGTCCCGGCGTGCTCGGCGGCGCATGATCCCCGGACAGTTCGCCGGCCAGGCGCGCATCGCCGGCCGCTCGAGCTTCAAACGGGTTGTCGTGGGTGAAACGGCCCGGAGAGGCCTCGAAGCAGGACGTGCTATTGCCCGAGTTCACGTCGTTCTGCTTCGATGTCGAAGACGAGGTATTTCATGGCGATCCGCCAGTCGTCCAGGGCGTCCTTGGCGGCGGTGATGGCCCGCTCGATCTCGGTGTGACGCTCTCTGGTCTCCTGAAGCAGTGGCCGGAGGCTTGCTTGTTGCGCTGGCGGCAGGGAGGCGATCCTGGATTCCAATGCGTCGAGTTCTTGCATGGGTGTCTTGTCTGCCACGGTCCTATCCCCCAAGGGCTTGGCGATCTGGCCTGCCGCCCGATTAAGTGTAATGCTCGAAGTACGCGGATGTCCAGGAGCTTCCCGGGCTTCGGCGAACGCAGAAACTTCGGCGCGGTATTATTGAACGTTGAGGGGAAATGCCCCAACCGGCGCACCCGATAACGGCCGGCCATGGCGCCGCCCCACCAACCGCGCCAACCCGTCAGCCGGCGCTACTCATGGCAGAGGCAAGATGTTGAAGTAGAGAGCGCTGTATGCCAGGCACGCCAAGGTTATTATCACGCCGCGCCGGCCCTCGGTATACGGGGCGATCACCAGCAACCAAAGAGGAATGAAGTCGAGCGAGTATCGATAGTAGCCCGACTCCCCGGCACCGGTCGTGTGGTAGCACATCAATCCGGCGATCACCGGGAGCGTGCCCAGCATCAAGACCCGGCGAGACCTGTCCCTCCACCACGAAGGGATGGTGACCAACACCGCCAACAGCAGCGGACTGGTAAACCAGATGCTGGCCCCCTCAACGCCCACCGAGACCGGATACAGGGTCCCCCCGCGTAGTTCCCAGGATGGGAAGGAGAGGTTCATCGCTACTGCGTGCATCTTGATGTAGGTCGGTCCGAAGAACACCCGGTGGGCCCGCTGGGCGATGGGGCCGGTGCGACCCTCATAAACGAGCGAATACCCGGTGTAGAACGGATTGCCGAACTTCAGGGTGTTCAGGGTCATCGGTACGGCGGCGATGACCAGAACGAACGCCGCCGCGATCCAGAGGTTACGCCGGGGCCTGCGCAGGTGAGCGGAAGGTCCTGCGGTTTGGTCTTCATCAGCTGAAACTGATGGGGTATTCCCCTTTGAGGGTTCGCCCGGAATCGACGCCTGGCCAGCACGGCCCCGCTCAGCGGCGCTGCCTGCCGCAGCAGGGCCCCGCCAGGCGAGCCAGAGCAGGGGCAGCGCATACAGGCAGGTCATCTGCCGCGACCAGACGGCCAGGCCCAGCCCGATGGCCGCCAACCAGATACGACGCCGGCCCAACAGGTCGGCGGCGAAGATCAGCAGGCCCACCACCGCCAGGACGTGGTTGATGTAATAGATGCTGCCGGTTCGGCACATGCCCAAGACCGGCAAGAGACTGGTCCCGACGATCAGATAGGCCGGCAGGACCGCCGCCCAGGCGCAGGTCTTCAACACCGTGCGGAACGCCCAATAGGCGACGATCGGCAAGGGCAGGGCCACCATACCCACGTAGTAGGGCGGGTAGAAAGTGCCCGGCACCCCTCCCATCCACTCGGTCAGCGTGCTGCCTAACAACGAGAGGATCACGAAGGCGAGCCCCACGATGTTGTAGGCCGTGCCGTCTACCCTGGCCTCTTCGTAGTAAGACCGGGAGAGGGCCAGGGTGCCCTTTTTCCATTGCAGGGCCTCCTCGAAGGCCGTGTTGCTATCCGGGGTGACCTGCCATCGCGAAAGGCAGATCTTCGGCCCGGCGATCAGGTAGAGGCCCACCATCAGCAGGGCGAAGCAACCCCAGACCTTCCACCGCGGCTGGTCATCGGGTGTTGGCAGGGTCTGGTTGGTAGTGTCGGGCACCACCGGATTATACGGAAAACCGGCCGATGTGGTGCGAAATCTTCCTGGATCACCCTCAGACATACACACGGGGGCTGGGCGATGAACGCACGACTCCGCCCACAGACCACGTGATTGAGTGTACTCCCCAGCGGGCGGCTACTTCGCCTTGACCTTGCAGATGATGGTCTTCATCTTCTGGTCTTCCACGTCCAGCTCGTACCCGTCGAAGGTGAATTCGATCAGGTGCTCGACGTAGGTCTCGGCGTTCATGCTGGTGACCACGGTGAACTTCACCGTGCCCTTGGCCCCGTCCTTGCTCACTTCCTCGACGCCGCTGACCGCCGCCAGGGCCTTCTTGATCTGGATGGCCTGCTTGATGCTCTCTACGTCGTGGACCTCCACGAGGATGTCGCCGACCCCGCCCAGGGTCCCGCGCGTCCAGGCCTCCAGCAGGTCAAACACGCTGGCGTCGGCCAGCTTGGTCCCGGACTTCTCCAAAGCCTTGCGGCCGCCCGGAGGCCCGGCGACCCGCGAACCGCTGCGCGTCCCGACCATGGTGTTGGAGAAAATGGCGTCGGCCGTCTCGGTCCAGAAGCCCTGGATGGTTACGTCCGTCTCCCACATGTTGAGGTTGATGCCGGCGGCGGTGGTCTTTTGTGGGCCGGTGGCGCGGGACTGGCCCTTGATGTAGATCGCCGCCCCATAGCTGCTGGCCAGGGCCTTGAGCGACGCGGTGTCATCTTCCAGGGCGGCTATCTCGGCCTTCTTGCGATCGATCTCCTTCATCTGGCCCGGGTTGACCAGCTTGAAGCCCAGCTTCAACAGCTTGCGCTCGATCCGGGTGCCCAGAATGCTGGAGCGCTGGACGATCTCGCGGTTGGCCTCGACGCGGTCCAGATCGTGGATCACCTCGGTGAAGACGACCATGATCTTCGGCCGGCCGAGCTGCTTGAGGAGGATGGCCACTTCGCCCCAGGTCGCGTCGATCAGCTTCTTGCTGACCTGGGCCTCGATCCGCACGGTGGTGATCCCCTGGCTCTCCTTCTCCGAGAGCACCTTGAAATCCGTCACCAGCCCGGAGGCCCGGGCCAGGACCACGTCGTACTCCAAGGCGAAGTCCCTGGTCTGCGACTTGCTCATGATCTCGCTCTTCCCGCCCTGCTCGACGGCCTTGCGGAGGCCGTCCTTGACTGCCGCATCGCGATCGATGCCCTGGCCCTTGACCTTGACGGTAACGACGTCCTGGGCCTGGGCCCCGAGGGCGGGGAGCAGCGTCAGGATGCAAAGGGTGCTGACGATGAGGGAAAGGGGTCGTGAATGGCGTGGTCGGTTCATGGTTTATCTCCCTGGGTTCTGGTGGTCGGTTCGCCTCCGCGGACGCGGCGATTCTGCGTGCCGCCGGGGGGTTCGTCAAGTGGGGGCCGCGGCGTCCGCGTACCTCGAGGCCCCAAGCGGGCTCGCGGAGTGGAGCCGGGGGGCGTTCCGTCCGGACTGGGGCCGGATGCGCATCTGGCCCCCTTACGCCGTTCCGGGTACGATAGCTGTTGCGGAGTCGTCAAGTGACGAATCTCCCATGAGGACCTTTCATCAGCACCTCGGGTAGCGGGAGGAACCAACATGTCGCGGAACGAACCAGCCGAGTCTCTCTGGTGGGTGCGGCCCAGCGAGGCGGTCGTCGTCGTCCTGGCCTGCTTGAGTCTCGGCCTGAACTGTGATCAACCGGACCAGGCCGACCCGGGCCAGACTTTCTGTTCCGGCGGGCTCGACGTTCGGGAGATCGACGACGGGGCCGTTCCCCAGGAGATCAAGGACGCCATCTACTACAGCCCCGGGCCGATCATCAGCAAGTACGACCCCAAGGACCCGTCCAAGGCCAATCCCAACTTCCCCTCGGGCAAGGTGGTGGTGATTCCCTTCGAGACGACGGATTATCCCCGCAACACTGCCGTCACCGTCAGCTATATCTCCACGATCTTCTTTCCCACCGACCAACTGATGGGCATCAGCGTCGCCCAGTACTTCCTGGAAAACTCCTGGGGCGATTTCCTGGTCACCAATGGCGGCGTCGCCGATTGGGTTACCCTCAATAAGAACCTAACGTCCTACGTCGGCTTCGAGGGCGACGACGACGTGCCGCGCGACGTCCTCCAGCAGGCCAACATCAACTGGGCGGCCTTGGACACCAATAACGACGACATCATCACCGCGGCCGAGGCTCAGATCGTCTTCGTGGTGCCCAACGGCTACTCCGCGGCCACCCGTGGCTTTCGCGACTATCCGGCGAACTGGACCGGCAACGATCCCACGCCCCCGGCGCTGGCCAGCCTGGAGGTTGCTACCCCGTCCGGGACGTTCAACTTCAAGGCGCCGGTGGTCTACATCGGCACCAAGACGGCCAAAGAGGCGAACCCCGAATCCAACGCCATCCGAATCCACTCGAGCATCTGCCACGAACTGTGCCACGCGTTCTTCAATCTGACCGATCGCTACGCCGGCCCCTGCGGGAGCGGCTCGGCAGGGCAGTACGACATGATGAGCAACAACTGCGTCTGGGTGCACATGAACATCCACGACAAGATGAAGATCGGCTGGGTGCAGCCCAAGATCCTGACCGGCCACCTCGGCCAGTGCCTGGCCTTCCCTGCCGTCCAGAGTTCGGCCTCCGCGTTGGTGCTGTTGGCCCCGGCCGTCTCGCCTGGCGAACTGAACACCGACGAATACTGGATGGTCGAGAATCGCCACCGCCCCAGCTCCGACTGCAACGGCTGCTTCCTGTACCACCCGGCGGACGGCGTGTTCGACCCCGGCATCCCCGAATCGGGACTGGCCGTGTGGTGGGTGAAGGAGGGGACCTGGTCCAGCGGCCATGATGACGTCCGCCTGATCGACGCCAATTCGCCGGAGCTGGACCCCGACGGGACCACCAGCATCACCGGCCTCGACCCGGGCTACAACAGCCAGGGCTCGGGGGCCCTCTTCAAACGCGACGACGCCGATCCCCAGAAGCTGCTTATCAACGGCCAGGGCGAATGGTCGGTGCTCTTCTTCCGAGGAGTCTCCGATCCGGCGGCGACGGTATACGCCGAGTTCTGAATTGGAGCCCGACGACACTGGTCAGCGGTCAGCCTTCGGCCGGGGGTCATTTTTTCTCCTGCGGGGCAGTATTTTTTTACCCCGGGGGCGGCAGGCGGGTGGCGGGCAATAAAAAAAAGTGCAAACGCCCGCAAAGTCTCGGCCGTAGCGTTGCATGGGTGCACGATCCCTGTCGGTCGGCCGCTCTGGGAACGGTGGCGACATCCGGGAGGCTCCTTTGCTCAAGACAACCAGGAGTCTTGCTCCGCGCTCCGGGTATATGGGACGTAGGGAGAGGTGCGATCGATTGTTCTTGCCTTGTTCGTGGCGGCTGGCAGGCGGTGGGGCGGGGGCGGATCAGGGAATCTACGCTCAGCGGCAAAGACGCCCGCCAAAAAGCGACTCGCGATCCCCTTCTTTCCTTATGGCGTGATGCACTTGAAGGTGACCTGTCCGCTCTCCGGCACCGAAATCTCGATGTCCCGGGGTTGCGGTTCGGCAAGCGGAGCTGCGGCAGCGTCGAAAGAGTGACGAGCCCAGCCACCGATGCCTCCTTGCACTGGCAAGGGGCTACTCCAGGTCGTGGCCAGTTTCTTGCCTGTGGCCTGCCAGTACTGCCACACAGCACCATTTGGATGGTTGGTGTTTCCTGAGGCCGAGAAGACTATCACGTCGTCCGGCTGGCAGCGCGTCAGATCTTTCGCGAGACGCGGATGCCAAGCGTCTTTGGCGCCGTGATGCGGGATCTTCAGCACGGACGCCTTCACGCCACGCTGCACGCTCTCGAAAAGCCCTTCCTTCTCCCGCAGTTCCAGTTTGCGCAGCCGAGCCCGAGGCAGATCGCCCAGCAACCACACAAGATGCTCGCCGTAGCGCAGGAGAATTGTGATCGATACGCTATTCGCATGGTAACGACTGACCTCGTCCTCAGTGGTCGGGTGTTTCTCTAGGTCGCGCAAATAGCGATTCCACGCACATCGCTCGGGCCCGAAGATGACGAACTCGACACCCCCAACCTGGCGTGACTCGACACCCGTGATCTGGTCGCGGAAGTCGTAATTCCGTAGCGTGCAGTCGCATACTTGCTCAAAGAACTCAGCAAGTACCAGTCGTTTTCGCCGAATGCGCCGTTTGGCAGCCGCCGAGCTTTGCTTCGGATAGCTGACGTTCTTCCAGAGTCTCACTACACCTTCGAGGCTGGGGACCGCGTATGAGAAACGCTTGACGGCAATCTCCGGATCGCGAAGGATCTCCCTCATCCCCCGAACATGATCTTCGTGCGGGTGCGTCAGGCAGCAGAAAGCTAAGGGTTTGCCACTTTCCCGAATCACGCGCAGCGCCGGAGACTCGTTTTCACCTGGCCGCGTGTTGCTGTCAACCAGCCCGAATTCACCGTTGGGCAGCGTGATTAGGATGCAGTCGCCGTCTCCGACACCGAAGACCCGCAGCTTCAGCATTGCCCATAGCTCCCTACCCCATGCACTGAAACTTGGCGGTATCCAGATTGGGCCAGAGGTCTTCGTGCGCCAATTGAGTGGGGTCGCTGAGGGGCTCGACACGGGTCACGGTGTCGATGTGTCCCTCGCGCTCGACCCTCATGATCCGCAGCCGCAGAGACTGCCCGTCGTGCGTAACGCGATTGTCGCGCAGCATCGCCGCAGACATGACTCGCTTCTCGTCGCGTCCCTCCACGTCGAAAACCACAACCGCGTCCTCACCACGAAACTCATCCACCACACCGTCAAGCATGAACTCCTCCAAGACCTCCTCTACTGGCTCACCCGGTGGGGCGGGGTGATGCACACGGCGCGGTGGTAACTGCTCAATCGGGCCGAAGCTACTGCTATACTCCAGTATCTGGACGTTCCTGAGCGTGCCGGTGCGCTCACGCTCTTCCAGAGGGTGCTGTATCGGCCGGGCTATCCCCTCCTCCAGCAGAAATGATAAGCGCTCGCCGGAGATTAGCGGATCCACATCCTTCGGCAACCACCGGGCCTCGCTCTGAACGAACCGGACATTAAACAGTATTGAACCGAGGTACTCGTAGACAACCTGGCGATGCCGCGATGGCATGTAGTCTATGATTTGCGTGATAAGCGACCCACTGGGCCGCTTGAGTTCGCTTGCATCGGCGGCTGCGCTCTCAGCGGCCAGAGCATACTTGACTGAATCGACGACCACCTCGCTCGCCATCGGACAAGCTCCCAATCAGTCCTGGACTTTCGGGTTTGTGGACACAGCCGATGCACGCAACGAGCCGTCCACGTATTTGATAATAGCGTCTCTCATGCTCCCACGCCAGACGCCATCCAAGTCATCGAGCACTTCCGATAACGACTGCACCCGCACAAATCCGCCAGTACGGGCAACGCCGCAAAGAATGCTGATCCGGTCCCCGTCATAGTCTCCGGAATGAACCTCGCTTGGAACAGTTGCCGGTTGAAGCTCAACAAGCATGCTCAGGTCTCGCTGGTCGGCAGGCTCCTTGACAAACCCAAGCCGCAGCCCTATTAGATTGCCGCCGATTGCCGCCAAGACCGAGTGCAAAGGGCTTTCACCCAACATCGCGACAGCGATAAGGTCATTGTGATTGCCCCAATGCTTGACCTGATAAATGTGCCGTAGATCTACCAGCTTCACGTCGAACATCGAGAGTTGGAGTTTCGTTGCCGCCTGCGCTACACTCCTGACGAATGCGGCTTGTTCCTCTGCCCCAAGCTCCCGACCCGCAGCACTCTGGAGGCTGTTATTCTCAATCCGCACCTCCCGAATCTTCTCTCTTCCTTTCAACTGATAAAGGATGAGAGTGCCGCTCTCCTGATCGCGTTCTGCCTGATCCAGCCCAGGCACGAGCCCGGCAATCTCGCGGGCGAAGTCCCCGACCGGTCGGGATCGGAGTTCAATGGCACTCTCCCATGTGATCCCGAAGTTCACGTTGCATTCGCTGTCCATCGATCTGTGTCCTAGTTACGACGAATACATTGAATCGGTCATCGCCAGCAGAGAGATTAGCGCAACTCAAGAGGAACTCTGACGCTCTCGGATAGGAGCCAAGCCAACTGCAACACACCCTGTATTCTAGCCACTCCGCTCAACGGGCACCAGCCCAACTCTCAGGGACCGTGTCCAACGTCCGCTACAGTACCCCGGAGCCGCCGAGGGCTCAACAGCAGACCTGAGATGGCGAACCAACGGCAGGAGCGAAGGCCAACAAGGACCGGCTACGTCCTGATCATCGCGCTGGCTGCTTCGCTCCAGGGGCCCGCTTCGCTGCGGGTGCTGTGTCATCTTACCGGGTGATATCCGGTCAGGCAAGGTACACCCGGGGTTTCACTTCGCTCGACCATGGGCCTTGTTCCTTCACCCCTTTCAGGGGCTTGGGGTTGTGGGGGGCTGGTAACCCAGGGTTGCGCTGCGCTGCACCCTGGGCTATATTCCGCCGCCCCTTTCAGGGGCTGAGAAGAGGTCGCCGCGTGGGTCACTGGCTTAACAGGCTGGAAAGCCTGTTCCACAGGGAGAGGCTGGGTGAATCAGAGCATTACGCGGCGGTTGTAGATCCACCATTCTCTATAGCATCACACGGCGGTTGTAGATCCACCATTCTATGAGGAGGATCAGGAGGGCGGCGGCGGCGGCGTAGGGCCAGAGGGGTTCGTTGACTTTGGTTTCGCCTTCGACGGAGATGACCTTCTCGGCGCCGATGGTGAAGCTCGTGTTGGGGGTGATCAGGGATTCGGTGCGGTCGAGGATGTTGGCGGCGAAGGTCTCGACGGTCTCATCATCGTCGTCGAACTTGGCGGTGTAGATGCCGGTGTCGCGGGTGCGGGCGTAGGTGGCGGTGTGGCGGCCGTGGAGGTCGAGGTCCTCCCAGGTGCTGTCCGGGCGGACGATGCGGACCTCCTCGGCGCCGGGGGGGGCCTGGACGGTGAGGGTGTCGCCGGGGGAGAGGAGGCGGGAGGCGTCGGTCAGGCTGGCGCCGGCCAGGTACATGACCGCGTTTTGGAGGAACATCACGTAGGCGGGTTCCCAGAGGAAGTCCGACTCGGTGAGGTCGAAGGCGGAGATGACGTAGCGGTGGCCGGGCTCGGTGATGAAGGCCATGACCACGGAGTCTTCGCCCTCGAGCAGGGGCACGGCGTGGTCGGGCAGGGTCAGCCGGGCCCAGGCGGCGACGAAGACGCTCTCGAAGCCGACCTTGCGGGTGAGGGGGTGGTTCTCTTTCCAGAGGACCAGGGGCTGGCCGGAGATGATCTCGCCGGCGGCGAGGCCTTCAATCCGGGGGATGCCGCCGAAGAAGAGGTAGTTGCCCGGGGGGAGGCGGTCGGTGTCGTGCCGGTCGAGGATTACCAGGTCGTAGGCCGATCGGCCCTCGATGGTCAGGTCTTCAGGGCGGGCGTTTTCGTACTCTTGGGGCTCGAGGGTGTCGAGTTCTTCGACGCCGATGCTGGACAGGGCCCGGAGCAAGAGGGTCCGCACGCGGCGGCGGCTGCAGACGACCAGGACGCGAACCCGCCGGGGGGGATCGACGGGGGCGCTGACCGAATTGTCGATGGCCAGGGCGTCTTCCCGATGGAGCCGGACCTCTATGACGCCGCCGGCCTCGTGCTCTAGTTCGAAGATGATGTTGCGGCCGGCCGGAAGCTCGCCCGGGGCGAGGGGCCTGGCCGGCTCGGCGGGCCTGGTGGTGGCCTGGGCGGCCGGTCCGAGGGTTACCTC
>CAZFMS010000090.1:0-13934 GCA_964520125.1 uncultured Planctomycetaceae bacterium
CTAGTCTCGAACAGGGCCATCCCCAGGGCCAGGATCGCGGCGGTATAGAGGGCACTATAGCCCATCGCCGAGGCGACGTAACTCCAGGGGATGATCCGATTCTCGCTCAGCGGATCTACCATCCAGAAGGACTGGAAGTTGGGAATCAGCCGATAGGCCACGTCCGCCCAGGCCGCGCCACCCTCGGCCAGGGGCTTGACCAGTTGGTCGGCGGACAGCCCGGCCGAGAGGGCGATGAGGCAGATCAAGAACGTGGAGAGTATGCCCAACCTGGTGGAGGCGGCCAGGGCCACGCTGGCCAGCAGGGCCACGGCGACCCAAATCAGCACCCCGGCCTTGAAGATCTCCACCCCCTGGAGGTTTCGGGCTTCCTGCACCAGGTAGTTCACGTCCTTCTTCCACTGGATCGAATCGCTCAGGCCCCGGAGATACTCGTGGTCGGCCTCATTGATTGGGCCTTTCCAGATCTTGCGGACCAGCAGACCGCGATGCCCGGCCAGGCTGCTTTCCCCTTCCAGGGGCCGGAACTCGATAAGGCCCTTGAACTTATCGCTTTCCGCAACTTCCGGCGGAAGATGGTCCATCGACTGGATGACCTCATAGGTCTGCAGCTCCCAATCGCGGTCCACCAGGAGGAGCACGGCGGTGCTGAGGGTGAGGCACGGGAGGGTCAAGGTGATGACCGTGGGGAGGAAGCGCCAGTCGTGGACGTAGTTCAGGATGGCGGCGGCCATCAGCACCAGCAGCATGACCCCGGGACCCAGGATGAGCACGGTCAGATCCGAGGTGTCCGCCGCAGTCTGCAGGACGCCGTGCCGCAGGGTCATGAAGAAGGCGATCCCGGCCAGGTAGTGGGCGGTGGTCAAGGCTCCCAGGAGCCCCAGGTACTTGCCCAGGATGAAGGCCGGGCGGCTGATGGGCTTGGCGGCGACGGTGAGGACCGTCTTGTCGTCGATTTCAGCACTGAGAACGCTGAAAGCGGCGAAGCAGGCGAGGAACAAACCCTGGATGAGGAGCGTAGACAACCCGATGTCGCGGAGCATCTTGTTGTCGTCGTCGAGGGTCCAGCCGGTGATGGAAGGGGCCAAGGCGATGGACCCCAGGGTGACCAGGACAATGATGCCATACAGCGGCTGCCGGACGGCCTGGAGGTAGGTATTCTTGGATATGGCCAGCAATCGGCTCATGGGGGGCTCGGGCTGTGTGGTTACCGGACGATCCTGGTTCCGGCCTGCGTTGGTTCTCCGATTGGGTACGAGGGCTCGCCGGGGATGTTTGGAGATTCCGGCAACCACCACTCCCAAGGCGAAGAACCAGGCCGGAATGGAGACCCTGTGTACGGCACATGTTGGACCCGGTCAAGGCCCTGGTGGGTCGTGATCGAGGCCGCGTGGACTGATCAGGGTGGGGTGCCAGGAATGCCGCGCGGCGTTAATAGCCGGTGAATGTCCCCCGGCTGCCGGTGGAGCACTTGGCATGGGGCATCGGATTCTTACAATCAGGGCCGAGCCGGGGCGGTCGCCGTGACGGTGCCGGCGGGGCGGTGAGGTCCGCCGAGTTGCCCGGCGGCGGGAAGTGGGGGCGGCCGGGCGAGCTTCCCGGTATAGTTCCGCGGAATGGGACGCAGCGTTGGGATGCCGCGACCGGCAGGATCCCCGGCGTGGCGGGTGCTAATGAGAATCTCGCATGAGTGGTATTGATCGTCGAGGCGAATTGGTCGGGTGGCTGGGGCTGGTCCTGTGTGTGATCGGCGGGCTGATCCTGGCGATTCTGGCCATCGCCAGTGAGAGCAGCTCCAGTGCGGTGTGGGTGGCTGCGTTCCAGACCTTCGGGGCCGCGGGGATCTGGCTGCTGACCCTGATCCAGCTTCATCAGAAGCGTCTGGTCGCCGAGGAGCGTTTGGAAGTCGCTGAACTCGAGCGTCAGCGGAAGGAGAAGCTCGGCGGGGCGGAGACCATCTTCGACGAGGAGGACCTCGGACAAATGGAGCGGCTGGCCATGGGCCGGCGGCTGCGGTCCATCGAGCGTTTTCTGGTGCCGACGATCGCGCTGCTCATCGCCGCGTATCACCTGATCGCCGGCATCTCCATCATGCCTTGGAGGTGGCAGTTTCCGCCGATCGCGGACGCCGGCAGCGGGCCGATCCTGGAGCCGATGAGGCTGGCGGTCTTTTGCGGGGCGATCGCCTTTGTTTGTTTCATGTACTCGCGCTACGCCCTGGGCATGAGCCGGCTGAAGGGCTGGGGGCTGATCGGCGCCGGTGGGAACTTCACCTTCGGCTCCAGCGCGGTGTGCCTGGCGGCCTGCATCTCCCTGTTGTTTGCCAGCAACGGCGTGGGGCAGGTGGAGATTTGGGTGGCTCGCGGGGTGGCCATCCTGCTGATGGTCCTGGCCTGCGAGACGTTGATCAATTTCATTCTGGACTTCTATCGGCCGCGCGTGCCGGGCCAGCGGCAGCTGCCCTTCTACGACAGCCGGCTGCTGGGGATGTTCAGCGAGCCCGGCGACATCCTGCAGAGCGTGGCCGACAAGATCGACTACCAGTTCGGCTTCAAGGTCAGCGAGACCTGGTTCTACAAGCTGCTGGGGCAGAAGCTGCCACTCCTGTTGGTGTTCCAGATCCTGGTCATCCTGGCCTTGACCTGCCTCGTGGTGGTGCCCCCTGGTCATCAGGCGGTGATCGAGCACTGGGGTCGGCCGGAGGCGGAGACGGCCAAGCCGGGCATCCATCTGACCTGGTGCTGGCCGGTTGATCGGGCAACGGTGATCCCGGTGCAACGGATTCGACGCCTGGAGCTGGGTCACGAAAAGGAGGACCGGAAGAAACAGGAAGAAGAGCTATTGGGATTGCCGGTCCTCTGGACCAAGCAGCACTACAAGAAGGAATACAAGTTACTGGTGGCCGACCGGGCGGCGTCGGCGGACACCAAGGTGCCGGTGAATCTGCTGAGCGTGAACATGCCGGTGCAGTGGCGTGTCAAATCCGCGGACCAGCAGGTCATTCGCTTTCATCGCCAATCCGCGGACGTCGCGGAGATCATCGAGTCGATCGCCTATCGGGAATTAACCCGATATGCGGCCCAGGCGGACATCCTCGATCTGTTGGGGGAGGGGGGCATCGAGGCCTCGGCGACGCTGCAGGAGCGAATTCAGGCGGCCTGCGACTCCTCGGGCCTCGACGGGCGCGGAATGGGCGTTGAGATTGTCTACGTGGGTATCGGCGGGGTGCACCCCCCGGCGGACGATGATGTAGCCAAGGCCTACGAGGAGGTGGTCGGGGCCATCGAGAAGCGGGAGGCCAAGATCAAACAGGCCCAGGGCGATGCCGCACAGATCCGGGTAGCCAGCGCGGGCAGCGGGTGGGAGATACTGTACGAGGCGATTCTGCGAGAGGACGAGGCCCGGGCGTCCGACTCGGCGGAGTTGGGGCGGTATACCGCCGAGGTGGCCAGGATCCTGAGAACCGAGGCCGGCGGGTGGGCCCGTGAGATGGCGGCCCAGGCGGAGATGCGGACCCTGGGGCGGGTGTTCGGGGAGAAGTCCGCGTCCGAGCGGTATGCGATACAGTTGGCGGCCTACCGGGCGGCTCCATACACCTATCTGCTGCGATTGTATTTGAGGACGGTGGCGGAAGGTCTGCAAAACGTGCGGAAGTACGTCGTAGTGCTGGAAGAGCCAGAAAGGGTGATCACCGTGGTGGACCTGAAACCGCCGCAAGAGATTGATTTGATGGGTGCGGAGTTGAGCGCCCAGGAAGCCGCCACGGGACAATAGCGCCGCCCTCTTGCGACGGCGGTTTACGAACGGATTGCAATAGGAACCGAACAGATGTCTAAGAACATTCCTACGATGATAGTGGCCTTGCTGGTGGTGGTGGTCATCCTGTTCATGATGTGCGCTTTCCAGGTGCGCTTCACCGAGACGGCGGTGGTCACCCGGTTCGACAAGATCAGGCAGGTGATCGGCTCGGAGGAGGCGGGGCTTCATTTCAAGGCCCCCTGGCCGATCGATCGGGTCCATCGCTACGATTCCCGGCTGCGGACCTTCGAGACGGAGTTCCGGCAGTTGGGCACCCAGGACCAGAAGACGGTGGTCCTGACCGCCTACGCCACCTGGCGAATCGCCGACGCGGAGAAGTTCCTGGAGGCGGTCGGCCGGGAAGGGTCGGCGGCCTCCAAGATCCAGGACCTCCTGGAGAATCAGGTCTCGGTGGTGTTGAGGACCCATCCGTTGAGCCACCTGGTGAACGTCCGAGAGGAGGAGATGAAGTTCGCCGAGATCGAGCAGGCCTTCCTCGCGGGAATCAAGGGCTTTGCCTCGGAGTCCTACGGCATCGACATCGTCGGCGTGGGGATCAAGCGGCTGGGCATTCCCGAGTCGGTCACCAAAGAGGTCTTCACCCGCATGAAGGAAGACCGTCAGAAGACCATCAAGCAATTGACCGCCGAGGGCGAGGCCGAGGCCAAGAAGATACGGGCCGACGCCCAGGAGGTATCCAAGAAGATCCTGGCCCGGGCCGAGGCCTATGCGAAGGCGATCGAAGGTCAGGGTGACGCGGAGGCGGCCAAGTACTACAAGGTGTTCGCCGAGAATCGCGAGCTGAGCGGCTTTCTCAAGAAACTGGAGACGGTGCGCAAGATCTTCGAGTCCGGACAGATCACCCTGGTGATGGACGCGGACGACTTCGTGCCTTTCGACTTGCTCAAGCAGAAGGCCGCTGAGCCGGCCGGGAGTGAGGCTCGAGATGCCTCCGGGGATGCCGCCGGCGGCGCCCGAGCCCCCCACGGGCGAGAGCAACCGGGCGAGGCGGATCCGGTGGATATCGCGGACGGCGCCGCGTCCGTACGCCCTGGGGATCATGGAGAATAAGTTGGCATGACCGTCGAAGAATTGCATCCCTACCCCGTGGCCCCAGCCTCCGGCCTGCAGGTTCTCAAAGAAGAACTGGACCCTGCCAACCAGTCGCTGGCCGACGCCCTGCGAAAGAGCTTTCGCATCCTCAAGCTGCTGATGCTGGTGCTCTTGGGGCTGTACCTGCTCAGCGGGGCCTTCAGAGTAGAGCAAGGTGAGGTAGGTCTGGTGCTGCGCTATGGTCGCATCACCGGGGCCGGCGGCGGGGCGGATAGTTCCGTCTTGGCTCCCGGCTGGCACTGGTCCTGGCCCTATCCGTTCGAGCGCTGGGTGACCATCCCCACCAGCGAGCGGCAGGTGCAGGTGGCGTTCCTGTTCCAGTTGAGCGACGCGGAGAAGACCTCGGGGATCAAGGGCTACAAGTCCGACAACTTGAGCCCGGTCCGGGATGACTATCTGATCACCGGTGACGTGAACATCCTGCACGCCTCTCTGGCGGTGAAATATCACATCACCGATCCAATCGCGTATCTGACCAACGTGTATCCCATGCCGGACCCGGCGGCCGACGTGCGCTCCAGTGCCTACCGGCGGTACCCGGAGTATGGGGTTTTGGTCGATCTGGCCCGCGACGCGGTGATCGAGACGGCGGCCCGGCGGGAGGCGTTGGCCGTCCGCGGTGAGGATCAAGACGCGTTTCTGTTTGCAGTGGGGTTTCGCCTCAAGGAGAAGCTGAAGGGGCTCGAGGAGGCGGGGGCCTCGTTGGGGATCTCCGTGGACCCCAATTCGGCGATCATCGCCCCCAAGGCGGAGGGCATGGAGGCGATCATGCCGCCGCGTCAGACCCAGCAGGTGTTCGACCAGGTGCAGGCCGCGGAGTCCCAGAAGTCGGGCACCATCACCAAGGCCCGATCGCAGGCCCAGGAACTGCTGGTCAACACCGCCGGCCCGGAATACGAGCGGATGGCGTCGGCGATAGAGCGGGAGTTCGAGCTGATGTTGGCCCTCTCGGAAGCGGAATCGGGGCCCGGCGGAAGCGAGCACCAGGCGGCTGAGGTCGAGCGTCTCGGCCAGGCCCTGGAGGAGCAGCGCCGCCTGGCCGAAGAGCTGCTCGCCACGGTAGCCACGGGGAATGTCCGGGCCATTCTCCAGGATGCCGCTATCGCCCGAGACGCGGTGATCAAGGAGGCGGCTGGTGATTACGCCCGCTTCACGGCAGTGCGTCCGGAGTATCTGCGAAACCCGGGGGTTTTCATGTCTCGCCTGCTGGATGAAACCTACGCCCAGGCGCTGAACAGTGAACAGGTGGCCAAGCTGTACATTCCCTCGAACCACAAGGAAATCAGGCTGTTGATTCCGCGCGGCGGCAGGCAGATGGGCGATACGCAAAAAGAGGAAAATTGAGTGGGGGTGATGGTGTTTAGAGAGCGACACCCGTCTTGAAATGAGCAACGGCCATTCATTGCAACCCGTCGTCGAGTGCCTGTCGCTGACCAAGGTCTTTCAGGATTTCTGGGGGCGCGACAAGGTCCTGGCGGTCGACAGCCTGGAGCTGGAGATCCGCCCGGGCGAGGTGTTCGGCCTGCTGGGCCCCAACGGCTCGGGCAAGACCACCACGGTCAAGATGTTGCTGGGGTTGCTCTATCCGACCTCGGGAGCGGCCCGGGTGTTCAATCAGCCGCCGACGGACACCGGCGTCAAATCGCGCATCGGCTTCATGCCCGAGGAATCCTACCTCTACCGCTACCTGAACGCCTACGAGACGCTGGATTATTACGGCCGCCTCTTCCGGCTGGACCGACATGAGAGGAATCGGCGAACCGATCAACTGATCGAGATGGTGGGGCTCAAGCGGGCCGGGCGACGCCCCGTGGGGACCTACTCCAAGGGGATGGCCCGCCGGATCGGTCTGGCCCAGGCCCTGATCAACGATCCGGACTTGCTGATCCTCGACGAGCCGACTACCGGGTTGGATCCCGTGGGGGCCCGCCAGATCAAGGACGTCATCAGAGCACTGGGCCGGCGCGGCAAGACCGTGCTGCTGTGCAGTCACCTGTTGGCGGACGTCGAGGACGTGTGCGATCGGGTGGCGATTCTGTATGGGGGGCGCCGGCAGGCCGTGGGCCGGGTCGATGAACTGCTGGAGCGGCGGGACATCACCCAGATCACCACCGGCGAACTCAATGAAGAGACCATCGACCGGATACGCCAGATCGTGGCCCAGGCCGGCAGCGACGTCATTGCCGTGGATCACCCGACGGATCGACTCGAGGAGCTGTTTCTCCGAGTTGTGGGCCAGGCCCAACGCGAGAGGCTGCAAACCAGCGGGGCGGAATCGACCGTCGGCGTTTCCGAGTTTCTGGTGGGAGAGAAAGCTGGTGAGAGGCCCGTGTCCCTGGTCGAGTCCTTGGTCCGGGCCGCCCGGCGGCCGCAGGCTGAGCCCGAGTCTCCGGAGCCGGCCGGGTCTACGGAAGTAACCTCCCCGCCGCGTCAAGACGTGATATCCGAGCTGACCGCCGGTGCCGCGCCGGTGCCTGCTGAGCCCACCGACCAGGAGCCGGGGGCCGATGAGCCGTCCGAGTCTCCCGCCGCCTCGCCCGAGGCCGACCGGTCAGTGCTCGATCGGCTCATGGAGAACGAATCCGCGGAGCAACCTGACGATTGACGGTAGGCGACTGCGGATTCGGGGATTGACCCGCAAGGCGTAGGCAGAGTGCATGATAGAGACCCACAACTTCTTCATGGTCATGTTTGCCTTCGGGTGCCTGATGGGCCTCTTGACGCTCGTCTACGTGCTCCGACGGGCTTTTGGACGACAGGCCGGGGAGATCGGGGGCTGGGAGCTGCGCGGGGCATCCGGCCGCATTCGGGCAGTAGCCCGGACCACGCTGGCCGAAGGGCTCCGGGCCAAGGTGGCCTCCGGCTTTGCCCTGCTGATTCTAGTGGGCATCCCGATCTTCTGGCTGACGGCCGAGGGTGACGGCACCATCAAGGGCCAGGTGCAGATGTTCACCACCTACGCCCTGGGCTTTACCGGCTTCGTACTGGCCTTGTTGACCATCTTCTTTTCCTGCCGCTCTCTGGCGGCGGAGGTGGCCAGTCAGCAGATCTACGCCATCGTCTCCAAGCCGATACCGCGCTGGCAGATCCTGGCCGGTAAATGGCTGGGGATCATGTCCCTGAACGTCCTCCTGCTGATGATCGCCGGCCTCGCTACTTACGTCGGCACCAAGGCCACCATGCGGAGTTTCCAGACCCACCTGAGGCACGAACTGGAGACCTCCGGCGGCCTGACGCCCGGGCAGGCGGACAAGGCCGTCGCGGCGTTGGACCAGGTCAAGGGGGTGGGCAAGGAGGGGCGGGAGAGTCCGATCGTTCACGCCATGGCCCGAGCCCTGGGCCAATCTTCGCAGGAAGTCGTGGAAGTGCTCCTGCGGCTGCCGGAAGCGACGCGGGTCGACCTTCGGCGGTTCGACGAGCTGCGCCGGCAAGTGTTGGTGGCCCGGGCCGCAGTCAGCCCGGAGATCCCGGATTTGACGGAGGAGATTGACCGACGATATGAACACCTCCTGAAAGAAAACCGCCTGCCGGAGAACTGGAACGAACGTCAGATCCGCGATCAGATCGAGGGCGACCTGGTGGGGGACTATTGCACGGTGCCGCCGGGCATGGAACATGACCCGTGGATGCTCGAGGGACCCGTCCCCCAAAAGGACCCCGACTTCGTCATGAGCGTGCGCTTCAAGGTGCACGGGGCCGGTCAGCTCCTGGCGACTCCCTTTCCGGGAATCGGGACCCTGGAAGACGACACCATGTTGTGTGCCTGGGGTATTGGTGATCCGACCAAGCCCACCTTCTTCACCATTACCGACGCCTACGCCGTCGGGTCTTTTGTCGAGTTTGAGATTCCGGTCAACTGCGTCGAGGACGATGGCACTATTCAGGTGCGCTTCGCCAACATCGATCCGCGCGTGGTTCCGGCGGTCTTCGATCTACCCAGCGGCTTGGAAGTCTTGTATCGGGTCGGCTCGTTCGAGTTGAACTTCCTCCAGGTCTTCCTGGCCATGCTCATCCCGCTGGCCTGCCTGACGTCGTTCGGAGTATGGGCGTCCACGTTTCTCAGCTTTCCCGTCGGATCCTTGATCGTCATCACCATGTACATCATCAGCAGCTCGATGGGCTTCGTGTCCGAAGCCCTGGCGGTGACCGAAGAGTATGCCCCACCGTATCTTCAGGACTTCCGGTTTGAATTGCGCCGGGGAACGGTGGACGTAATCGGCTGGGTCCTGGCGATCGGTGATTGTGATCCCGTCGCCCGCCTCCGCGAAGGCCGGGTGGTTGGCTGGCCGACGTTGTGGGAGAACTTCTGGAAGTTCGCCCTGGTCAAGAGCGGGTTGGTCATGCTGGTTGCCGTGTTGGTCTTTCGACGTCGGGAGCTGGCGGCGGTGATTGTGTGACTGTGTGATTAGCGTTTGACGATTGCTGGTTGACGGTTTTCGATGGGCAGGTTTGCCGTGCGTCCTTCAACGAGAAAATGGCTTCTGGTGCTATTGGCCGGCGTCTTCCTCGGGGCCGCCTTCTCCAGGGCCGGCCCCCTGAACGCCCGGCGCGAGGAGTACGGGCTGATCCTCCCGCCCTTGCCGGATACGGTGCGGCCTTCGGTGCTGCTGGGCCCGTTGCTGGCCGTGGGCCGGGCCCCCCTGGTGGACTACCTGTGGATGCGGGCCATGAAGCTGAAGGATGAGGGCCTCTATTTCGACGCCTATCAGCTCTCGCAGATGATCTGCGAGTTGCAGCCCAGATTCGCCAGCGTCTGGGCCTTCCAGGCCTGGAACATGTCCTACAACATCGCCGTGACCCTGAAGACGCCTGAAGAACGGTGGCGCTGGGTCCGCAACGGCTACGAGCTTCTGCGGGACAAGGCCATCCCGCTGAATCCCAACAACACGCAGCTCTACAAGGAGCTGGCCTGGATCCTGTTCCACAAGGTCGGCGACTTCATGGACGAGTGGCACTACTACTACAAGCTGCAGTTTGCCCTCCAGATGGAGGACATTCTGGGCCGGCCTCCCGAGGGCTTCGTCCAACCGGGCCGGGTCCGCGGGGACTTCTATCGCGACTACGACTACCGGTCCCTGGCCGAGGCCCCGTTGAGCTATCCGGAGCTTCTGGAGGACGATGGGGTCGCCGACTTCGTCGCCGGGCTTAAGGGCTTCGGCTTCGAGGCCGGCAAGGACGGGGCTTTCCTCGGTCTGCTGGCCGCCCTGAGGGACGGGACCGGGCAGGTTCCCAATGCCGCGGCGGGCCAGGAGCAGACCAGGCTGGACGAGCTGAAGCAGTTGATGTCCGACCCGGACTACGATGCGGCCGGGGTCGCGTTGGAGAGATTCTGGCGGGCCTATCGACTGAGAGACGAGGTGAAGCTCGATCCGCAGCGCTTGGTGCAGCTTCAGGACGGCTTCGGCGTCACCCTCGATTTTCGTCTGCCGGAAGCGCACGCCCTGTACTGGGCCAACATGGGTCTGGAAAAGGGATCCGATCGGCAACAGGCCGTTGACGTTCACCGCCTGAACACCAATCGCATCGAGTTCTACTGCCTGCAGAAGATGTTCCATCGCGGTCGGATGGCCATGAGCACCGAAGCCAATCTGGGAGAGCCGCCCCTGCTCTCGCCGGACTTGCGGGTCATACCGATGCTGTTCGACGCCTTTCAACGCGACTCCCGGGAGTATCTGAAACTGGAGAAACAGAAGGGCCCGGTCTCGACGAACTTCGTCACCGGATTCGTGGGTTTTGCCCGCTCGGCGGCCATTCGTTACCACGAACTGGGCCGCCAAGAGGAAGCCCGGAAGATGTTCGACTTCCTGAAAGAGAACTTCCCCGATCCCATGTATGCCCGGGGCCTGGACGGCTTCTTGGCCCTGCAGTTCATGTTCGATCGGGAGAATCTCGACCTGCGCACCGCCCTGGCCCGGGTGCACGCCCTCATCAAGCGCGGCCTCTATCAGTACGCCTACGACGAGGATGAGATGGCCGGGCGTTACTTCCAACGGGCCAAGGAAGTCTATGACCTCTACGAGAGCACCATGGTCTCCCAGCGCATGAAGATACCTTTCAGCTACCTGGAGATCTTGCGACGCTCTGCCCACGATATCGGCGGCCGGATGCGCCCCGGCTCGTATGCCCGGATTTGCCAGAAGCTGGGCCTGGAGCCGATCTCACGGCAGCAGGTCGCCGAGGAACCGGCGGAAGAGTGAGCGGGCGCCGAACGCCCGCGGTTGCTCAGCCGACCAACGCGGCGAGCTGATCGTCGGTGATGGACCGCAAGTCCGGGACCGCGGCGTCGGCCATGCGTAGGCGAAGGGGATCCGACCGGCCCTGCAGGGCCAGGACTGACATCCCGGCGGCCCGGGCCGCGGCGATTCCGTGGGGGCTGTCCTCGATAACCAGGCAGTCCTGCGGCCTCAAGTCGGTCACGGTCTCTCCCAGACGCCGGGCCGCCGTCAGGTAACCGGTGGGATCGGGCTTCGACACGGGCACCTCGTCGACCGAGACGATGACCGGAAAATACCGCAGCAGGTCGGCGCCGCGCAGAATGGTCTCGATCTCCACCCGGCGGGCCCCGCTGCAGATAGCCAGCGGCCAGCGCCCGGCGACGCGGGGGACAAACTCGTCCACCCCCGGCAGACGGGGCACCCCTCCGGCAATGGTCGAGAAGTAGGCCTCGTCCTTGGCCCGCAGCAGCCGGTCCATATCTGCGTCGCTCAAACGGTGCCCGGCATGGTCGAGAATCGCCGCCAATAGGGCCCGATCATTGAGCCCGGCGTAATGCGCGAAGTACTCTTCCTCCGAGAGCGGCACGGGAATGGTCGCCAGCACCTGGGCAAATGCCCGATAGTGCAGCGGCTCGGTGTCGCAGATGACCCCGTCGAAGTCGAAGATGATCGCCCGCAGCATGGCGGCATCGTAACGGAAAAGTCGAAACGCCAAAAATCAAAAAGTCGAAACGCCGAAGGGGCAAGATGTTAGGACATTGGAGCGTGCTATGCGTTGGCCCGGCGGGTATGGCGGATGGCGGCCGTCAGGGACAGGGTGCCGGAGATGATTAGGCATCCCGGGGCCAGGGCGAATAGAAGCAGAGCCATCAGCGGTTCTACAATGCCGGACAAGTCGTCGATATTGCCGACCACAGCCACAATAGCGACCATGCAAACAGGGCAGAACACCACGAACGCCACCGTCAGGATCAGCCCTTTAGCCAGGGCCAGAAAGACGGTTATGGCGGTTGGACGCACCTCGCGCCGCCCAATGATCGCGGTGCCCATGGTGATCAGCCCGGCGAGGATGATCGGGCCCAACAGACAGCCGGCGGCAACAACGAAGCAGTAGCTTCCCTCGGAGTCCGTGTTCGTCCCTGAAGGATTGGCGTATTCGACGAGGAGCACACCAGGAAGCACGACCAGGGCGGTCAGCAGGCAGATGATGAGAAAGAAGCCTCGATCCCTGTGGAGCGGACGGTGAACGGCTACCCGGCGTTGCGCATTTGGCTAAAAAAGTATTCAAGCCCGTCATCGGTTTGGTAATGGCTTAGGGTCACCCGCAGATACCCGCCCGGATATGCAGTGATATTGATGCCTGCGCGGGCGAACAGTTGCTCAACCTCGGCTGCATCGCAGCATTGAAGCCCCGGTTCGGTGGACTGCACGAGAATGATCCCGCTCCGGAGGGCCAAGTCCGACGCACAGCAGACCTTCCAGTTAGAAGGAAGTCTACGCAAGAACTCGTCGGCGACCCTTGACACCCGCTGGAATCGCGCGTATGGGCCATCCTGGACGTATGCGTGTAGCGCCGCTTGCGCAGCAACCATCGCCGTAAAAGATGTCGTCGAAGAGTTTCGGCAGCTTCCGGTCGGACTCATGAAGCCGTATACCGGGTCATTATACATCTCAGCGGCCATCCCCCCGACCCAGGGGGCTGACTTTCGGATGCGCGGACATACGGCAAACGAAAAGCTCCGAAGACCTCCGATGTGCTTGTTGACTGTCGCGATCCCGATATCGCAGTCAAAACCACCAATCTTGGCGGGCGACCGACCGAATCCTTGGATCTGATCGACGACAATGAACGCTTCCCGTTCGAAGCTGCGAATCTCCTTAATGATCTGGGCTACCGGGATCTTCAGCCCGGCTCGTTGCGTAACCTGGGATATGAATAATCCCTGAGCCTTCATCCCAGCAAATGCGCTCACAACTCGGTCCACTACGTCGGAAACGGAGGTAGTCGGCGATTCAGCGAGATCGCTGATCGGGATAACCTGCGTACGTGCGCCTTCATGGACGAGTGCCACTTCATCTAGGTGTTCCCACCAACCCGTGTGCTCCGCGTTAGTCACCGCCACAAGACGGCGTCCTTGATGGAACAACGCGCGTGCAGATAGGTGCATGAGGGCCATCGAGTCGGACGCACAGACCACAACGCTATCGCCCGGGCTACCAGTAACGTTGCGAATCAGCGCCCGCAGAGAGGCGGTTCCGCGCCAGCGCTTCAGCACCTGGAGCTTTGCCCGGCGCATTAGCGCATCAGGCAGGAAAGCGGCGCCATCTCGAAGAAAGACGCCAACCCACTCGGGCGCTTCGTCCTCCAACTCGATGAACGCAATGCCAGCTTGCTTGGCTTCCGGACATAGGCGGCCAAGGTAGGCATCGTTGAAGTTGCCGTCGGGCTTTCTTGCAGGCATCGCACACACTCCCATGAATCATGCTTCAGCGGAATCGTCAGATGATTCGACGTCAGATGCCACCCGAAGGGTTCGCCTTGGCGGCTCGGGCGAGCTTTCGGACATGTCACCCAACGCTCTAGAGTACAGCATCAATTGCTCCCAGTGACCATTGGCGATGTCGACCCTTTGCTTATCGAAATGAAGCAGGAATCGTTCTGTCTTGCAGTTGTCGTCGGTGAATTGATATCCCACAGCGTACGAACCATAGATTCCAAAATCCTTGATCAGGGCTGGATCGAGTGACAGTTGGCTTTCCAACACGCAATAGACACGAATGCCATTCTGCTGCTGTTGGCGCATCCAC
>CAZFMS010000091.1:0-13814 GCA_964520125.1 uncultured Planctomycetaceae bacterium
GGCGTTGAGGAACTCGGTGTACTGCCCCGCCGTTACCTCGTACTTGCCGATGTTGTACGTGTACGCCACCGCTCCGCAGATGCGGTCCGGGCCGTATCCGCCTGGCTGGCTCTCGCCGGAATTCTCCCCGGTGTTGCCCGGATTGCCAACGGTGACCGTCTCCATCACCATGGGGCAATGATCGCAGTTGCCGTTGAGGATGCAATCAACGAACAGAGGGATGTCGAGGCCATTCTCCTCTCCGTCGCAGTTCATGTCGCCCGGCGAAACCTGGGCCAGCGTCACCCCGGTCACCCCAATCACAACAGCCAATCCCATTACAATGGTACGTGGAAACATCTTCATTCCTCTCCACAAGAGACTTGTGTTCAATAAGCCCGAGACGCCATTGTACATTCCTCCCGGAGTGATGTCAAAAAGGCGACCAGCATGTAGAATGGGGCGCCATGACACGGAACCCCATACGCCGCGACGCCTGCTACGCCCTGGCGTCGCTCGGGGCAGGTCCTCCGGCAGAAGTCGGGTCTGTCGAAGGCCAGTGAGGCGAACACGATGATCTGGGCAATTGGGATCGGGGTTGTTCTCTTCCTGCTGCTGTCGGTGGCGACTCTGAAGCACCAGCGTTGGCTGGACAAGCAGAGCCCCCTCGGTGTTTGGGTCGCCGAGGTCAAGGGCACCAAGGTTACGCTCCAGTTCGAGGGTGGTCCTCACGAGGGGACATACAAGCAACTGCTCGAATCTCCGGATGGGGCCCAGCGCGAGTTTGGCCATTGGTCTGCACTACGGACGAAACTCCAGATGTTGATCATGGCCTCAGAACGCAAGGACCACCCGCGGTTCGGCCGAGATTCCCATTACACGATCCGCTATGTTAGACCAGACGCCATCGTTATCGACGGTCCTGATCTGCCATCCGTCACCTTCGAGCAAGCCCCGGAGGAAGCCACGCTGGAGTTCGAGGAGCAGAGTCTTGCCTGACCAGCGGCCGGCCAGGGAGACCGGGGCGGCGGGGCCGCCAGTGTGGCGGCGATGGCTGCTGATCGAAAGTACGGCAAGTGAGAGGTTCCGGTTTACAGGGAAACTCCGACGAGAGGAATACAATGAGCTACGATCTGGCGGCCAGAAACGATGGGAACTACTCGAGCAAGCTGGTGCGGCAAGCAGTACACGAGATTATGCGGGATATACCCTACGTCAAACCGAACGGCCCCGCCGGTTTCCTCCTGGAGCAAGGTGGGTCCATCCACATGGAGATTGATGTATGTTTGGTCAGCGATGAAGGAGACATCCTCGAGGAAGCTGGCAGTCCTGCGCCCGAAGTCAACTGCATCAACTTCCACATCCCGGCCGGATCCGCGGACGGCCTGGATTCTTGCATAGCAATAGCCCAACGAATTGCCCAGGGGCTGAACTGGGAGCTTTACGATGCCCAAGAGGACCAAGTGCTTGAACCCCCGCCGGAAGAGAAGCCTTGAGGGAAGTCCCGGCAGCCGGCGGTGATCGCTGGCCAAGGCAGGTAGTCGTATCCCGGCGTTGTTCGGCCGCGCCCCGGTCGGTGCCTACCTTGAGCCTCACCCCAAGCCGGCTTCGGGTCAAGCCCTAGAGCCCCCGCGACCATTCCGCCCGGATAGGCACCTCCCCGGAGAGAGCCCCGTCAATCGTCCGCAGCATGGCGTCACGATCGCGCGGTAGTCGCCCCTCAATAGGGACATAGTTAGAGGCATGGTTGCAGCGGAATATGGCGGCCCTGGGATTCGCCTCCGCGATTATGATGCGCAGCTCACCCAACAGGCCCTCCACGCTCGGCAACTCGAAGCCCCCGCTCTCGGCCAGCCGGTGAATCGGAGTAGCCGGGATAAGCATCAGAGTCAGGGCCGACAGGAACTCGGGATCCATGGCGGTGGCCAGTCGGGCCGAAGCGCTGGCGTGCTCGACGCTGCGCTCGGCGCCGCCCGCCCCGAGCAGGAAGATGAGCGATTGCTTCATGCCGGCCTGACGGGCCTTGGCCGCCGCCGCGACATGATCAGCCGAACTGGACCCTTTGGCAATGCGTTTCAGCGTTACATCGTCCCCCGACTCCGGGCCGATATAGAGCAGCTTCAGCCCCAGCTCGCACAAGCGCCTCAACTCCTGCGGGGACTTGGCCAGCAGGTTCAGGGCCGTCGCGTAGCAGCTCACCCGGCGCAGGTTTGGAAAGGTAGCGCTGAGCGCTTGGAGGATTGGCTCCCACTGTTCGACTTCCATCGCCAGCGCATCGCCGTCCATGACAAATACCTTGCGAACGCCGGCCCCAAAAGAGCGACCGGCCATGGCGATATCCTCCAGCGTCTCGGCCAGGGGACGCACCCGGAACTGCTTGCCTTGGTAGGTGGCACAGTAGGTGCAGTGATTCCACGAGCAACCAATGGTGGCCTGGAGGAGGTAGGAGTTCGCCTCGCTGGGCGGGCGATAGACACTTCCTTCGTAGCGCATGGCACGATTATACGCAGATCAGCTCGGTTGGAAAACCACGTCGCCTAAAGGACTCCCGCCCACGCCTGGCGTTGGATGTAGAAGCAATGTTAGTGGGGCGGCAGCTGATCGGCGGTGCTCACCGCGAACACCGAGTCGGCGCTGGGGGGCCGGCCAAGCCAGGTCGCCATATTGTTGAAGTCCCGACCGCGATCAACGCCACCGGAACACGCCGAGGACATTGCAGTACTGATCCGTCCACACCGGTGTATCCGGATCTCCTTCGACGGCTTCCCAGTTGGGATCGTCAATCAGGCCGGCGACGGGTCCGACCTGGCGGGCCATCACCACGTAGCAGGATGGAAACTTGCCGGCCTCTCGCTCCTGGAGGCTGACCTTGAGGTCGGCCCGGACCAGACAGATCAGACCGGCATCGGCGGCCAGGTCAGCCAGCACCGGGGCAAGGTCCAGATACCTGCTGGAGACGTGAAACGCCATGAACCCGTCGCCGGCGAGTTTCGAGAGATAGAGTTTGAGAGCCTCCCGAGAGAGCAGGTGAATCGGAATGGCATCTGAACTGAAGGCATCGAGGATGATGAGTCCGTAGGCGTGATCGGGGGCCCGGGCCATGGTCTGACGCCCGTCTCCGAGAACGATCTCGTACTCGCCGCGGCACTCCGTCAGATAGGTGAAATACTCCGGGTTGCTCGCCAGGCGGGCCACCGCGGGGTCGATCTCGTAGAAGGTGAACTGCTGGCCTGGCTCGGCGTAGGCCGCCATCGTGCCGACGCCCAGCCCGATGACCGCCACCGGGGCGTCGGAGTCCCAGCCGCCCAGGGCCTCAAACACGTCACCGACCGGCCCGGTCCGATGGTAATAGGCCAGAGGCTCCCGGCTGCGGGCCGGGTCGATGCTCTGCTTGCCGTGGGTCGTGCCGCCATGTACCAGTTCGCGCAAGGTCCCCTGAGCATCTATCTGGATGCGTTTGACCCCGAAGAAGTTTCGCTCCACGTGCAGGGTGGTACCAGTCTGCAAGCCCGTAAAGTAGCCGGTCGCGATCAAGAACGCCCCGAAGCCCAGACCGAATCGGAGCGGCCGTTTTCGGAAGATGAAACAGATCACCGCCGGGGCCAGGAACACCAGGAGCCGGATCACGGGGTTGTCCAGTGCGTCCAGGGCTTGACCGGCCCGAACGATCCCGCAGGTGATGAGGCCCATGGCCAGGGGCAGAAAAACATCGAGCCGGCGGGCACCAGGACCATCAGTGCTGGAGGTCGAGCGCGGCCGCAGCATGCAAGCCAACACCAGCATCAGCGGGTACTCGATCACCCGACTGAAGATCAACGGAGCGATGACCGCGTTGAACAAGCCCCCCAATACACCTCCCACGGAGATCCACAGATAGAACTCGGTGAGGTGTCGAGGTCCGGGCCGGCTGCCGGCCAGGCGGCCGTGGCACACCATGGCCACCACAAAGAAGAGCAGCAGGTGGAAGGGGATCAGAATCCAGGTCATGCTGCCGAACTGCACCGGTGTACACATCCACACCGGCAGGACCAGGGGCAGGGCCGGCGCGATGGAGGCCAGAGATATAGGCGGCTTGCGGGCGAAGACCAGAACGAACGTCAGCAGGTAGGTGGCCAGAGGAAGCACCCAGAGCAAGGGAACCGCCGCGATATCGGTGGTCATGTAAGTAGTCACCCCCAGCATCAGGCTGGAGGGGACCGCGGCCAGCAACACCCACCACAGTCTTTGCCCCATGGTGACCCCGAGTTGTTCTCCAACCTCGGCCGGCTTCTCGATCGGCGGCTCCGCCGGGGCGCGCTCAAACACCGAGGACCGGCCCCGCCAGACCATGATCGCGCAGCCCACCGTCATGGCCGCCAGCAGGACGTAACCGGCGGCCCACAGCCGGCTCTGATCGGTCAACCACAGGCTCGGCTCGACCAACAGCGGATAGGAGATCAGGGCCAACATGCTGCCCAGGTTGCTGGCCGCGTAGAGGAAGTAGGGGTCTCTGGCCGCCGGATGCCCGGTGTTCACGAACCAGCGTTGCAACAACGGCGCCCCGCTGGATACCACGAAGAAGGGTAGTCCCGCCCAAAGCAAGAGATGCCACAGGAGCCAGGGAATCGGGTTGGCATCGGTCGGCGGGGCCGCACCCCCGGCGGTGCTGATCGGCAGAACCGCCAGGGGCAGCAGGAACACCACCAGGTGCACCGCAGCCTGGCGACGCACGCCGAGCCAGGAAACCGAGGCGTGGGCGTATGCGTAGCCCGCCAGCAAGACGGCCTGAAAGAACACCATGCAGGTATTCCAGACCGCCGGCGTGCCGCCGAACGTCGGCAATAGCATCTTGCCGATCATCGGCTGCACCAAGAAGAGCAGCGTCGCGCTGATAAAGAGCGTCGTGGCAAAGAAGAGGATCACCAAGCGTCCTCGTTACCGAACTCCAATCCTCTCGACTTGATACATCCCGACAGTAGGCCGGCATTTGGCGGGCATTTTGGCCTCCATGCTCGACTCGTCCAAAACCCCTCAGAACACGGATCCGCCGAGCCCGGATTATTAGGCGCGGGCCGACCCCCATCGCGGAAGGCTGGTCAGCCACGAGCATAGGCCGGCGTGGTTGCTGCGAGGACACCTACGCGGTGTCGGCAGCTTTGCCTCAGCCCGAACCACGTTCCTTGGCCGTCTGGCGATCGATCCAGGTAATGACCGCCCGGCGGATCTTGATCAGCTCCGAGACGATGCACGCCAGAAAGATGATCCCTAGGAACGACATCAACAGTGTGCAGATGGTCCAGTCCAATTCCATGGCGGCCTACTCCTCACATCTAGAGTATCTAGGTGATGTTCGTCTTCTCGATAAACACCCTTGGCCAGACCCAGCCCGACGGCCCCTGGAGCCCCCGCAGCCACGGAGCAAAGGACGGCCCTATCTCCTTATCGTGCAGCAGGAGCGCCCCACGTTAGCCCCTTCCGATGTGCGGGGGTGTCTTGGCCGGGAACCGATACCCCGACGGCCCGACGGCCGGTCAGGGGCCAGTCCCCGGGGAGGGAATCCCCGCCCCAGAGGACCCCTGTCAGGGCGATACCCCATTTTTCCCGCCCCCTCCGACCGAGCAGTGCCAAGAAGAAAACCCGGCCGCGGCACCCGCAATTCCGGGATGATCGCAGGGCCGCCGCGGACCAGCTTGGCCCCTCCAGCTCACCCTGGAGAGGCAGATGAGGAGGTCGACCGATTCCGCCGCCCATGGGAGGCTGTCTCCGGGCACCAGGGATCGGCCGGCCCGACGCCGCGGTTGCATTCGACCACGGCCCGCCGCTACAATGCCCTCGCGCCAAACGACGCTGGAGATTCTTGCCATGGAAGGCCCTTCCGCCACAATAGAGCCCATGACCGAGCAGGAGCCAAACCCTCCCGACGCCCAGGCCGCCCCCGACGGAGACCCAACCCCGCGGCCTGAGGACGCCCCCGACGCAGAGCCAACCCCGCCGCCCGAGGCCGAGGACCACCGGCCCGTCGAGATGGAGGCCCCCAGGATCGTCGAGGCCATCCTATTCGCCTCCGACGCCCCCCTGCCCCCGGCCAAGATCGCCACCATCCTCGGAGTAGGCACTGCCAAGGAGGTCAGAAGCCACGTCGACGCCCTCAATGCCCAGTACGCCGAATGGGCCCTCTCCTTCAGGATCGAGGAGATCGCCGGCGGATACCAGATGATGACCTTGCCGGCCTACAACACCTGGTTGGCCAAGCTCCTCCGCACCCACCAGGAGACCAGGCTCTCCCCCGCAGCCCTGGAAACCCTGGCCATCGTCGCCTACAAACAGCCCTGCACCAGGGCCGACATCGAGGCCATCCGCGGAGTAGCCGCCGGCGACCTACTAAACCGCCTGCGCGAAATGAACCTCATCCGTATCGTCGGCCGAGCCGAAGACCTCGGCCGCCCGCTCCTCTACGGCACCACCAAGAGGTTCCTGCAGTTCTTCGGCCTGCCCTCACTGGACGACCTGCCCCAGGTCGAGGCCCTGGCCGGACCCGCGGCGGGTCAGCTGGCGTCCACCCCGGACGGCACCGGGGCCACCATCGAAGCCGAGCCCGGCGACACCAACCAACCGCCCAACGAGCAGGTCAGCGCGTCGGAGCCGGCCGAGACCACCGATCAAGACCAGGTCGAAGATAGAAGTGGATCCGTCGACGAAGATGAAGTCGCCCGCCACGATAAAGGCGTCAATGAAGATGAATTCGCCGACGATGATGAAGGCGCCGATGATGATGGTGATAATGGCGTCAACGAAGATGGAGGCGCCGATGATGATGATGGCGTCAACGAAGATGGAGGCGCCGATGATGATGATGATGGCGACGGCCGGAACGACGCCATCGCCCACCAGGCCGACGACGCCCCGCACCTGACCATCGCCCAAACAACCCCAGACGCCACCGACCATCCCGACGAACCACTAGACGACGACGCCCCTGCAGACCAGACCACGTCCCCATCGCCCGATGACCCCGACGACTGATCGCTGGTTTGCAATCATCTCCCAGCCGACCGCGGGCTCACCGCGGCATCTCTGCGCGTGCTCCGCGGTGAATCATCGAACTCAGGGTTCCGTCCTGAACCACCACACCTCTCCCCGGGTCCGGTTGCCGTCAACGTCAACCTCATCCACCCGCCAGAAGTAGGTCGTATCAGCAGTGATGGTCACCGGGATAACCGCCGGATCAATAATCGACACCGGCCACGAGGCCACATCCGGCACGCCTGAGGTAGCCACGATTTGCAAATCCGTGCCCAAGTAGATGTCATGCGACTCGGTCTCGGCCCCCGCCGTCCACGACAGGACCACCTCCAAGGGAACATCTGTCGCCGCATTCGCCGGGCTGGGACTCGTCGCCGGATCCGCACCCGTGGTAACGAACTGCCAGACCGCGCCGACGGTAACGTTCTCGTGCTGGTCAACCTCGTCAATCCGCCAGTAGTACGTGGTCCGCGGCTCCAGCGACTCATTCGGGGTAAACGTCGCCGCGGACTGGTTCCCCTGAAACTCGGCGCTGGTTCGGGTCGCGTTCAGTACGTCATTCATGACCGCGCCGAGATACACGTCATGGGCAACCGCTCCCCCACCGGCCGTCCAGATCATGGCCGGCAACAGCGGGACGCCCGACTCTCCGTCCGCCGGGAAGATCGGCCCGCCCGCCTGCTCGGCGACGGTAGTGAACTGCCAAACCTCTCCCGTACTGGTGCCGTGACCCGGCTCGCCGACCTCGTCGATCCGCCAGAAATAGGTCGTCCCTCCGTCCAGCCCGCCGGGATCGAAGCCGGTCCCGCTCTGATTACCCTCGAAGGCCGACCCGCTGATCACCTCCGCTTCCACGCTGCCGAAATACACGTCGTGGCTAACCGCCCCCGAACCGGCCGTCCAACCCAACACCACGTCCAACAAGACCCCGGTCTCCCCGTCCGCCGGCGTCGGACCCGCCGCCGGGGCCGGCCCGGTAGTGAACTGCCAGACCTCGCCGGTGGTAACGTTGTCGTCCCCGTCAAGCTCGTCGATCCGCCAGTAGTACGCCGTGCCCGGCTCCAGCACCCCGCCGGGAGTAAACGCCGCCCCTGACTGGTTCCCCTGAAACTCGACGCTGGTATCCGTCGCATTCTGCACCGCGCTCTGGTCCACACCGAAATACACATCGTGCGAGGCCGCTCCGGCGCCGGCCGTCCAGGTTATCGCCGGAACGAGGGCCACGCCCAACTCTCCATCGGCCGGCCAGATCGGCCCCCCCGCCGGCGCGGCCCCGGTCGTGAAGTGCCAGACGTCCCCACTGGTGGTCCCGTCACTACGGACCTGATCGACGCGCCAATAGTAATCTTGGCCGCCCACCAAATCGTCGGGCGTGAACGTCGTGCCCGACTGATTGCCCCGGAAGATCTCCGGAGGATCATCCGTCGTGGGGTCCAACTCGTTCGGATCGGTGCCGAGGTAGACGTCGTGCGAGGACGCCCCGCGGCCCGCCGTCCAGCTCAGCTCCACCTCGATAACCACGCCGGTCTCGCCGTCCGTCGGACCGGGATCGGTCGCCTTGCCGGCCCGGGTGACAAACTGCCAGACCTCCCCGGCGGTGGTTCCACCGGCCGAGACGGTATCGATGCGCCAGAAGTACCTCCTGTTGCCGTCCAATTCGTCGGGGACGAACTCCTCAGGGTCTGAGGCCGGTTGGCTGCCCTTGAATTCCGCGTTGCTGGGCTCGGCATTCTGAACATCGCTCTGATTGTCGCCCAAATAGACCTCGTAGCTGTCGGCATTGCCGACCGGGTCCCATCGCAGGGTCACGTCCAGGGCCACCCCCGTGGCCTCCTGGGCCGGGTCCGGACCTTCCGCCTGATCGGGCCGGGCCGCGGTGCGAAATCGCCGGACCAGTCCGGACGTCGTGCCCCCCGGTCCCACCGCATCGATCCGCCAGAAATAGAGCGTGTCCGGATCCAAGTCTCCCGGATCGAAGCTCTCCGGCGCCGAACCCGTCACCAACTGGTTGCCCTCCAAGGCCTCCGGCAAGCCCCCCAGGGCCGCCGCTTCATCGGTGCTCAGGTAGACGTCGAAACTCGCCGTGGCACCCGAAGTATCGGGGTCCCACTCCAAGAGGGCTTCGATCGACACATTGGATGCGTCGTCCGCCGGAGCAATGCCGGCCGCCTGGGGAGGAGGCCCCGCGGTGGTGAAGTGCAGGACATCGCCCTTGGTCGTACCCCCGGGGCCCAGCGAATCCGCCCGCCAGTAGTAGTCTGCCTGGCCGATCAAGGTCCCGGGATCGAAGGCCATGGTCGTTTGATTGCCCTCGAACCCGGGGCTGCTCCGCCTGGCCGCCCCCACCGCCGCCGGATCGACCCCCAGATAGATGTCGAAGCTCTCGATGCTCGGCACCGCCGACCAACTGAAGTTCTGGTTGACATCCACCCCCGTGGCGTCGTCCACCGGATTCGCGTCGTGGATCTGCGCCGGGGCCGGGGCCGTGCGGAACCACAGCACCAGGCCTTCCGTCCTCCCGCCGGGACCGACCTCGTCGATCCGCCAGAAATACGTCGTCGCCGCCAGCAGCTCACCATCGACTTCCGACCCCTCGTCTTCCGGATCGTACGACGTACCCGTTTGGTTACCCTTGAAAACGTCGTCTGTTTCCGTGGTGGCGTTGGTGACCAACTCCTCATCCGTTCCAAAGAAGACGTCGTGGCTCTCCGCCCCCTGCCCCGCCGTCCACTCCAGGACCTGCCGGACCGGTGCCGTGGTCACCCCGTGCACGGGAAGCAAGTCCTCCGCCTCCTCCGGCGCCGCAGCAGTCGTGAAGCCCAGGACCTCGCTCTTGGTCAAACCACGGTCGTTGAATTCGTCAATCCGCCAGAAGTACTGGGTGTCCGGCTCCAGCACGGATGGCGTGAACTCGGTCTCCGTCTGGTTACCCTGGAAGACGCCCGCACTGGCATCGTCGGCCTCCTCCACCGCCGCCCGGTCCTCCGCCAGGAGGTAGACGCCGTAGCTGAGGGCCTCTCCGCTGCCCGTCCAGGTCAGCGTGCTGTCGACCGGAACAGCCTCGGCCCCATCCTCGGGGTTCGGGCCGCTGATACCCCCCGGTGCCGGCGCAGGCTCGGGGGGCTCATCTCCGTTCGCCCGCACCGTCACCGCCCCGTCAATCTGGGTGGCCAGACCACTGGTGTCAAAAACGAACGCGGTAACCTCGAAGGTCCCCGTCGCCTCGTAACGATAAGTTATTGAACTCCTGCCCGACGGACCCTGGACGAAACCACTGCCGTCCCCGAAGACCCAGTTGATATGATCCACCAGCGAGGAATCGTTGACCGAATCCTCCACCGTGAAGATGACCGTGTAATTCGGGGACTCGAAATCCTGCACCGCCACGATCCGGGCGAATGGCAACGAGGCCAGCCCGCCGCCCAACAGCTCGCAACCGGCCAGACCGCCGCCCAGGAATAGCAGCAGCGTACCAATCGTACATCTAGTGATTCTGCGTGTTTGCATGTTTCTTTCCGCCCTCTTGCCGGCCGACGGCTTCTGGGAAACGTCGCCTTCCCGACACCCGCCACCGCGGCAAGACCCCGCGACCCCCGCGCCATACGCGTTGTGCAAAACGTGTTCGCCCAACCGCGCCGCGCCATCCCCCGATGACGCTGCCAGGGCCCACTACCCCCCTGGTTTATGGCTGCTCCCATCCGCTGTCCGTATCCGAATCCAGCCGCTGTAGATCTGGCCGTCCGAATCCGGAACGACGTCAAGGTGACAATCCAGTCTACCTCGGTCGACAGGCCCAATCAAGCTCCGAGACCGGACCACAGCCCCTGGAAACAACCAGGTTGGGCCGCCCCAAAATAGAACCTCAATAAGCCCGGGTATGAAGGTCAGGAATGGTCGCTGCCGATCTTGTTCTCGGTCCCTGCCAGCAAACGCCCCATATTGCTCCGGTGGCGAAACAGCACCGTCAAGGCCATCGCCACACTCAGGCCCAGCAACGGGTAGTGCTCACCCAGCGGCCAGCCCCTGACCAGCGATATCGCCACAAACGCCGCGGGCAAAGTACACGCCGCCGCCATCGAGCCCAGCGAGACGTACCGGCTCAGCTTCACCACGACCAACCATACCGCCAAGGCCGCCAGCCCCGACCACGTCAAATAGGGATAAATACCCAGAATCACCCCCAACGAAGTCGCCACCCCCTTGCCCCCCTTGAATCGCAAGTACACCGGGGCGACGTTGCCGATCACGCAGCACAACCCCACCCCCAGCAACACCAGGTCGCCATGGGCGAGACCTGCACCCGTCGAGTTGTCACCGGCATGCCGGAGCAGGATGCTCGCCCCCGCCGTACACAGGGCCCCTTTCCCAACGTCCAGCGCCAATACCAGCGCCCCCCATCGACGCCCCAGGACCCGGCCGACGTTGGTCGCCCCCACGTTGCCGCTGCCCTGTCGGCGAATATCCACGCCCCGCAGGCGAGCGATGACCAAACCGAAGGGAATCGCTCCCAGCAGGTAAGAACCAACCAACCAGACCACCAACTGCCAGCCCGAGGTCATTGTCATCAATCATCAGCCGCCGGACTTGCCCGGCGATACTCCTGCGGCAAAGCGTCCTCCAGGGCGACGATCTTTGCCCCGGTCCCGATGGCCGTCTCCAGCCATTCCTCCCAGTGGCGCATCCGTTCAGGCTCCTCGGCCAGAATCCAGGGATGGAAGCAGATGGCCACAAACCGTCGCCCCTGTACCGCCTTGCGCACCAGGCGATGATGCTTGGACATGGCCAACAGGGCTTTCTCCTCCCGGCGGCGCAAGGCCCGATCGTCGGTCCGCAGCGGCAAACGCATCAACGGGGGATCGCCCTCCACCAGGACGTACAGACCCTCGGCATGATCGTGCTCGGCGTCATACCGGAAATGCTGCTTGGCCAACTCGACGCACAAACGCTGATCCCAATGCGAGTGTGGCGAACGAAAACCGATCGGCTGAAACCCGCGACTGAGGAACGCGTTTCGACAGGTGTACACCAATTGCCTGATGGCGTCGTCGGTAAGGTCTCGCGGGGACTCGTCCGCATACCCCAAGACACCCAGTTCGTGACCGGCCTCGGCGATCATCTCCAACTGCTCGACCGCCGTTTCACACAGCTTGGCCGGACAGTTGAACGTCGCCCGCAACCCGTGGCTCCGCAGCACCTTCAAGATGTGCTCCAGCCCCGCGTCGGACAGCGACAGGCTGTCGTAAGCCAGGCCCCGCTCGTAGTCGAAACACAGCCCCACCAACGGCTCCGAGTGAGCGAGCGTCTCCCGCGCCGCCCGCGGGCGCCTCTTCTTCCCCAGCAGTCGTCCAAGCAAACCTGGGCCTTTCTCCATTAAGGGCCTTCCTCCAACACCTTCCGCCACCAAACCCCCAAGCCGATGTCCCTCATGCCGATCGGTGACCGCCCTGCCCGCCCCGGGCGATCTCGCCGAACACCGCCTCCAACCCGTCCACGTGCCGCTGCATACTGATCCGCTCCCGCAGACGCCGACCTTGCTCCGACATCTTGCGGCGCAGGTCCCCCGAGACCAACCCCTTGATCCGCCGGCCCCCCAGCCCGGTGTTGTCCGGGCTGTCGATCACGCACCCCTCCCGGCCGTCCTCCATCACCTCCGCCGCCCCGTTGAACGAAGTGGTGATACAAGGAACCCCATGCCACAGGGCCTCCAGAACCACCCGGCTGCACGGATCGAAGTAGGTCGGATGAACACAGACATCCGCCGCGTGGTAGAAGGTATCTATCCTCTTCGTCGGACCGGTAAACGTCACAAAGCGGGCCAGCCCCAGGGCCTCCACCCGACGCTGATAGCGAACCGGATTGTCCCGCCCCACCACCAGCAACCGGAAAGCCGTAAAACCGGATACCACCAACCGCGCCGCCGCGTCGATCAAGGGCCTCAGCCCCTTCAGCCGGAAATTATGAGCGATGAACAGCAGCAACAGCTCGTCCTCCGCGACGTGATGCTGCCCCCGCAAGCTCGCCCGGGCCTCGGCTTGCTCGGCGCCCGATACCTCCGGCGGACTCACCCCGTTGAAAACCACCCGCACCCGCGGCTCCGACACGCCGTAGATCCTCTCGCACTGCCGGGCGACGTACCGCGAAACGGCCAGAATCACCGGGCCGTCTTTGCGAAAGACCTGTCGCTCCAGATCCAGCAGCGCCCGCTGCTTGAAGTTCAGACTCCACAGGGCCCGTTTCATCGCCCGCCGGGTGGCCGTCGCCCGGGTCGCCACGTTCCGCTCCAACGACTCCCCCAAAAGCCCCCCCCGCGGCTGATAGACATCCGCGCAGACCACCGGGGATATGGCGTGAACCAGATCGAACTTGTGTTCCTGCAGGAACCCCGCCGACCGCCGAGCGAAGAGCGCCGTCCTCGAAGCCCGAAGCACTGTCGTCGTCGGAATCTGATGAATGGTCATGCCCGGTGGTGACGGCGCAATCGTCGACGTGACCACGTGCACCTCGTGCCCCCGATCCGTCAACAGTCGCGACAACTCCATGGTCGAGGTCTCCGCCCCGCCGCGCCAGGCCTCCATCCGCTCTATCACCACCGCGATCTTCACGCCCCGCTCTTCCCTTCGAGTCGTTCCGCCCGGCGCCCGTCGTGGCGGGCCATCCGCCGCCCTCGAGCCCGAACCCGTTTGATTGTATCCCGCAAATCTTGTTTCCTCTTAGGGCCACGACCCACATCACCGCCCACTCTCGGCCGGATGCCGACCTGATAATCATACAGGAAGCGCAGCCGATCGGCCCGCGTTACCAAACCCGCCGGGGCGCTGTAGTCCAAACCGGCC
>CAZFMS010000092.1:0-13697 GCA_964520125.1 uncultured Planctomycetaceae bacterium
GGCCCTCAGCCTGGCCGCGATCATCGTCACAACGATCGTAAGTGCTTCTGGCATAGCAGTTTACGGCCTGCGACTGGTCGACAAGAAGACCGACGGGCTCATCGGGCTGATCGGGCAGACCGCCGCCAGCCTACCCGAATTGCGCGAGGCCCTCCCGCCGGCCCTGGCCGACGCCATCAACGATGTCCGCCGGGCCGACTACCTGGATGAACTCCAGGTCTCGGTTCACCTGGGCAGCGCAGAGTCGGGCCAGCGCTACCGCCGGGCCGTCGTGGAGGTGGAGAATCAAGGCGACGAAATCGTCTCTCTCCTGAGCATGCGAATAGTGGGCCTGGACGAGGACGGCGACCCGGTAGATGAGCGACTGACCTGGGCGGCCACCCCCATCCAACTGGGCGACGAGTGGCGCGGACCGCTGTTTCCCCACAAGACCCGCCGCTTCCCGGTTCGATGCTCCTTCGATCGCCGAACCGTGACCCTGACCCACGACATCACCGACGTCCGCGTGTGGCGCGGAAACCAGATTGAGCAGACCAACCAGACCGCCCTGGCGACGAACGCGGATTAGGGCCGGGCGGATGCCAGACCGCCTCTGGGGTCCCCGCCCCGGTCAAGGACCGGCCACCGTGCCCCGGTTGACGCTATCCAGGACGTGGCTTAACCTCGGGGTTCATCGCCGGGCTCCTGATTCGTTAAACGAGTCATCGGAGCCCGTTTGATTACTACGGCCCGGGACTGGGAGGCGCCGAGACCACAATTGATTGCTCGAGGCGTTCAGAGATTAGCTGTTGGCCGAGTCGAGGTGATGGTCGCGGTAGGAGCACTATGCCTCGCCGCGTATTTCATCGTGCCGGCCCTCCGTCGATCGAGTATCGGCGCAGACCGCGAAAGATGCCTGGCCAATCTGGGCCGCATCGGCCAGGCCCTGGAAAGCTACCTCGCCGACCATGACCGCCGCTGGCCCTACGTGGCCAAGCTAGATTCCATGAAGATGAACGATCCCCCCTGGCCCACCTTGCCCGCCGTGCTGGCCACCTACACCGGTGACCATCCCGACGTCTTCCACTGCCCGGCCGATCGCCGACGCCTGGCCTCGGACAGCTCCTTGGCGGCCCGCTTCTCGACCAAGACCACCTACTACGAAACCGAAGGCACCAGCTACGAATGGCATTGGGGTTCGTCCTATGGCGGACAGCAGGTCGGCCAGGAGTCCATGTCGCGGGCCGACGGATTCGGCCTGGGACGGGCCGATCAGCCGTTGCTCAGCGACTTCGAGCCCTTTCACCAAGGAGACGGCGGCGGCTCGTTCAACACCCTGAACGCCGACCTGCGCCCCCGCACTACGCGAGCGAGGCAGGAATAATGACCCGCAACCAGGCTGCCGACCTCACTCTTCACCGTGTCGATCGCCCGGTGGCACCGACCGGCCGGCACTTACCCTCGCCCAGCGTTGGAGATGGCTTGTAATGACGGCGGACGAAATGAAGACTGCAGCCAAACGACATCGTCACGCGGCCCTGTACGGGGGAATCGGGGGACTGGCCCTGCTGGTCGCTTACTTCGCCTATGAGTTCGTGATGACCCCCGCGCCCCCCGACGCCCGCGCCGCCCCGGTCGCCGAGGTGGTCGCCTACATCGCCGACGCCCGTGGCCTTTCCAAGCTCTCGCAGATCGAGGAACAGAGGTTTCTCTTCCAGTGGCGCGACCTCCTGCTGGAGGACTCGGCGAAGAAGGAGGAACTCAAGCAGTGTTTCGTCGATCTAGATGACCGCCAGCGCCAGGCGTTCTCCGAAGCGATCTTCAAGCACTTCAAGCGCTCTTTCCTCGATGATGCCCGACGATTCGGGCAGTTATCCAAGCAAGAACAATATGAATACCTGAATGGCCGGGTCGCCCAGTACCGCCGGCAGGCCGGGTTCGTGAAGGACGTGGCCGTAGGGTTCAGCAAGCAGTTCAGCGGCCGGCAGGACGACCTCCAGAAGTGGATCATGGAACACACCAGCGCCGAAGATCGCGCCCTCGGCGAACCATACCTCGAGGCCCTCAAACGCGTCCGGGAGCAGATCAGGAAACAACAGCCCGCCGCGGCGTCATCCCCGGCGGAGACGCCCGGACAAGAATCCCCCTCCTGAAACGCCCTCCAGGACTGACCCCCAGCCCCCGCCGTCCACGGCCGACACCGCCCCCGGGTCGCCAGTGTCGCCCCGGCGCGCTACAATCCGAGCATGATCCAGTATCTCCTGGTGGGAGCAATGGTCTTGGCCGCGGGGGTGTACCTCCTCCGTCGATTCGTGCGCGGCGCTGCTGGTTCACGAGACGGCGCCTGTGGCTCGTGCTCCTGCGAATCGGGCACCAAGCCGGCCGCCGATCGTCTCGGCCGGCGCCATCAACTCGTGGAACTGAACTCCCCACCGACGCCCGATGGTGATTAACCAGCCCTGGACCACTCCATGAAAAATGAAGCCGACCTAGCAGGCCTGGCGGCCATCGTAACCGGGGCCGGACGCGGCATCGGCCGGGCCATCGCCATCCGCCTGGGCAACGCCGGAGCAAGCGTCGCCCTGTGTTCCCGCACCGCCGAACAGCTTGACCAAACCCGCCGCCTGATAGAGGCCCAAGGCGGCCGGGCCCTGACCTTGCCCGCGGACGTATCCAAGCTCGAGGACGTGGAGCGCTTGGTGTCCGAGACGAAAGCCCGATTCGGACGCATCGACATCCTGGTGAACAACGCCGGCACCGCTTCCCTGGCCACCGTCGATCAAATGGAGCCCGAGGTCTTCGACCGCATCATCGCCACCAACGTCCGAGCGGTCTATCTGTGCAGCCGCGGCGTCTGGCCTATCATGACCGCCGCCGGCGCGGGCGTGATCATCAACATCTCCTCGGTCGCGGCCTACGATCCGTTCCCCGGCTTCGCCGCCTACGGAGCGGCCAAGGCCTTCGTGACCACCTACACCAAGGCCCTGGCCGCCGAGGGCCAGGCCGGTGGCATCCGCGTCTACGGCGTCGCCCCAGGTGCCGTCGAGACCCAGATGCTCCGCGGGCCCTTCCCCGATTACCCCGCCGAGCAGACCCTCGCCCCCGACGAGGTCGCCGCCCTGGTCGAAACCCTCCTGTCCCCCGCCTGCCGCCACATCAGCGGCCAGATCATCACCATCAAGAAGTCCTGACCGTCGCGCCGCCAGGACCGCGGTCGACGAACCTGCCCACCGCCGCACGCGGCTTACAGCGCAAGGTCACGCCAATAGCGCCCCAAGAGCCCCCGACCTTGGTCGGGGGGTGGCCCTGCAACAAGTGGGAACGTACGCCCCGAGCAAGCTCGGTGGCTCTCGAGCGGAGTGCCCCCCCGTCTTGCGGTGTACTGACAGGTTCGCCTATGCGGGTCTTTTTGTTCCAAGTAGAATGAACTTGCTGACAGACAGAGTCGTCCACCAGAGTATGGGGCCATTCATGCCGGCAGATCAATCAGAAAAAGGTCTCCCCCCATCGTCGGAAGCCCGCGTTGACCAGGGCGGGTCCGGCACTGACCAGCCCATGACTCCGGCGGCGGCGATCGAGGGCGATCTCTACTGCCCGGAGTGCGAATACAACCTGCGGACCCTGACCAGCAATCGCTGTCCGGAGTGCGGCTACGACATCCAGATCGTTCGCCAGCGCCAGACGCAAATCCCCTGGGTGTACCGGGACGACACCGGGGCCTTTCGAGCGTATTGGAAGACAGTGTGGATGCTCACCTTCCAGCACAAGCGATTCTGCCTGGAGATCAGCCGGCCAGTCGACCTTGCCCACGCCCGGTGGTTCCGTTGGCTGACCGTGTTGCACGCCTATCTTGCCGTTATGTTGGTCACTCTGGCAGTCGCCGTAGCCGACCCGGCGGTCTTGACCACCGAGAACTGTGTTTCAACCGGTGTGGTTCATATCGGCATCCTGGCCTGCATCCTGGCCCTGACGGCCATCCCCCACTACGCCCTGCGCCACCGCGACGTGCCGCTCGAGCAACAGCATCGAGCGGCCGTGCTGATGCTCTATACGTCAGCCCCATTGGCCTGGATGTTCGTGGCGGCGCTGCTGGCGATCGCCGGCCTGGCCTGCGCCGCGGCCCGGCTCGGAGACTGGGATGCGATCTTCTACATGTCCACCGTCGGGGCGATGATTATCCTGCTGGTGATCACGCTGGGTGACGTGCTGCACATCGTCAAGGCCATGCTCCGTGAGCCTGGGCCCGTCTTCTGGATGTCCGTGAAGCTAGTCGTTCTCTGGTTCGTCGCCGGGTTCTTGACCCTGGTGGGCATCCCATTCGTCGCTACTTTCCTTGCCGTCGTCTTCTACAGCCTCCAATGACGACGAGTCCGGGGCTGGCACCTCGGGGAGTGCTGCCGGGCGATCGCCGTTGAGGAAGTACGGCACGTCCTTCTGGTCCAGGTCGAGCGAATCCTTCTTCTTGAACGCGAATTCGCCACCATCGTCGAGTCCATCTGAATTGACGCTCTAGTGCAGCGGCGGTTAGGCTTCCGGACGGTATCTGAAGGTCCGCCCGTCGGTGGCGTACGGGTCTTCCGGCAACGCACTCAGGTAGTCAGGCACCAACAGACCGAGAGAAGCGGGCCGTTGCCCGTGGTCAAGCTCATACAGGCGGATCGCCAAGGCGACGGCCGCCATCCGGCGCATAGCCAAGGTGCGATAATGCAAGGTGACAGCTCGCTCGAATGATGGCAAGAGTATACTGCTCATAATCTCCGAGAGTCTCTCAAAGCCGTTCTTGGGAATGGGCAATTCGCAAGCCTTGAGCAATTCCTGGGCCTTCGAGAAGTTCGGGGCAAGCCCGGCCTCGCCTACCTGGGTCGTATGGCGCATCATCCGTATGGCGTCCAGTTCCAACACGGGCCGGGTCGCTTTCCCGGCCAGCGAGGTTAATGTTGTGCCCGGGCCCATTCCGGTCAAGTTCAGCTTGCCCTCGACGAGCATCAGCGCCATATCTAGTTGCGACGCACGCTCGATGTGCATCGAGTTGCGCCAACTCGACCGAATGATCGTCTCATCCAGCAACATGAGCATGAGCGCATGGATCTGCCCGCAGGTCGTAGGTCGATCATCCGGCCGCCCATCTATCCTCGCCTCGAGGGTCATCAGCGTGGGGGTCATCACCTCAAGCGCTTCAACTGCGACGCTCTCAATGGCTACTGCCACCAGATGCGTAATCAGGGTAGAGACTTGTCGTTCCGCCATCTTGGCCGTCAGGGCGTGGATGTCGAGCAAGATCTCGATCGCCTCGGCGTGATCGCCGTCGTGGTGCCGGAGAAGCGCCGCAGTCCGGGCAAACTTCCCCAACTCACGCTGTTGAGATAGCGAGGGCAGAAGGAGGCGGATCAGCGGGCTTGTGAAACGAACACCCCAGTCGGCATTCGGCATCGCCCGCGCTCGGCGTAGGAGCCGCAGCGCCTCGGCATTGGCCTGTACGATTTTCCGAACCTCGTCGGGGTACACCTCGCAGGCCCGTCGATAATAGAGCGCGTTGCTAAAGTGTAGGGCGGTGTCGAGATCGCGAACCAGGGCCGCCCAGGCCTGCGAGTAAAGCAGCGCGGCGTTCTGCTCGTCTGGAATCTCGGGCGGCGGCTTGTAGTCGGACACCAGGATCGGCTCGCCGGCGGCGTGATAGCGGTCGATCTCGGCCTGGAGTCGCCGCCCGGCCACCATACCCCACCACAGACGCACCCCGATCAAGGCCAGCATACAAAGGGCCACCCCCGCGACCCACCGCCGAAAAGTCCGCTGCCGCCGGGCCTCCGCCGCGGCCACATCTACAACAACCGAGACATCGCTTTCGCAACTCATGACCGATGACCCGTGAGCCAACCGATGAGGCCGATCAGAAGCCGCCAGCCTGGGCTTCTTGCCCTTGATAAACGACCAACACAACATGATTCTAATGATCCCGGCCCCGCGCCGGAACCCCGACACGACCATCGATGGACGAAACTGCGGGTCACGGGAACCAACCGATAGTCCTGGCCTGACAGGGAGCGTAGGGCTTCCCGGTGTCGGAGCAGGATTCACGGCCACCGCCGCTTTCCGTTTCTCCGCAGATGCACACAACGATGCATAGGCCGCGTGCGGTCTGTGTTGACATTGCCGTTCCTGAAGGTGGATGAAAGAACTTACTTGGCCAGCGAAGCGGCGATTTCGCGGGCGTCCTCGAACCCGCCGCGGACCTCCCCTTCTCTATACTTTGGCTTGAGTTCCCCGACTCTCGTGAGGATCTCCTGCTCCTCTGTGACATCCTCCTCTCGCTCGACCCAGAGGCACGTTGCGAGCAGTTCTAGCGCTTTGCTGTTGCGTTTCCCGAGCTGATTCGCAACGCGACCTATGGCGCTGACGGCCTCCTTCGCCAGCTTGCCCCCGGCCTTTCGTCCCTTCAGTGTCGGCTCATAGCGAGGGCCGTATCCCGGCTGCGGGTAGCTGCGGTCCAAGAATCCGAACATCTCCAAGCGGTTGATCTCCTCGTCGAGTCCGAACGAATACGGTCCGTAGTCGTGCACCTCAAAACTGAACGGAGGTTTGGCCAATCGGAGGATCTGGGTGACGAACAGCAGCTTGTGGATGTGGATGCGCCCGGTCCAACTCCCGTGCCGATTGAGTTCTCCTGCTGCAGCCAGGATCCAATTGGCGCCTTCATTGGTCTCATGAGGCATCGTCGCTACCTCCGGCTGATGGGTTGTCGCTTAACCATTGGTCACAGAAGGACTTAACGTTGTCGCGGGCCTCTATATCGGTGTAGATACGCCCGCGCCAGATCTTCGACGGCATCCCTCTCACGATCTCGGAGAGATCATCAAGATATCGGGTCTTCCCGTCCAGGTACACCCATATTTTGTTGTTCGGCCCAAAGAATTTGGCCGCATGGTGCTTTGTCTGGTCGCTCCGGTGCTCTTTGCCTAACGTTTTACTAACATAACTGTACACCGCACTTGCAAGTCCGTCAAATCGATTCTCGTCCCAAACGCGAGAATGTCGGCGCAGGAGGATTCTGCCAAGGTCCTCGCGGAGCATCTCAAATTCATCTTTCGGATCGGCTTTATCCTTGAGCATCGGCCTCAGCCTCGCACCCACGATTCCCAAGAACTCCACGACATCAGGGCGGGAGGCGGCCGATTCGAAGTTATCAGCTAGCAGCAGCTCGTGTGCCAACCGTAGGTGCGTTCGGTCTACGAAAGGCCGAGCCAACCGCTTTCGTTCACCGTCCTGTTCTTGGGCAGCTTTATAGATAGCGGCCCAAACAACGCTGTCGGTCAATCGCGTGTATTCGGCGAGATCCTCAACAGGAAGGAAGGGCTGACCATACTCCTCTTTGAGCCAGTGAGCCAGGAATTCTTCCAGGTGAATCTCGTATATCCGCTTGGTCTTGTGGAAGTACAACGCCACATACATGAGGTAGCGGGCTACTACCATCTGCTCCCCGACGAGCCATCCGGCGCCGTCGAGACCAAGACAATGGGGATCGCCGGTTTCCTCGGCGGGCGGCACAATCGTCATGGAGTCGATGAGCTTGAGGTGGTCAAACAGGCCGGCACTTTGGCCGGAGTGCAGGGCATCCCGTAGCAGATAGTCCATACGGTCGCTACCAAGTTCGCCCGCGAGGATGTCGTTGAGGAACCGATACCAGGCAGTATTTGGTCGCTTCAAGACCGCCAACTCGGGGGATGTCGCAACGGCAATGACTTCTTCGACCGGATTCTCATCAAGCCGGCCCTCGTCGAAACAACCTTTCACCTTCTCTGCGATCTGTGGGTCGCGGATGAGCCGTGCGGTCATGTCTTCATGTTGAGCTTTCCTGTTCTCGCCATTGACCTCGATCTCAGGCATGAGGTTCTCGCCGCTATGAGAGAACGGCGAGTGCCCCAAGTCGTGCAGCAGGCCGGCAAGGCGCAGAATCTGCCGACCACGCTCTATCTGTTTTTCGTTCGCTCTGAACGCAGTGGCGAAATCGGGACACTTCTCCTCGTCAACCTGCCGCTCGACTGCCTCGAAGATCACGCCTGACAAGTGGAGGCAGCCCAGGGAATGCTCGAACCGGGTGTGCGTTGCCCCCGGATACACGAGATGTGCCATCGCTAGTTGGCGGATATCGCGCAGCCGCTGGAAGATCGGGCAATCGACAATCGCCCACTCCGCCTCAGTCAGATACACAAAGCCGTGGACCGGATCTCTGCATTCCAGGTTGCGTCGGTGCTTGTCGCTGGTGCGTGCCACGGGCTGCCCTTCTCGAAGATCACATGTTATCCACCTCGGTCCACAAGCGACAGCACTCTACCAGCATGGCAGCCCGCTGTGGCGGTGGGCCGACACCGGCCGGACCTTGATGACTTCATTATGGCGACGAATCCGATATGATCGTGAAAAAGAGGGCAAGTAATTCCGCCGGCGGGGGCCAGGGGCAAATCCCCGGTGAACGGGACGGTAGGGCCTGGACCTTGCGGGTCGTCCCCGGCCCGACTTCGGGTAGAGCCCCGCTACGACCGCCGGCACCACAGACCGCCCCTCAAACAGAGTTACGAAACACCCGGGCCAGTTCGCTTATGACCGAGGAGATGCCACCATGCGTTCAATTCGCCTTCTGTATCTGCTAGCAGTGCTCGCCCTGGTCATGCCGGGCTGCAATCAGCCCAACACCGGCGATGCCCAAGCCCCGGAAGAGAAGACCGCCAACCCCGCCGTGGAGGACTCGCCGGGTCATGCCACCGTCGCCACGGTTATGCCGGCGACCGTCATGCGGGCCACGGTGGAGCCGGATGGCCCGCGCCTGCTGCGGGCCGAAGATCTGAAGGGACTGTCCTGGCGGAGCGTGGGCCCGGCCAACATGGGCGGAAGAGTGGCCGACATCGCCGTCGCCCCGGGCAACCCCAAGACCTTCTTCCTTGCCTACGGCACCGGCGGGTTATTCAAGACCACTAACAACGGCACAACCTTCACGCCGGTCTTCGACAAAGAGGCCACCGCGTCGATCGGATCGGTGGTAGTGGCAGACGCCCCGCCCGACTGGCCCGGCTGGCAGGAAGAGAAACCGGACGAGAAAACCGACGACGACCGGGACTCCGCCAAGAAAGGCAAGGCCAAGATCGTCTGGGTAGGCACCGGGGAGGGCAACGGGCGCAACAGCTCTTCGTGGGGCAACGGCGTGTATCGCTCGACCGATGGGGGCGCCACCTTCCAGAACGTCGGCCTGCAGGCAACGCACGACATCCCCCGCCTGGCCGTCGATCCGCGCGACCCGGACGTCTGCTACGCCGCGGCCATGGGCCATCTCTGGGGACCCAACAAAGAGAGAGGGCTGTACAAGACCGACAACGGAGGCCGGACCTGGCAGGCCGTCCTCCAGGTCAACGAGCTGACCGGCTGCTGCGACGTGGTAGTCGATCCGCAAGACCCCGACATCGTCTATGCCGCGATGTACACCCGGCTGCGCCAGGCCTACAGCTTTCGCAGCGGCGGTCCCGACGGCGGCATCTTTCGTTCCCCAGACGCGGGCCGGACGTGGACCAAGCTCACCGGCGGCCTGCCCGCCCAGACCGGACGCATCGGGCTGGACATCTACCGCCAGAACCCGCGCATCGTCTATGCCTCCGTCGAGTCCGACGTCGGCGGCCGGAGCATCAGCGCCTGGCACAGCCACAGCAAGGCGGGCGGCGTCTTCCGCACGGAAGACGGCGGCGCGAGCTGGACGCGGATGAGCGATCTGGCCCCCCGCTCGTTCTACTTCTCCAGGATTCGCATCGATCCCCAGGACGACCAGCGCATCTATCTGCTGGGTTGGGGTGTGGGCGTGTCCGACGACGGGGGCCGGCAATTCCGCGCCGGGCTGGCCCGGATCGCTCACGTCGACATGCACGCCATGTACATCAATCCCGAAGATACCGACCATCTGATCCTCGGCAACGACGGCGGCGCCTATGTATCCTACGACCGCGGCCGGACCTGGGACTTTCTCAACCACATGGCCGTGGGGCAGTTCTATAACGTCGCCGTGGATATGTCCGACCCCTATCGCATCGGCGGCGGGCTGCAGGACAACGGCACCTGGATCGGACCCAGCGCCGGCCGGCGGCAAAGCAGAGGCGAAGCCCCGGGCGAGACCGGATGGGCCATCACCAACGCCGACTGGCAGTTCATCAACAACGGTGACGGCTTTCACGTGGCCTTCGATCCGACCGACGAGAACATCATCTACGCCGAATCTCAGGGCGGCGAGCTGGTCCGCGTTCACCTGGATACCGGTCGTCGCAAGCGGCTGATCCCCGCGCCGAAGGAAGGCGAACCTCGCCTCCGCTTCAACTGGAACGCCCCTTTCTTCATCTCTCCCCACGATCCGACCACCCTGTACACCGCGGGCAACCACGTCTTCAAGCTGACCGACCGCGGCGACAACTGGCAGCGCATCAGTGACGATCTGTCCACCGGGCAACTGGAGAAGATGATCAGCGTCGGCTCGCGGGCGGAGACCTACGGCACGGTGGTCGCGCTGGCCGAATCGCCGCTGGTGCCCGGCGTGCTCTGGGCGGGGACGGACGACGGGCTGATCCACCTCACCACCGACGACGGCAAGACCTGGACAAACGTAACCCCGCCCGAGGTGAACGGCCTATATGTCTCCAAGATCGAGGCCTCGCCCCACGACCGGGACACGGCCTACGCAGCCATCGACGGTCACCGCAGCGACGACATGGAACCGCACCTGATCATGACCGCGGACGCGGGCCGGTCTTGGCACTCGATAGTTGGCGATCTGCCGGCCGGGGCCCCGGTGAAGGTCGTGCGCCAAGACCATCGGAATCCGCAGGTTCTTTACGTCGGCACGGAGCGGGCGGCCCACGTCACCATCGACGGCGGTGAACACTGGGTGAAGCTCAACGGCGAGTCTCTGCCCACCGTGGCGGTCGACGACCTGGTACAACACCCCAGGGAAATGGACCTGATAGCCGGCACCCACGGCCGATCGATCTACGTCCTGGACGACGCCTCACCGCTCTCGCAACTCAGCGAGGAAGTCCTGCAGGCCGATCTCCATCTGTTCGAGATCCCCCCGGCCCAGCCACGGATCTACCTGCCCTACGGCGGCCTGTGGAGCGACCGCATGTTTCGGGTCAAGAACCCGCCGATGGGGGCCCGGATCAGCTACTGGCTGGGCCGCTATCCCGGCAAGGCCGTCAAGATCACCATCCAGGACGCCCACGACAACACCATCCGCGCCCTGTCCGGATCAAACCGCCCCGGCCTGAACCGCGTCGTCTGGGACCTGCAATACGAATCCTACGACCGCTTCGACAACCCGGAATCGGGCCTGGGCCAGACCCATTTCGTCCCCCCCGGCGAGTACACCGCGGTGCTGAAGCTGGCAGAAACAAAGGTCACCCGCCAGTTCACGGTGCTGCCCAGCCCGATCGATGTCGAATAGACGCTACTCAGTGTGGATAGCGTTGAGCATCGCAGGGGCAGATGGGTGCCACGGCGGACGCCCCGTTTTCTCGCTGCCTCGGCAAGTTTTTCTTGATCGGGGCTGATTTCAGGATCGTGGGGTCCTCCTTGTTGCACTTTTCCTTTTTTTCTAAGTGCAATTTGCCGCAATTTGGCGCAACACTTCGGCCAGCGGCGTCTATTGTCGGGTCCGGGCCGGTCCCTTTCCAATGTAGTAGTCTTGATCAGCGCTCCGGCTTCTTGAGGCGCTGGGAGAGGTGCGCTCGGTTTTTTTTGCCTTGTTTGGGGTAGCTGGCAGGCGGTTTGGTTGGGGGCCGAGCAGGGAAACCAAGTTCAGCAGCGAAGACGCGCCCTAGCAGGGTGCTAAAAAACGATCCTGAGGCTGCTTCCCCCGCTCCGCCAGCAGTCGCGATCAGCGTTTCTGACCAGAAAAGCCGGTGTCAAGGCTATGACATCATCACTCATGATCGCGTATCAGACTTCTTTAGCACCCTGCTAGACAACGACTCCAGGCCGCCTTTCTCCCTCGGTACTACTCTGCACACAGCGTTCGGCTGATACCCAGGAGATAGTCTAGATCACCAGTTCCGAGAGAAGTGGTGCCCTGAGCCGTAAGGAGGACACAGCCCGCGTAACTTCCAACAGTCAGACACGTTACTCTCGTGAAGCCAAGCCCTGAAGTAACTATCAGCCATCCATCCTGGCCGCTGTCCAACATGAACGGTTCATTTCGCACTATCGTATGAAATGGCACTACTTCTCCCGAGAGCTGCACTTGCTCGGCCACAAACGACTCCAGATCCTGACACGCGTACCCAACGGAACTTAGCTGAATCACTGTCAACTTATCTTCTGTACTACCGATCGCTGTGCCCGAGCAACTGGGGAGCGGATGGAGCACGAATCGGTGCTCTGAGCCGAGGGGAGGGTTGAAGCCGATCCTACATTCGTAATTGAAGTACGATCTGTAACAGGGCTCTGCTGGCAGTGGGTTCCCCATGGGCGCGTTCCCCAATGGTGCTGTATCGCACCCCAGAAGGGTCGCAGCAAGCACACCTATGGCTACCCTGTACATCGTGGCGCTCCGTTCATGACAGAATAACGACCATGTAGTGAACCCAACATCGAGGAGACTGCTCCCGTCCAAGGACTACTGCGAAAGCGAACCACGAAAGCAATGGTCTATTCTGCACACAATGTTCGGCAAACACCCAGGAGATAGTCTAGGATTTCCTCCCCTTCGGTATCCGAGCCGTATCCTGTTCCTTTAAGCGAGACGCAGCCACCATAATCGCCATGCGTGAGCATCCGAGTACCTAAGGTCAAACACTGTACGATTAGCCCATCATTGACCGCAGACGTAGCAACGAGCAACCACCCATCCTGGCCACTATCTAGTATAAATGGTTCATCTCGGATTAGCGTGTAATGTTGGGGTTCCCGTGTGATCCTGTCCGTCTCTGTGGCTACGAAGTCGTCCAGATTGTCGCAGCCATACTCCTGTACATCCAAGTAGAATCCAACAAGGTCGTAGGGTCGCTGAAGAGCGCCAGGGCGGGGATGCCAATCCAAGCGTAATCTACATTCTGTATTCTCCCAGCCCTGGTAACGGGGCCAGAATTCGGGCGGAAGGTTGAAACGCACTCTGCATTTATCACCAAAATAGGTGCGGTACGTTGTATAGCACGGTGCAACCGCTGGTGAGTTTTCTAACGGTGTTGCGGCCAGGGAGTTCCACATCGGTGCCGCGCCGCAACCGATAAGGGTTGCAGCAAGAAGACATGAAAACGTCTTGTGCATGCTGCCTCTCCGTGCAGGGCCGAGTGAAGGGATCAAGCAAATTAAGAGTAGTCTAAACAAAAAGTAGAGCCAGAACAAGGACGGCGAACGCCACGGCCCCATCACGCAGCACTCATCAGACAGATTCCTCTCTTGATAGCCAGGAGAGCTCCCAAAGGGCGTCTGCATCTTTCAGGACCACTGGATCACCGGTGCAGCGGCTGCCTTGCCAAGCGGAGGATCATGACGCTGCGTAACCCTGGCAAGGAAGCCCACGGATGTCCCAGCATGCCCGCGGCTTCCGCCCTGCGGGACGCGCTGGGGCAGAACCGGTCTGACGGTCCACCACAGATTAAGCCAATCTAATAGTGGACCACTCCACTCTCGCACTCCCTCTCTAGAGCAGTTTAAGTTTTGACGTAGAGACTGTCGATCTGAGGGGGCATGAGGCC
>CAZFMS010000093.1:0-13583 GCA_964520125.1 uncultured Planctomycetaceae bacterium
CCCGGCGGACCTCGTTCATGACCGCCTTGATTCGCTCCTCGAACTGCCCGCGGTACTTGGTGCCGGCCACCATCATGGCCAGGTCCAGCACCACGATTCGCTTGTCGGCCAGCAGCTCCGGTACCGTGTTGCCGACGATCTGCTGGGCCAAACCCTCGACGATGGCCGTCTTGCCTACGCCCGCTTCCCCCAACAGCACGGGGTTGTTCTTGTAGCGCCGACAAAGCACGACCAGGAGTCGTTCGATTTCATCGTGGCGTCCGATGACCGGATCGAGCTTGCCTTGCTTGGCCATCTCGGTGAGATCGCGGCCGAACGAGTCCAGGGCCGGCGTTCTTGATTTACCCTTGCGGCCCGGTTCGGACCGGCCCATTCCGGCTCCCGACATGGCGGCATCTTCGGGCTCACCGCCGGCCCCCAGGAGATTGAGCACTTCCTCGCGCACCTCTTCCAGCTTGATCCCCAGGTTCATCAGGACCTGGGCCGCGACCCCGTCCTGCTCGCGCAGGAGACCCAGCAGGAGGTGCTCGGTGCCCACGTAGTTGTGGTTGAGGTTGCGAGCCTCTTCAATGGCGAACTCGATGACCTTCTTGGCCCGCGGGGTCTGGGGAAGCTTGCCCATGGTGACCATGTCCGGGCCACTCTTGACCAGCTTCTCGACCTCCAGGCGGACCTTGCGGAGGTCCACCTCCAGGTTCTTCAGCACATTGGCTCCAACCCCGCTGCCCTCCTTGACCAAACCCAGCAGAATGTGTTCCGTCCCGATGTACTCGTGGTTGAATCGCTGAGCTTCCTGATTGGCCAGCGCCATCACCTTCCGTGCTCGGTCTGTAAATCGCTCGAACATTCGTTCTACGCCTCTCGGTTGTCTTCTCTCGTCCCGTCCGATCGCCAGGTAGGTTTCTTCGGCGTTCGGATTGGTCCCTTAACTCTTGTTCCGGGCCTCCAGCGACCCCACACGCGCTCCTGAGTGCGTCAGGCTCATCCCTACTATTATAGGAATCCACGTCTCGCCTGACCGGTCGGCAGTTTCGCACCGGGCCCCCAGGAGGTCCACGACCCCGGGGGCCCATTCTAGCACCCGCCTCCAGGCCCTTCAATGCGGCAAGATACCGGACCTGCTGTGCCTGGCTTCCCGCTCCTACTAGTATCGGTTGTGAGGCATGGGTTGTGCAGGTGCCTGGCGTGGTTTTTGAGACCGGCGGCGGGTCCTGCCTGCCGCTTACCCGGTCGCGGTCCAAGAGGGGGCTGCCTTCACCTGGAGATGGCTATCGATGGCTCCGGTGCTATTCGCCCTTCAATGCTTGACGTGCTTCGGCCTGGTACTTGGCGCTACGATCCAACTCCAGGGCCCGACGCCAGGCCCTCTGCATGCCCCCGCCGTCACCCTGCAAGGCACACAGTCGAGCCATGAGGACAAATGCCTCGGTGCACTCGTCGTCCATGGCCGTGCCGCTCTCCAGGGCGAGGCGTCCTCGGTCGATATCCCCGGCTTCCAGCGCGGCCCGCGCTTCACGCAGCAACTCCGCCAACGCTCCGGCCCGGCGCTTCAGGACGATACCCTGCCGCCGCAACAACAACTGCGACAGCAGCCAGGCCACGCCGGCCACTGCGAGGGCCAGCCAGGAGAGCCAGGAAGGAACCGCCGCCGGCGCGATCAGCCAGCCGGCCATGGCCACGTTGCCACAAATCCCGAAGAGCATCGCCAGGCAGAAGCCCAGCCACTCGCGGCGTTTGATGATGAGACCGGTCCCGGGCAGAACGACGTTTAGCAGCCAAGCGGTCAACTCAGGGGCCCTCGGGCCGGGAACAAAGTGGAACAAACGTTCAGCCACGGTCCCAGATGATCGGCTGGCTGAACAACTGCCAGGCGCCGAACAAGACCGGGGCTGCGGCCACCGCTAATGCTCCCAGGGTCATCCCCAGCCAGGATCGGCCCTGCTTCGTATTCCGCCTCTGCCCCAGACTCCTGAATCCCAGGATGCCGGCTACGCCACCGCTCATTACGACCATGGCCGTCGTGACGAAGACCAGCGGTTTGCGGAATTGCCCCAGGCCGGCTCGGGGATCATAGGTGACGGCCATGTTCTCGGATTCGAAACCCTTGAACACGCAGAAGGCCAGCATCAACGCGGAACCCACACCCAAGAGCCCCAGGGCCAGGGATGCCGTCGCCTGGGTGTCGTACAGCCTGAAATTCGGGAGCTTCATGATTCGTCACTCCTCCATGCTCATGGGCGGCGCCGGCCGGAGAGTCGGCTGGGCCGCGCAGCTTACGCCGGAATAGAAACCACCACCGAATCCTAGCGGGTGCCCGGTCCGCCGCCAACCTCGCCCTCCCGGGTCGCTTTCGGTCATTGGGATGCGGTCTCGGGCCGCCGACGCTACAATGCGGCAATCTATTCCGCCGGATTGGCCGCCAACCCCGGGAGTCCAGACCCAATGACCGAACCTCCTCCCAGCGACGATCATCAACCTCGCGGGCCTGATCTCAAGACTCAGCCGGCCATCCGGGTGATGATGATGCCCCGGGATACCAATGCCCACGGCACCATCTTCGGCGGAGTTATCCTCAGCTACCTGGACCAGGCCGGGGCCATTGGGGCCCGTGAACTGGGCTGCGAGCGGGTGGTCTCGGTGGCGGTGGACTCGGTCGAATTCAAGCGGCCGGTCTTCGTTGGAGACGTGTTGAGCTTCTATACCGAGGTCGTCCACATCGGGAGGACTTCGGTCAGAATCCGGATCACCACTGATGCCGAACGATTCCATGATCCTTCCCAGGTGGTGCCGGTGACCAGCGCGGAGATCGTCTATGTGGCCATCGATGAAGACCGCAAGCCGAGGCCCATTCGCCGCACTTGAGGCCCCCTGATCATCTTGGAGCTTCTAACAACATGAGCGGCCCTGGCGCCGAAGCCCGGGTCTTCACCGCCTGGGGCGATGGTGGGCCACGGCTCATTCCGCCGGAGGCCCTTAGACACTCATGAACTTGTCGGCTCGGAACCTTCGATGCCCTCGTCGGCACCGGCGGGAGGAGCCGCCTCGATCTTCTCGAAGCCGCATCGTTTCTCGATGTTCTCGGGGTTGAACCAATCCAGCCGCAGGGCCAGTTCTCGCTCCTGCTTGATCCGCCATTGTGCCGTCGAGCGGAGCTGCGAGTCGAACTTCTCCTGGTCCACTTCCTCGGTCCCCAGCAACTCGATTACCAACCACTTCTTGAGCTTCGCAATAGGCAGCAGCCTGACCTTGGGCGCCGGCGTCGCCGCAGGCTGGGTGGTCGCCGCAAGGATCCGCGGGGTCTGGGGCGCTTCCATGGCCGGTGGCTCCCATGCCCCTTGGGCCATCTCGAAGCACGCATCAACGAACTCCTCCGAAGCACCTACAACCTGTACCGTGGGGGCGGCCAGGGTCGATTCCCCTTCGCCCAACGCTTCCAGGTAGCGCTCTCGCCCGGCCGACGAACTCAGGCTAACCCGCCGGGCGAAGGCCGGAGGTGAAATTGCAGTCCTCACGCCGTGCTCGGTCCGCAGATCATCGAATCGCTCCAGCGCCGCTTGGGTCCCCAAAAGGGTGGACACCGTATAAAACTCCTGGGCCACCGTTTCGATTCGATCGAAGGCCTCCATCAGCCGCAGATCCCGCTCCACATCCGCCCGAACCTCGGCAAGGCTGGCCGGTGGCTCTGCCTCGCGGGCCTCGACCACCCGAAACTGTACGAGATTCTTGTATTGGACGAACCGGGCCCCAGACGACTCGAACTCGCTCGACTCCAACGGCCCATCCGGTGACTGGTAGAGCTGCAGGCACAGGCCCACATCCCGACCGAATGCTCTCTCGACGAAGGGCGGCACGCGAAAAGCGAACGTCGGCAACGGCAAACGCCGTCCCGCTTCGGCATCAATGGATGCCCGCCGCAAGGCCGGTATTTCCAACAGGCCTTTTTCGGTGACTAATTCGGTCTCCTGGTATTCCAGCGGGATTCCGAACTCGCTGGAAATGCGTTCGCAGATCACCCGCATGTGGTCCGGGTCCTCCACCCCCGGCGGGACCGGCTTAAACCCCGTTTGCCGATCAGTCTTCTGATCCTCCCAGGGCTTCTGCAACGCTCTGGTGACCTTTCGTATCGCCTGTTCGGCCTGTTGATCCGCCTTCTTCTGTCGGATGTCTCGTTCGATGTCGGGTCGGGACTCGCTGAACGTCTTTTGCACCTGCTGGCGGACCTTCTTGGTGGGCTGGGGGGTGGGCTGGGTGGTGGGCTGAGTCGTCGGCTGCGTTGTCGTCGGGCCGGCCGTGGACACCGGGACATCCACATACTCGTATTTCGTGTATGTGGCCTTGTTCTTCTTCCAGTACGCCTTGGCTTCATCGAGGCTGACCGTCATGTGAGCCTCAATCTCCTTGGCCACCGCCCGGATGTACTGCACCCGCACCCGCCGCGGATATCCGTAACCGTATCCTGCCTCGGTGTCGGCCGGCTGAACGTCGTGGTACTTGTCGAACTGCGCCTGAAGGGCCTCCTCGGTGACCGGCTCACTCGGATCGACGAACTGCTCGGCCTCCAGGGCCACGAATCGAATACGCACCTTGTCTTCCGTGTCGCGGACGAAGTGCCGAATCTGTGACTCGGAAGGCGTGGCCGTGTCCCCTACCCGGGCGAGGTTCTTGAGGATCGCCAAATTGCGGCGGAGCGCCCGCCGTATGCTCACGATGGTCGTTCCCCGCGTCCGCAGCCGGTCCAGGTAATCCGCCGGAAAACCCGCCTGCTCCAAGCGTTTTGACTGGGTCTTCAGCATCTGCTCGACTTCCTCAGCCGAGACCTGCAATCCGGCATGGTCCGCCTCCAAGGACAACATGAACCAGTGATCGACGGTCATGTTCCCCATCGGGTCGAATTGCCAGGACATTCGCAGCCGCTCCAGGACGGCGGTGTCCTTTTGGGCAACCAGGTGATCGCGATAGCTGATCTCCTGGCCGAAGACCCTGGCGAAAGGCTCAGCACCAGGGTTCGGCGAGAGAATCGTCACCAGTGCCGAGCCGCCCACAAAGGAAAACATGGCCAGCAAGACCACCACTACCATGATCCGTTTGGTGTGTTTTCGTAGCCACTTCATCATCGCCCTGCATCTCCTTGTCGTCCCTGACCACGTAACGGACCCGACAGTCTCGGGCTCGCGGTGGCAGCGGGCCTCCCCGCCGGCCTGAACGGAGTCCTACGCGAAGCTCATCGGCAGGAATCGTCGCCGGCGCTGGCTATCTCACGAAATCGAGAACCCTATAGAATACCGTCCCATCCTGAGGTTGCAACGGACCACCCGCGCCCGCCGACCACCGATCCGGGGTCCCGCGTCGCCGCCTGGCGTCTCAGCCGGGGCCGCCCGGTCCCGCCGAGGGTAAGTCCGGTAACTCGCCGGTAGTCCAGCGGGGCGACAGTCTCGACCGCTTTCACCGCCGAGCGCGACGATTGCACGGGCGCGGGTGACCTGCAGGGCGGAGTGAGCCGGGCCGTCCGCGGCCCGGGAAGCACCAAGGAGCTGTTTCATAACCTGCTGTGGCACCGGCCTGCGGTGGCACCGGCGTCTCGCCGGGGTGAATTCTCCGACCAAGCACTGATCCGCCACCGGCCGGATGCCTGGGCCACAGATACAAGCTCGCTCCTGAGTGCGGAGTCGCTCGATCTCGGCACCCACCCCCGCAACTCGTCTTCCCGAGTGGACAACCCGGCTAACGGCTGCGAACATTGTCGAGTATGACCCGGATGGTTCCCCGATTTCATATCCTGGAGAACCGCGCCATTCCCGCTGCCGCAACCGGCAGTGCCCGGGCAGTGGCACCCACGTTCCCAGTGGGTCACGACGACTTGCCGTTTCTATTCGAGGAGAGTGTGCTGCTACGGGCCTTTGGTCACGCTCGACTCACCTATCCGGAGGAGTGCTGCGGGATGATCCTCGCTTCCGGCGTGCGGCCGTGCCGAAACGCCCAGAACGACCTCCACGGCAGCGATCCAGCGGCCTTTCCTCGAACCGCAACCGACGCATTCTGCTTTGACGTTCCAGACCAGATTTTTCTGGCCGAATCCATGGAATCTCCTGATCCGGTCCGGGCCATTTACCACTCGCATCCCGACGGTGGAATCAGTTTCAGCAAGCTGGACCGCTCCTCCCTGCTTCTCGATGGACAACCGGCCTATCCTGAACTCCTCTACCTGATCATCGATTGTCGTTCTGACTACATCCGCGGCGCGGGACTCTACTCCTTCGTCCGCGGTGATTTCCTCCAGATCGCGCGCCTGTCCGGCAGGTGGTGGTGACGCCCGCTGCGCCGTTGATGTCCAGGAGCAGGGGTGCGAGCCAACGTAGCAAGTTCCACCATGATGCGGCCATCCGCCGACCAAGGATCGGTACCCAGTACGATCCGCCGTGGTCCGAGCACCGGCACCCTGAGGGTACTTCCCTGCTTTAGGCAGGCCTCGCCGAGAAGCCCGCCAGGTGAGCACCACCGGCCGGCAACGGGGCCGGGAAGGGGCCCGGATCTGCCGCCGGAAGGAAGACCCCAAACGAGGCGCCCAAATGCGTCTAACTCTTTGATACGCAAAGAGTTAAGCGTAATTCGGCCGTAGTGTCCGTGTTTGGCCCGTGCAGGGCAAAACGCCATATCATCGTGTGGGGAAACAACTTGGGAATAAAACGCCGTTTCGGACCTACGAAAAAAAGTCCTTGCAGAGCGGGAACTAGTTGCTGTAGGATAGGTTACGTGATTTTGTGAGGGGCGGCGAGAACGCTCGCCCGATGCTGAGCCTGGTGGGCGGGCTGTGGCTCCATCACTTGTACCAGGCGATCCGCCGGCAAGTCCGCCCGGTGCGGGAGGCCGACACAAGCGAGTCAGGATAGCCGATATGAGGACCGTCACCAAGAAGGAACTCATCGATCGAATCGCAGATCGCACCGGCAACAAACGGGTCGTCGTGAAGAGGATCATTCAGGGCTTCCTGGACGAGATAGTCGACGAACTCGGCCAGGGAAACCGCCTGGAATTCCGCGATTTCGGTGTATTCGAGAGCAAGATCCGGGCCCCCCGCATCGCCCAGAACCCCAAGACGCTGGAGCGAGTAGAAGTTCCCGAGAAGCGGACCGTCAAATTCAAGATCGGGCGAGTCATGAAGGAGAGGCTGATCAGCGAAGACGGAGGCCACGATCACATGTCGGCTTCGGCCTCGGATCAATACCCCTCGAGCACCTAGCTATCGCTCGTAACTTTCTGCAATATAGTATGTTACTATCGGACGAGGCCGAGCCCTGACCGCGCCTCGATACCGCCCCGCCGGTGGTCCTGTATCGCTCCGGTCAGTTACATTTCGATTCGATCCTATGAGTAAGTGTTGACATGGGCGTGATTTTTCGATATCACATACTGAGACTGAGTCTCAATCACAAGCCGACGCTTGCCGCCCCGACCGACCGGCCGCCGGCCAGGATCTTCGCTCATGAACACCTGCGGACGACAGCTTACCGATCTGATACCTGGCGAGTGCGGGAGAATCACCTCCGTCGGCGGGCCCGCCGAGGTCCGACACCGCCTGCTGGAGATGGGGCTCACCCGAGGCACCATGGTCCACCTCGTTCGGGTCGCCCCCTTTGGTGATCCCGTCGAACTCCATGTCCGCGGCTATCGCCTCAGCGTCCGCAAGTCAGAGGCCGCCACGGTGACCATCGAGGGCGACTGATGGCCAGGAGTGCCGACGCCGTGGCACCTTCTATCAATGCCCGGCGCATCGCGGTAGCAGGCAATCCCAACTCCGGAAAGACCACGGTCTTCAACGCCCTGACCGGCCTGCGCCACCGGGTAGGAAACTACCCCGGCGTCACCGTCGAAAAGCGTGAAGGCGAACTCGCCGGAACAAATGTTACTCTGCTCGATCTGCCCGGGGCCTACGGCCTGTCGGCGCGCTCTCCGGACGAGGAGATCGCCCGCGATGTGTTGCTCGGCCGAATCGAGGGCACCCAGCGCCCGGACGGCGTTCTGTTGGTCATCGATGCCGGCAATCTGGAGCGAAACCTCTACCTGGCTTCCCAGATCATCGAGTTCGGCATGCCGGTGGTCATCGCCTGCAACATGATGGACGTGGCCACCCAGCATGGCATGCGCATCGACTGCCAAGCCCTCTCCCGCGGACTCGGCGTACCCGTCATCTGCACGGTTGGGGTCCGTGGCGAGGGCATCAAGGAGCTTCGCCAAGCTCTGCAGAATCTCGACCACCAGCCGCCGCCGCCGAGGCCTTGGCGCTTGACCGGGCAATTCGAGGAGGCCATCGAACAGGTTGCCGAGGCCATGACTCGCTCCGCCGCCACTCCGGCCCATGCCTCTCGCGGAGGAGCGCTACTCTGGCTGACGGATTATCTTTCTGGAGAGGCAGCGGCCCGGAGGTCAGCGGAGAGATACCTGGCCAGGCTGTCCCCGGAGGTGGCCGATCAGTTGCGGGCCCTCGCCGAGGCCCTGGCCGCGTCAAACCAAGACGTGGCCACGGCGGCCATCGAAGCGAGATACGCCTGGATCTCCGAAGTCGTTGGCCGGGCCGTGGTCACTGACAACCCGGATCAGACGCCCCACGGCCCAGGCTCTCGGACCCGGACCGACCGCATCGACCGCGTGCTGACTCATCGCATCTTCGGCCTGGCCATCTTCGCGGGGCTGATGTTCGTTCTGTTCGTGGCCATCTTTTCTTGGGCCGAGCCCTTGATGGGTTTGATCGAAGTTGCCCAGGAAGGGCTTTCTCGCTGGGTCGGCGGGTGGCTCGCCGAAGGCCCGCTCCGCTCGCTGATCACCGATGGCATCATCTCCGGAGTCGGGGCGGTGATCGCCTTCTTCCCCCAGATTTGCATCTTGTTCCTCTGCCTGGCGGTCCTGGAAGACAGCGGCTACATGGCCCGGGCCGCCTTCCTGATGGACCGTCTAATGGGCCAAGTGGGCCTCCACGGCAAGAGCTTCATCCCCTTGCTCTCCAGCTACGCCTGCGCCATTCCCGGCATCATGGCCACCCGGACCATCGAGAACCGGCGCGATCGCTTCACCACCATATTGATTGCCCCCTTGATGAGTTGTTCCGCCCGTCTGCCCGTCTACCTCATTATCGTGGGGGCGATTTTCGGCGATCGGACCTGGCTCAAGGCGGGCACCATGTTCTGCCTCTACCTCATCGGTACCGCCACCGCCCTGCTCATGGCCCTGATCTTCAAGAAGACCATCTTCGCCGGCCCACAGCCCACCTTCATCATGGAGCTGCCGCCCTATCACATGCCGCGCTTGGGCCTGATCCTCCGTACCACCTGGGACCGCAGCAAGCTCTTCCTCACCAACGCCGGCACCATCATCTTCTGCGCCTGCATCGTCATCTGGGCCCTGACCTATTTCCCGCGGCTCGGGGAGTCCGAGCTTCCGCCCGACATTCAGGCCCAGCTCGCCGACCTGGAGGCCGGCCCGACCGCAGGCCAGGGAGCCGACCCCAACGCGGCGGCATCCAGGAAGAACATCATCGCCAGTGCCCGACTCCACCACAGCTACATTGGCCGGCTGGGCCACACCATCGAACCGGCCATCAGGCCGCTGGGCTACGACTGGCGCATCGGCACGGGTCTGTTGTCTTCGCTGCTGGCCCGGGAGGTCTTTGTCAGCACCATGGGCATTACCTTCGCGGTCGGCGAGGTCGACGAGGAGTCCCCGGCCTTGCGGACCAAGCTGGCCGCGGCCACCTGGCCGGACGGCCGCCGGGTCCTCACCCCCCTGGTCGGAATCGGGCTGATGGTCTTTTACGTCCTGGCCTGTCAGTGCGTCAGCACCCTGGCGGTGGTGAAGCGCGAGACCAACTCCTGGCGTTGGCCGGCCTTCATGTTCGGCTACATGACCACCCTCGCCTACCTGGCCGCCCTGCTGATCCACCAGGTGGGCACGTACCTCGGCCTGGGGGCGTCGTAGGCCGTACTTCTCACACCGCAGAGATCGCGGAGACCGCGGAGTGTTGTCTAGAGCGATCCACGATGGCCGGTGACGCAGCCAATCGTGAGGTATCTCCAAGGCAAGGCCGCGCGGGCTGAAGCCCGCGGCTCTTCTGGGATACACGCAAGCGTGAAATGCTCTAGCGAATAGAAAAGGGGAGCATCCCGAATAACGGAATGCTCCCCTTGCTCATTTTGACTCAAACGATGGGACGTCTGCCCGTCGTCTTACCAATCGCTACTTGCAGGCTCCCCGGTGGCACCGGCTCGAGCAGCACTCGCCGTCGTCCGAGCACGGCTCTCCTCTGCCCAGACAATTACAGGCGGGATCGGCGTCGCAATCCGCATCGTTGCAGTCGGTCAGGCCGTCGCAGTCCTCATCGACCCCGTTGGCGCAGTCCGTTTCACTCGACGGCGGCGGGCCGCAATCAGCCGAGCAATTGCATTCGTCCTCGCCCGGGTCACAGGTGCCATCACCGCAGATCGGCGGGGCCCCGCAATCGACTTCACAGTTGAAGCCATCCTCGCTGCCCTCGCAGAAGCCGTCGCCGCAGCAGGTGGCCACCGGCGCGACGTCGCTGCACGTGTTGCCCGCCCCGGTGCATTGCGGATCACCGCAGCCGACCGGGTTTTCCCCGTCGCCGTCGCCGCAGCAGTAGCGCCCGCTTGGCCTGCCGTTCTGCCTGCCGTTGCAGTCATCCGAGCAGGAGAGGCAATCTTCGCCGAGGGCGGTTTCGCAGACTCCGTTGCCGCAATAGCCTCCAGCGCCGCTGAAGCAATCGCCGGGGCAATTGTTGCAGTCTTCGCCGGACTCGCAGGTCCCGTCGCTGTCACAGCCGGTCGGCTCACAGTTGCCCGCCACGCACTCCTCGCCCGGCGGACACACCACCGGAGTATTCACACACCCCGTCGCGGGGTCGCAGCTATCGTCGGTGCACGGATCCCCATCGTCACAGTCGATCGGGGTGTTTATGCAGGACCCGTCCACACAGGAGTCGGTCGTGCAGGGGTCGAGATCGTTGCAACGGACGTCGTCAATGCACTCGACGCATCCCTGGGCCTCGTCACAATACTGTGCCGGGCAGGGATCGCTGCCCGAAACGCACTGAGTATCAACGCAGTCTTCCACCCCGTTGCAGAACAGGCCGTCGTCACAATCTGCCGGCTCGCCGCATCCGAAGTCCGGGCAGTCCATGTTGTGGGCCCCGAAACCGGCACAAATCTCCGCCGAGTGCGGGGTGCCGTTGCCGAGGTTGGCGTCGTCGTCGTCGAGGGTCAGAAAGTCGATGGTGATCTGCGGGGTGATCATCGTTCCGCTGTGCAGCAGAACGGAGTTGATGGTCAGGCTGGAGAGAATATCGAGGTAGCTCGACGGGTTGGTGACGGCCAACTCGTTCCGTGTGCTCCACACGCAGCCGGAGAGCAACTGCCCGCAATAATGTATCGAACTGTTGCAGGGATACTGGAGATTATTAGCCGCGCTGCGCAGAGGCTGATTGCAACTACCGAAGAAACCCCAGCCGACCCCGGGATCGTCGGCGATGAGCACGCCGATAGTGTCGCCCATCCCCTCGCCATACTGACCCTGGCCGCTGCCTCCACAATAAACCACATGGTGCCCATACTCATGATGGACGATCGACGACCAGGCGGTGTTGGGATAGCCGGAACCCGCCCGGCAGAAGTTGATCGAGCTATAATCATACCAGGCGTTGCCCGGGCAATAGCCGCCGATCAGATTGACGTTGACCGGGAATCCGGTCTGCCCGGCGATGATCGGGTACGACGGATTCTGGGTGAGTATGAAGTCGCGCACCACGTTGGCCTGGATGTACCCGTTCACCTCCGCCCTGATGTACTGGCTGCTGTTGGCGGCGTTGTGCATGAAGTTGGCCGGCCCCGGAGGGGTCACCGACTGGGTCAGCACCTCCTCGCTGGTGGCCCCGTCGTTCACATAGAAGTACTGGCCGCTCATGGGTGACACCACGGTGACCTGCGAAGTGCCGCCGTTAGGAATGACGAAGTCGCCGCTCTGGTCGGCGTAGGCCGAGTTGCCTCCCTGGATGTTCACCGCCGCGTAGGGCATCGGCGTGGCCACCTCGGCCTCGCAGAAGTCGGCCGCCACCCCTTCGGTGGCCATGCCGCTGACGTTGCCGGTGACATCGGTGTGGATGATCAGGTCTTCCTGATAGAGGATCTCCCCGGTGTTGGCGTCGGCCACGAACAGCCATTTCTCCGGGGCCTCCGCATCCGGGGACTCGTAGTTGTCACCGATGAACTTGACCGCCAATGCCGGCTCGACCACTTCCTCGCCCAGACCGGCCCAGATAACCGTCTCCGGAGTGGTGAAGCTGGTCAGCCCCGGAGTCGCCGCCGCGCCCGGATCGAAGGACGCCGCCGCCGAGGTGTCGCCCACGGCGAAGTCGCCCAGGTCCCGCACGGTCGAGACCGCCAGGACCAGCGGGTAGCTCACCTCATTGCGCACCACCAGCCGCATTTCGGAACCAAAGACCACGATCCCGCTGCGGTGCTGCGGGTAATAGACCAGGGTGAACTTGTAGTCGCCGGTGGCCGGGTCGTACATCAGCGGAAGGGTGGCCGGCTCGTCGAAGCCCAGTCCGGCGGGGTCCAGGTCCTCCGAAGTAGCGCCGAACATCTCGGCATTGCTCAATCGAAACCGATCGGCGGTGTCTTCCGGACTGACCCCGACTTCGAACGCCGACCCGTATACCCGGGTGATGCGCTGCCCCGTGTGGTACAACCTCGCCCCGCGGTGGTCTTCGAGGAAGCGCCCCACGGCATCCGGCTGAGCGTCTCCGACCGGAGCCGGCGCCTGCACCGTCGGAGCAAGCGACGGAACGTTATCATCCGGATTCCCCTGTCCCCCCACGCCGTGTGGAGCAAAGGCCAGGGCACCGCCGGCCAAGAGCGCTAACGCCAAGACATACAACTTCATAATTGCGACTCCTTAGTAACCAGGATCATGATGGCCAGAAGCGAACGCTGGCCAGTAATGACACCCTCGCCGAGTTCTCCGGCCCGGCAACGACTTCGCCGTGGCATGTTGGCGACTCGATGAGCGCCGCGAGGCCTCGTACGAGAGTCCCACCCTCCGAGGATGCTAATAGACAACAGCTTGCCGCGTGGGGCTCCACCGCCGCCGGCCGGTCCCATGCCTTCCAGGACCCGGGCGCAGCGGCCAAGCCCGCGATCTACCCCCTTACTCGGCAATCTTCGAATGCCAGCTTCATCTTAGCGTTTTGCGTCGTGATGATCCAGCATCCAAGGTATCCCCTTAACTGCCTGGCCGGCCCGGGGCGCCCCACGGACCGTCGGAGGCCCCGCTTTCGAATACAACTGCTTATGCCAACACGGCTTACCCGAGGAGGCCTGATTGCCACCTCGTGGCGGCATCGGCGGACCCCCACTCCCGATAAGCATGCCCCCAGCGCCCCGGGACCGGCCCGGCCCAATCCGGCGTTTGCCTGGAAGTGCAGCGCAGAGTAAGGGGCCCCTTGGTTCGCGGGCACCCGAGCTTGCTCGGGGGGTACGTTCCCTGGTGTTGCCGAGGCACACCCCGACCAAGGTCGGGGGCTC
>CAZFMS010000094.1:0-13556 GCA_964520125.1 uncultured Planctomycetaceae bacterium
TTCACGCAGAGGGGCCCGAGGCAGGACATCTCGCGGTGCCGAGGCTGAAAGTCAGGGCTGAGCGGCAAGAGTTGGTGGGAATATTGGTGCCGGTCGGGTATGATGCAGGTCTGTACCTTTCGGCGCGGTCTGCGCGGTGCTGGCCCGGGCTTAGGGCGCGCCGTGCTCCTGGTCTCGTGAGATGATTCGCAGGGCCGGGGTGGAGTGGCCCCATGAAGGCCCTGTCAAACCACAAGAAGGACAAAGCAAACCAAAGATCCCTATATCTTACACGAGGTGCGCCCATGGAATTGAGACGAACACGCGAACTGCCTGACCGTGCCGCCAACGGGAGTCGCCCCGGTTTCACCCTGATCGAGCTGTTGGTGGTGGTCGCCATCATCACCATGCTGATCGGCATCCTCTTGCCGACCCTGTCCGCTGCCCGGGACAAGGCCAAGAACGTCAAGACTCGCGCCGCCTTGAAGAGTTATGGTGAGGCCCTGGAGATGTACCGCAACGATAACGAGACCGATGAGTCGTCCCGCGTCACCAACGGCTACCCGCCCTCGGCCCATGCCCAGGACCTCACCGAGGCGGACACCCCGTACCTGCCGGGGGCCTGTTGGCTGGTCCGCCACCTGATGGGCAAGGACATGAAGGGCTATGCCTCGCCAAAGGCCGCCGGGAGCCTCCCCCCCACGGAGTGGTATGATTTCAACGGCGACGTACCCAAGGTGGAACGGGTAGGCCCTTATCTGGAATCTGCCAAGGCGGTCCGCGTGAAGGACCTTCCTCAATCCCCGACCAATCCGCAGGCGACCTGGGGAAACCAGCGCGAGCAGCAGGTCTTGGTAGGCACGTTCGGTTACCCGGTCCTCTACTACGTGGCCAATCCCGCCCAGGCTCAGCGGACCCGGGCCCACATCGCCACCTATGGAGAGCCTACCAATGAGCCCGGAATCTACAACTTCAAGGACAACGGCCTGTTCACCGGTCAGTGCACCGGCACGCTCGCCACTGGTGGGATGTGCACCATGGCCTCCTGGCACTTCCAGGGCGATGACTCTCACTATCTCGAGTTCTTCGGCAGCGAGCCCCCGGATCGGACGCTGATCATGGGCGAAGTGGGGACCTTCCCCTATTACATCCTGCACAAGAATCTCTATGAATCCACCCTCGATCCGGCCGCCCCGCAAGACGTGACCACCACTCCCCACCGCAAGAACTCCTTCCTGCTGATCACCCCGGGCAAAGACGGGATATATGGTTCATCCGATGATGTAAAGAACTTCTGATGAGGTGAAGAATTCCCACCAACGCGTGGCCGCCACGGCCGTGTTTGAGATTCGAGTATTCGCTTAGATAGGGAGTGAGGAGATGCAGATGAAGAAACGTCCATTCTTGACAGGCAACATTGCGTGTATGCTCGTCGCCGGCGTGGTGGCCCTGGGCTGTGCAACCCAGGAGGCCTCCGCGGCTCCCCGGCTGGTTCTGGCCGAGAATTTCACGTCCGTGACCTGACCGTACTGCCCTCGCGCGAGTTACGCGCTGGACAGGTTGTTGAACGAGTACGGCCCCGGCGGGACGATTACCCCCGATACATTCGTCGCCTTCCAGGCCCATCTGAACCCCCCCAGCCTCCCGGATCCGTATTCGACGCCCTGGGGGAATATCCGGGACAACTTCTACGGGGTCACCGGTCTGCCGACAACTGCGTTCGACGGCGTTGACCGCCGCGTCGGCGCCCAAAGCAACAACGCGACGACCTACAACTGGTACCTGGGGGCGTATAACGCTCGAAGAGGCGTGCCCACCGACGTCATAATCAACGTCGGTGCTGTGGACCTCGGCAGCCGCACCTATCGGATCGTCGCCGATATCTGCATCGAAGCAGGCGCCCCCAGCAGAACCATGCGGATCAACATTGTGCGGACCTTGGACTATTTCCCCATCACCGGCGCCGAAGACCGCAATTGCGTCATGGCAGGGATGACCCCCGGCGAAGACGTCTACTTCCGGGCCGGGGAATGCCACCAGGTCGAGCACGAATTCACCTTCGACGCAACCAGTTGGGCTAACCAGTCCAACATCCGCGTCTTCGTCTGGGCCCAGGTACCCAACAACTCCTGGGCCGCCGAGATCTATCAGTCGGCGATCATGAGTTGGCCCTTCCCGCCTCCCACCGGCGACTACGACCCCCCGCAGCCCAACCCCATGACCTGGGATTCGGTGGTCCAGCCGGTGAGCACGTCGGAAGTCACCATGACCGCCACCCCGGGCACCGACGCCAATGAGCCGGTCGAGTATTTCTTCTTCTACTACCCTGGCACCGGCGCCGGCGGCGAGAACAGTGGCTGGCTGGAGTCCAACACCTACAACGACTCCGGGCTGGACCCCAATACGGCTTACGAGTACGCGGTCCGGTCCCGTGATAGTGCTCCGACGCCCAACTACGGTGATTATTCCGGCTCCTCCTTGGCCGCCACCCTCATAGAGACGCCAACCGGTCTGTTGGCCGGGGCGATCACCTCGAACTCCATCGAGGTAACCGCCACCGGGACCTTGACCAACCTCGATCAGGCCCAGTCGGGGCTCTACTTCGAGTGGGAGGAAACCGTCTCCGGCACGCCGGTCGGCAACAGCGGCTGGGTCCAGACCATCACCGTCACCGCCGGCAGCCTGGCACCGGACACCCAGTACACCATTCGGGTAAATGCCCGGAATCAGGATGCCGTGGAGACCGCCGGCGTGGAGGACAACTTCACCACCCTGCCCGACGCGGCGGTGTGCACCATGATGGGCGACGTCAACGACGACGGTGCAGTGAACGGTGCGGACGGCGCTGCATTCCTCCGCGTGAAGCTCGGAGTCGAGTTGCCCACCGACAATCCCGCCTGCGCCAATTATGGCGGCACCCTGGAGGAGGACACGGCCGAATTCGTCGGCTACCTGCTGAACGCCTAGGCCGTCTGCCGCTGCTCGCTGCCAGGGGGCTGAGCCTCATCTTCCCGGCGGTGATGCACGCCTCACGGCCGTCGCTGTCCGTGAGGATGCCTTGACCACCTTCGACGACTTCGCGAACCCTCGGCCAAACGGTCGAGGGGTCGCTTCGTATTGAGGCGCTTGGCGGCCGCAGGATTCCAACACTCCGCCTCGCCGGGTGATCACCGGTCGCCCACCGGCCCCCCCGGGCGGGCCTGGCACTCGTTTGCCATGCCCACGCCCCCATACACCACGCTTTGGTGGGTTGCTATCCCCAGCCCTTGTGGACTCCTCGCAGATGGGCAAGGCCTTCGGGTGGTCGGGGCACCCGTTGTCCGAAGGCGGCGTGCCGGGGCGTGCATGACCATCGTGCGAACCATATTGCACCTCCCATTTCCCTGCCGATACCAATGCCAGGCGGGGCAGAATCTCGCCCGGGTTTGGGAAAGACGCCTCAGCAGGGTAAACTATAAGAGGCCACGCTGACGATTCTCGAACCTGAGATAGACCGAGCATCGCCGGCTGACGCAGTCGTTGGAGATCCGCCTGGGAATTGGAGAGAAGAATGACCCGCTTTGCCGCCCGCCTCGTAGTTGCTTCTTTGGCGATCCTCTGTCTCGTCCGGCCTCCCCTGAGCCTGGGGGATGACGCCATTCCGCCGGGGACGGTTTCTTCCGGCGAGACGCTCGACCCCGCATATTACGGCCCTGCGATCGTGGAGGGCATGGACGCGGTCCTGGCCCGCGACCGCGCCCGAAGACCAGGGGCGGACGCCAACCCCAAGGCTCGCAACGGGCAACAAGGCATCTGGGTGGTGCCGTCCAGTCGGGCGACCTACTACCCCCATTCCGGCAGACACAACGTGGTCAACAAATGGGGCGATACGCGGATGGGCATTGCCTTTCCCGACGCCGTGGATGTTCAGGGCGCCTGGTTCGCTGGACAGGGTGGTGGCGAGGGCGTATGGGCCGCCGGCATTCGCGTGCTGGGCTACCGCGACGGCCGGCACACTTGCACCACGGAGTGGTTCCCTTCCGTCGGCCGGACCCCTGAGTGGTTCGCCATGGAGCTGCTCGACGTCGACCGAATCGTCATCGAGGCCCGGCCGGTCTACGGAGGTGCCGGCTGGTACGCAATGGATGATCTCACCTATGTGCCCGCGGCGGGGCAGGCCGACCAGCAGCCCGCCGCCGTGGTCATTGATTTCGAGGATTGTTCCTTCAGGCAGAAGCTGACCGGGTCGTCATACGCCGGGTTGACCTGGGAGACCGGTACCGGCGACTTTCACACCGACCAGCAGGGCGTCCCGGCCCCCCAAACTCTACCTCGCGAAGAGGTCCAAGCTCCGCCCGCAGAAGAGGAAGAGGGCGGTCCTCGACTCACCGGCACCTTGCCCACCCTGCTGCTGGACTTCCGGGGGGTGATCCGAGGCGATGCGGGCTCCTGGTCTTATCCGCCGGACACCTGCGGCGCCATCGGTCCCGACCATTTTGTCGAAGTGGTCAACCGGAACTTCGCCGTCTTCCGCAAGGACTTCGGCGTGATGCTCATCAACTCCCACTTGGGCTCCTTTCTCCCAGGTTCCAACGGCGACCCGCGCGTGCTCTTCGACCAGCACAGCGGACGCTGGATCGTGACCGTCCCGGACTTCAACACCAAGTTGTTCCTGGCCGTCTCGCTGACCGACGATCCCACCGGCGAGTGGTTCAAGACCGATTTCCTGCTTTCTCAGGGCTCCGACGCCAACTGCTGGTCTGACTACCCCACCCTGGGGGTGGACGAGGACGGCATCTACGTCGCCGCCTGGATGGTCGGCTGCGGGCTCTCGATCTTCGTGATCGACAAGGCCCCCCTGATCGATCCGCAACCCAGCCTGGGCACGGTGACCGCTTTCCGGGGGATGCCCATAGAAACCACCCAGCCGGTGCACACCTACGGCACGGCACCCAGCCAGTACTTCGTCGCCCGACGCTCGTCATCCGCGATCCGCGTCCGCCGAGTCTCCGGACCGATTAACTCGCCGGTGCAGGTCGAGGTTGGTGACGTGACCATCCCCAACCACAGTCACCCGTCCGACGTACCCGCTCTGGGCAGTAGCGTGCCGTTGGACAGCGTCGATGCCCGCCTGATGAATGCGGTCTATCGAGACGGATTCATCTGGGCCGCCCATACCATCAACCTGGTCAACCGAGCCGCCTGTCGTTGGTACAAGATCGACGTTGCCAGCCTCGAACTGGCTGATTACGGCACGGTCAACGACTCGTCGATGCACTACTTCTTCCCCTCCATCATGGTCAATGCCGGGGGCGACGCGATCATGAGCTTCTCCGGGGCCGACAGCGTCCACTATGCCGGAGCCTATTACACCGGCCGCAAGGCCGAGGATCTACCAGGCCAGATGGGACAACCGGTTTTGCTCAAGGCCGGGGTTGCCCCCCAGAACAACATTGACAGTTACGGCCGAAACCGCTGGGGAGACTACAGCCTCTGTTCACTAGACCCCACCAACGAAGTGACCATGTGGACCGTCCAGGAATTCGCCCACACCTCCTCCGGTAACGACCGCTGGGGAACCTGGATTGCCTCCCTAGATTATGGCGACCACGCCGGCCCCACCCCCACCCCGATGACCTGGCAGACCCCGCCGCTGGCCCTGGGAACCTCGCAGCTGACCATGACTGCCACCGTGGCCTCCGACGAGACCCCGCCCATCGAGTACTTCTTCTTCTACTGGGACGATGGCGGCGAAGGCGGAGACAGCAGCGGCTGGCAGATGACCACCGCCTACACCGACGACGGCCTGGTCGCCAACACCGTGCACACCTACTCGGTCAACGCCCGCGACGGCGCCATCCCGCACAATCTCGGCACCTACTCCCTGCCGGTCTCCACGGCCACCCACATCGAAGCCCCCACCGGCCTGGCCGCCGGCGTGATCGGCTCGGGCTCGGTCCAGGTGACCGCCACCGAGACCTTCACCAACCTGACCCTGGGCCAGTCGGGGCTCTACTTCGATTGGGAGGAGACCGTCTCCGGCACGCCCGTGGGCGACAGCGGATGGGTCCAGGCCGCCACCGTGAGTGCCGGAGGTCTGGCACCAGAAACGGACTACACCTTCCGGGTCCTGGCCCGCAATCAGGACGGGATCCAGACCGTCAGCGCCGAGGCGGTATTCACTACCCTGCCGCAAACCACCTGCGTCTGCCTCGGTGATCTGAATGCCGACACCGCCGTGGACGGCCGGGACATCACCCTGTTCGTCGAGATGTTCCTCGGCTCCCAGCCGGTCGATCCCTGTGCCGACCTGGCCCTGCCCACCGGTGCCGACCTCGACCTCGCGGATCTCCAGGGCTTCGTGGTCAGGCTTCTCAACGGCCCGGGCTGTCCGTAGAATCCCATGCGGCGTCGGACCAGGCCCCTCGGCCCCGGGTATGATTCGCGACTTCAACGCCGGCCGGCGCCATCTGCCGGAAGGAGTATTGCTATGTCGCCGCCGCGGTATCCACGCCTCTTACCAATCACCCTACTGGCCTGCTGCCTCTGGAGCCCGCCGGTGTTGGGTGCGGAAGGCGATTCTCCACAGGTGGGACGGCCCTATCCGCAGATCATCCTGCCCACCATCGAAGGGGATCGGGTCATCGCCTTGAGCAGCCTGCGGGGGCGCAAAGTCCTCCTGGTACATTTCGCGTCCTGGTGAGCGGGCTGTCGCCGCGAAGTGCCGGTCTGGCACGATCAGACAAGACAACTAGTCGCCGATGGAAAGCTGGTCGTGCTGGCCATCGTCCAGGAGCAGCATGCGGATCGATGTCGGCTGTTCGCCCAATGGAAGGGCCTTCAGTGGCCGATCCTGCACGATCCGCTCAATCTGGCGGGCGTCGAAGTGGTGCCTGTCTTCGTGGCCATCGATGAGTACGGAATCGTGCGCGACCGGAGGACCAGGCTCGACACCATCGTCGAGTCCTTCGTGTCCCAGGAGTATCCGGCCCCGGATAATACCCCGCCGATCCGCTCCGAGGAGTTGCCCGACCCGCGGGTGACCCGGCGCTATGCGGGGGAAGCACGGGACCCGGAGCACTGGCTGGTACACGGCGACGCCCTGATGCTCTCCGGCCTGCCCCCGCATCTCGAGGAGGCGATCAAGACCTATCGGCGGGTCGTCGAATTGGATGCCCAGAGTGCGGATGCCTTCTTCCGCCTCGGTGTCGCTCATCGCCTCCGATATGACCGGCCGGAGCGTCGGCCGGAGGATTTCCAGGCCGCCGTCGACGCCTGGCAGGAGGCCCTGCGGCTGCGTCCCAACAACTACATTTTCCGTCGTCGGCTCCAGCAATACGGGCCTCGGATGGACAAGCCGTATCCGTTCTACGATTGGGTGGAGGTCGCCCGCAAGGACATCGCCGACCGGGGCAAGAAGCCCGTCGAACTGGCCTGCCAGCCGGTCGGAGCGGAATTAGCCCGTCCCGCCCGCAAGTTCAAGAGCAGTTCCAAGAAGGGCCCCAAGGGGGATCCCGCGCGTAAGATCCGCAGCGACAAGAAGGGGCTGATCGAAGTCACCCAGGCCGTCGTGCGCGGGACGGATCAGGACAACCGCCGGATCGTACAGGTGCATCTGGCCCTGCGTCCCAACGCTCGGCTCGACGCCCACTGGAACAACGAGGCCGAGCCGTTGCGGCTCTGGCTGGTGAGGCCCAAGACCGGCAAGCTGAGCCGCCGCTTCGCCGAGCACGCCAATCTTCCGCAGGCCCTCTCCACCGAGGAGCGGACCTTGAACTTCGAGGTCAAGCTGCCCAGCCGGCAGAAGGGCTCGCTGACCATCAAGGGCTATGCCCTGTACAACGTCTGCGCCGGCCGGGACGGAAAGTGCCAATATCTGCGGCAGAACATCAAGGTGAAGATCAAGCTCTAGCCTGCCGCACCATGACCTCTTGACCTGCGTCTTCTGGCTCGCGTCTTCCCGCGTATTCTGCCCCGCGACGGTGATCTCCGTTCACAGCCGCACCCGTGCTCCCCATCCCAAGACGCGTTGGGCGCAACCATTCAGAGCCGCGACCGTGAGGGAGCGGTGGTTCTCGACCATGTATGCCCTGACCGTGAGGGAGCGGAGTGCTCGGGGGGCGCCGGGTCTACGGACCGGCGATGAGCTGGCCCGTCGCTTCGACGGTTACGGGGTCGTTGGCGTTGTCGTCCAGGATCGCGAATACCGTGTAGGTGCCATCCGCCACGGCATCGCCGTTCCGGTCCAGAAAGTTGAAAGTGAATTGGCCGGTGTTGTCGCCGTCGCTCAGCGGCTGGTCGTCCAGCAGGATGATCTCGTTCCCGCCTTGATGGTCCTCGTCGGTGTCCAGACCCAGGGTCAGCAGGGCCTCGGTGTTGGCCGTGCCGTTGTCGGTCCAGGTGATGTCGAACGTATCGCCGGCGCTGACCGCAGCGTCACCGGCGCCCGGCGCGGTGAAGCTGAGCGTCGGTACCGGTAGGGCGGTGGTCACCGTTATGACACCATCGGTGCCCCGATCCTCGTCACGGGATACCGCCGAGGCGGTGGTTCCGTCCGGGGCTTCGATGGTCACCGTGATGACGTAATCACCGACCCGGACCCCGGTGATGTCCCACTCGAACTTGTCGGACTCGCCGTCGGCCAAGGCATCGCGGCCGGAGCCCGTCGTGCCATCGCCCACTAGCTGGACCGGGTCGCCTATGTCTTCGGCGAGTTCGTTTTGACGCTGGGCGCTCACCCGGACCACCGTAGCCGGCACGGTAGCGATGTCCGCCCATTGGATGACCGGGTTCGCCCCCGGTGCTGCGGTGGTCGCCCCGGCCGGCGTGACCACGGCTACGGCCGTAGTGAGCGAGGTGGAGGACTGGTCCGCGTCAGGCAAGGGACCCAACAGCGGGTCGTATCCCAGGCAGTTCGCCCCGAGCATCGACACCCCGGACACCGCCAGCACGACCAGCCCGGCCGTCGCTGCCAGGGGGCCTGACCGTGCCGAGAGAAGTATTCTATGCCGGGCAATCATCATCGTTGTTTCTATTGTTCGGTGCTGCCCGCATCTGGCAGCCGAAGCCGCGCCGAGCGATCGTTGACCTAGGCCGAACCCCGACTGCTGACCGTCAGATTCCCACCGCCGCCAAAAGAAGGAGGGTGGAGGCCTTTCTGGATTGTTCGCTCCTGCCGGTGCGATTGTCAATCAGCCGTCTTCATTCATTAATCGTCGCCGGGCAACGGAGGCTGGAGCACGGATGCAGAATGGTCCGCCCCAATAACAGACCTCGGCGATAGTGGCGCAGTCCTTTCCTGCTGGGTGGGCCCGCCGGCCGATAATCACGCAGTCGAGGGCCGCCGGCCGATGCACCGCTTCACTCGCGACGTGCTGTCGCGACGGCCCGGCAACTTGACCGACTACGGTGTCGAATCTAGACTTCTTGTAGTGTTGCAGAACTGGTGAAGGTCCCCAGCCCCGCGGTATTCGCCGGGGGCCGTATTCGGAACCGCCTTCGCCAGGCATCACCACCCTCGCTGACCACAAAAACGGCAGCCGAGCAAGGTGTTCGATGCCGCGGTCTCACCTAAATGGTAGGGAGGTATGGAATGATAAGGCCCGCCGCTAACAGATACCCTCGAGAGCGTCTTGGATTGCGCCCCCTGCGGGGGTATGCCCGGGCCGTACCCCTTTTTGTGATTGTCTTCTTTGCCACTGGAATGGACGGCGGAAGCTGCACCGACCCGGTGACCCCACCCAATGGCAACGGCAACGGCAATGGCAGCGGGGGCCCGACCATTCTCAGCTCCGACCATATCCTGGGCTCAGCAACCGCTCCACTGACCGTGGTTGAGTATCTTGATTTCCAGTGACCGTTCTGCGGCAGGTTTGCCAGGCAGGAGTTTCCTGACCTCAAAACGCAGTACATCGACAGCGGCCAGGTCCGTTGGGTCTTCAGGCACTTTCCCCTGACCAGCATCCACGACCGGGCCGAACCTGCGGCCCGGGCCTCGGAATGCGCCGCCGATCAGGACAAGTTCTTCGAGTACCACGACCTGGTCCTCGAAGACCAGAGCGATCTGTCCGACGCCAAACTGAAGCAGCATGCTGCGGCTCTCGAACTCGATAGCGCGACCTTCGATCCCTGCCTGGACGGCAACTCCAAGGCCGTCCGCGTACAACAGGATGTCAATTCCGGCATCGCTCTGGGGGTCACCGGTACGCCGGCCTTCTTCGTCGGCAGCGAGAGAGTCTCTGGATTCAGGACCACCGCCCAGCTCGGCGAGATCATCGACCGACATCTGGCCGGCAACTGAATGATGGGGGGGCGCCATCTTGTCCCCCGTCACCGATCAAGAGGCCGCCCGGAACGCCCCGTCTCGGTAGATTGGGCGGGCGGATTCCGCTTGCCCCAGAGGTCTCCAAGGCCATACCGAGGTATGGCTGTATCACCTCTGTCACCCGTGGTCGATCCCCCCAACTTCTATCGGACCGGCCCGGGGCGCCGGCGGAATAGGCTAGCCCACCGGGCCTGCCGTGGCCGATGCAAGGGAGGAGTAGCTCCGCGAGGCCAGGCCCCATCATCGAGGCCGATCGCCGCCGGATGATTGGCAGGATTCCATGTCGGGTCGACCCTTTTCCAGTAGTGCATGGCGGCTTCCCCTCGTCTCGACGCTCCTCGCCTGGGGGGCCGTGGGATGCACCACCACCGCCCTGCTGAATCTCCCGGCGGCCACCAGTGACTTCACTCCGGGAGTCGGCCTGCCCACCCCTCGGGTCATCCAGGTAGGATTCATCAACAACACGCCCTTCCGGGCGATCTTCACCTTTGGGGCCCACGACCAGTACGACCAGGAAACGCTGCCCACCGCGTTCGGCCAACTTCGGTTGGAGGGCAACTCCTCCAGCGCCCAAGTGGCCCAACCATGCCGGCAGTCGTTCTCGGTCGGCGGCGCCGAACTGGTCCGCCTGATCAACGAGAATGAGGCCGATCCCGGCATCAATGTCTCCGATCCGCGGGCCCTGATCCAAGGAGTGAATTTTTCCGCCGCCCCCTTGGGTGATCCACTCGAAGCCGAGCCCACCGAGGGCACCGCCGAAGGTCTGGTTTTCCTGAGTGGCGTGGATTTCACCTGCCAACGGACCAACATCAGAGAAACCACCGGGACCGGGTTGCTCCTCTTCACCTTCGAGCAAGACCCGGCGGCACCGGGCGGCTTCCGGATCGACTTCTCCTTTATCCAACCGTAGCCGCCCCCCCGGAGGGCGACGACCAGGATGAACCCCGGGCAATCGCCGGGCCGACCCCCTGGTCCTGCCGGCCGCGGTCGGGCCCGCTGGAGAGAAATACCCCGGCGCACCCCCGACACCTTCCTGCTATACTGTGTTCGCTATTTGCCGACGGGCAGTCTGTCCATCGCCGGAATCGTCTTGGGAGCATCGGGCAATATGAACGGCATCAGCGTCTGGCCGGTGAACCGCCCCTCCAGCAGGCGGTGCCCCAAGCTCCTCGCGCCGGAGATATTGATTGGTTTCATTCCAACCGGGCATCTTCCGCGGGAATCGTTGGGCAGGCTGGCAGGCGAACGATCCCAATCATCTTCTCTATCCAATCGGAGATCATATCATGGTGCAGTACTTCATCCGCGCTCTGCTGGCACTGGCCCTCCTGGTTGTCGGGCTCAATTACGTCGAACAGGGCAAACTCCTGCCGGAGTACCGGGTTTACCTGATCCTCGGAGCCCTGGTCCTCGCCCTGACGGTCATTACCGTGGACCTGGTGATTCCACGGAAGTCTCTGCGGACCCTGGGCGGCCTGTTCTTCGGATTGACCGTCGGCCTTCTGGTTACCTACGGCCTGACCTTCGTGATTGACCAGTTGGTCGCGGCATTTGCTCCGGTGGCCCTTCCTTCACTGGAGGGCAGCGACCACCCCCTGGTAGCCATTACCAAGGTCCTGGTGGGGATCGTCTGCTGCTATTTCTGCATCAGTTTCGTCATGCAGACCAAGGACGAGGTGCGCTTCATCATCCCCTACGTGGAGTTTGCCAAACAGCTCAAGGGCCAGCATCCGATCATCCTCGACACCTCCGTCATCATCGACGGGCGCATCGCCGACATCTGCGAAACCGGCATCATCGACCAGAAACTCATCGTCCCCCGCTTTGTCCTGCTCGAGCTGCAGGCCGTCGCCGATTCCAACGACAAGCTCAAGAGGGCCCGCGGCAGACGGGGCCTGGACATTCTCAACAAGCTCCAAAACACCAAGGCGGTGGATATCGAAGTCATGGATGCCCCGTCCACCAAGGAGGACACCGGCGAGTCCGTCGACTTGAAGCTCCTCACTCTCGCCAAGGAGATCAACGGCCGGGTGGCCACCAACGATTACAACCTCAACAAGATCGCCAGACTACGCGACGTAATGGTGGTCAACATCAATGACCTGGCCAACGCCCTGAAACCCGTCGTCCTCCCCGGCGAACAAATGATGGTCAAGATCATCAAACCCGGCGAAGAACCCGGCCAGGGCATCGGCTATCTCGACGATGGCACCATGGTCGTGGTCGAACAAAGCCGCAACCGAACAGGAGATACCGTCGCCGTTGCCGTAACCAGCGTCTTGCAGACCTCTGCCGGGCGAATGATCTTCGGGCGGATCGAGGGCGTCTCCCGACCCCCACCGCGCCGGTACTCACATCAGCGAAACGCATGATGGGCCCGCGTCTCCGAGGAGAGGTCGGACTATGGGCGATTATTCCCCGCATCAGAAGAAGATCATTGAGCGGTACTACGACCGCCGAGATGCCATCATGCTGGACAAGCTCTCCCAGTTGGTGTCCGAGCTGTACCTCGCCGAGACCGACCGGCAGCGCGAGCGCCTGTGGGTTCGAGTGGCCACCGCGATGAAGAACCTGGGCGTCAAGCCGCCCATTGCCGCCCACATCCTCCAAAAACGCCGTCCCGAAGTCTTGGCGGCCAACCTGCAGGATTGGCTCAAGCAAGCCGGCGCCTAGTGCTCTGTCATTGTTGATTTGAGGGCTTGAGTGAGCCGGGCCGTCCTCGGCCCGGTCTCTGCCGAAAACCCCAGACGCTCACCCGTTCGGGGAGTAGCCCCTCAAGTCAAGAGTGACGGAGCACGCGAGCATTTCACGCTTGCGTGTGTCCTGGAAGAGCCGCGGGCTTCAGCCCGCGCGGCCTGGCCTCGGAGAAACCTCACGATTGGCTGCGTCACCGGCAATCGTGAGCCGCTCTTATAGACTCTGCATTCGGGGTCGTCTGCCGCTCAGAGGCCGGATCGGACCGTGCCGCACCACCCCCCGGGGATACCGGCCTTGACAGCCCGCCGGCCAGAGGCAGGATTCTATCCGGCGGACGGCCCCGGCGGGACCACCATCCCCGGCCGATGTGGATGAGACCCCGGCCCAAGGCCCCTGACCAGCCTCGCTCGCCGCCTGTTTTGATTAGCAGTCCTTTTGATAAGGGAGATTCACGATGAAACGTTATTTTGTCCCCGGCCTGTCCCTGCTGGTCCTTGGCACCGCGGCAACGGCGGTGGTTTGGCATACCCATCAGCAGAAGGCCTCCGCCCACTGTCAAGTGCCCTGCGGCATCTAT
>CAZFMS010000095.1:0-4236 GCA_964520125.1 uncultured Planctomycetaceae bacterium
CGCCACGCATCCGGGCCGCCACCCCCCAGGAACGAAAACGCGCCCATAAGTACCGCAATACCATCGCCGCTTAGTTCACGGCGTTGCCCTTTGGGGCTGGGGATTGTCTTGCGGGGGCGAGACCCAGGGCTGGCGCCATGGGCTATTGTCCGCCGTCCCTCCGGGACTGGGATAGGGATGGGGCACCCTTCAGTCCCCCGCACCCGGAAGAGACGGGACACCAGCGTTAGAGAAAGAGCACTGGCAGGCAAGCTGCCAGTGGCACCCGTAGGCGAATGGCGAAGTGGGGGAGGGGGAAAAGAAGCGGGGCCTCGACTTGGTGTCGAGGCCCCGCTTTGGTGATGTCCCGTGATGATGTCTTATCCCGGGTCGGGCCCGGGGTGGTCCGGGGCTAGGCCCGGGGGTGGCTTTCGTCGTAGTCCTTTTTCAGTTGGGCGGTGGTCACGTGGGTGTAGACCTGGGTGGTGCTGATGGACTGGTGACCGAGGAGTTCCTGGACGCTGCGGAGATCGGCCCCGTTGTTGAGCATGTGGGTGGCGAAGGTGTGGCGCAGGGTGTGGGGGCTGATCGAGGGGTCCAGGCCGCACATGACCAGGTATTTGTCGAGTTTGCGGCGGACGCTGCGGGTGCTGAGGCGTTTGCCGTGCTTGTTGACGAAGAGGGGCTCGGGGTCGAAGGAGGAGTTGCGGGGGTCGTTGGCCCGCATGTCGAGGTACTTGCGTACGGCGATGATGGCGGTGGGGCCGATGGGGGAGATTCTCTCCTTGCGTCCCTTGCCGCGGATGCGCAGGGACTCGCCGGTCATGTCGACGTCGGCGATGTTGAGGGCGACGAGTTCGCTGACGCGTACGCCGGTGGAGTAGAGGGTTTCGAGCATGGCCCGATCACGAGCCCCGAGGAGGGTGGTGTCGTCGGGGGTGGTGAGGAGGGTCTGGATTTGGGAAAGCTCGAGGAACTTGGGCAGGCGTTTTTCCTGCTTGGGGGTTCGGATGGTGGCCACCGGGTTGATGGTGATATACCCGCGTCGGAGGCAGAACTTGTAGAAAGACCGGAGGGTGGCCAGCTTTCTGGCGGCGGTGGCCTTGGAATACTCACGTTCGTGGAGGAAGGTGAGGAAGGCGCGGATCTGGTTGGCGTCGGTGTGGAGGAGCTTTTCCCGGAGGAGATCCACCTGGACCGACGTGGTCGCCGGGGCGACGGCGACGGCGGTGCCGCCATCGGGCGGGGTGGTCGGCCTGGGAAACGCCACTCCGGCGGAACCGCGCGGGGTGGAGGATGCGCTGGCCGCAGCGTCTGCCCCACCGACCAGGAATTGGCAAAACTGGTGCAAGTCGGCGGCGTAGCACTTTCCGGTGTGAGGCGAGAAGTGCCTTTCGAAGCGCAGGTAGTTTAGAAAATCAGTGATGAGTGGGTGTTCTTGGTTCATCATCGCGGGACTCTTCTCGGCGAGGTTTATCCAGTTCCTGTTCCTACTGCAACCTGGCTCGGGCACTGTCCACGGCCCACCCACCGGCACACAGGTTTCGGCGTCGCCCCGCAGCTCCACGTGGCGTTGCCGCCGCGGACACTCCATCCGCAGGCACCCAAAGTATCGGGCTTTTCAGGCCCGCAGTTCATCTAACTCCATTTCCAATCGCCGGCCCATTTGGTAGCTGAGGACGGCGGCATCGAACCAGTCAAAGTCGTTCGAGCCGTCACTGGCCAGGCCAGCAAACGCCCCGATAACGTCGGCTTCCATTCCGGAGTGGTAGCGAAACAGATATCGGTGCTTCCCTTTAACCAATGATAGCTGCCTAGGCTCCTTCATTCTCCTACCTCCGCCAGAATACCCCTGGCCAGGATGGTTTGTTCCGGGTCCATGACAGGGTTGGTCGCCGCCTGGCGCATGAGACGCTCGGCGGCGTCGTACCAGCAGAACCTCAGGAATAGGGTCTGGACTTTGAGGTATTGGCGCCATCCGAGGGGGTTGGGGCCGTCGGAGCGGCCGCTGGCGTAACGCCGGACGGCCTCGACCAGGTGGGCGTGGTTGCCGTTGTAGACCCGCTGGACTTGGCCGGCGGGTTGGAGGGGGTCGGCCATTTCGGTGATGTTGAGGGCCTGGGGCTGCCGGGAGGCGGCGACGGGGTCGAAGGTGGGCAGCGATCTGCCGGGGGTGGCGTACATCTGGAGGACGACTCCCAGGATGGGGGTATAGGGGTCGTACTCGGTAATGCCGGCGACCAGGAGGGCGTCGGCCCCCACGGCCTCGGCGACAACCAGGGCGTGGGCGGGTGATTCGATTTGCTGCTTGCCTTGGGTGGCCAGGAAGGCGACGACCCGGTTCAGGGGCAGGACGGACACGCCTTCGATGCTGGAAAGCTCGGAGGCCAGGAGGTCGGCGGCCGTGATGGGATCCAGATCGAACTGGCCGCTGAAGTTGAGGACCGGGGCGACCGCGAAGGTGACGGGCTGCTTGAAGGGGTTGGCGATGACCACTTCCGATTCATCGTGCGAACAAGCCAGCGACGCGCAGACGGCACCCGCGGCGAAAGCCGAGAGAGCAAGTCGTCCGGCGGAGGTGTGCGGTCGAGTCACGGTTCAGTTGTCCTTCAGGCGGCCGGGCAGGTCGGCGGTTTTGGTCGGGTCCGGGTGGTTAGGGTTCGAGATCTACATCCAGGGCCGCGGCGGCGCGGCGATCTCCGGTCGGCGTCGCGGGTTCGATCATCATGGGCTGGCGAAACGGTTTAACGCTCCAGATGGTCTCGCTGGCGGCCAGCTTGGCGGTGAAGTAGATGCGTCCATCGGCGCCCCAGGCGGGAGAGTAGTTTTCGCCGCGTCCGTCGGTCAGTTGCTGAAGGCCCCGTCCGTCGAGGTCCACGATGCCGATGTCCGAACGTCCCTGGCCGTTGATGCGCAGCTCCCCGCTGCCCGGCGCGGGGACGACGGAGGCGAAGGTGATTTGCTTGGCGTCGGGGGACCAGGCGGGGGCGATGAGGGCGGCGTCGGACCGGCTGGCGATCTCGGTGGGATAGAGGACTTCATTCTCGTTAATGTCGAGGGTCCAGATGCTGAACCAGCGACTGCCTCGGGCCCGGGATCGTTGATAGGCGATCTTGTCGCCCTTTGGTGACCAGGCCGGGAAGAGGCCTTCGCCGATCAGGCGTTTGACGCCGGGATTGTCGAGTTCGACTATCCACAGTCGGCCGCGTTTGTCCTGGGGGTCTATTCGGGAGTAGATCAGCCGTTTGCCGTCCGGCGACCAACTGGGGTGCAGCTCCGGAGCGGGGTTGTTGGTCAGTTGGATGGGGTTTCGGCCGTTGGCGTCGATCACCCAGATATCCCAGTTTCCGCTGCGGTCGCTGGCGAAAGCGATGCGTTGCCCGACGGGGCAGAAGACGGGCTGGGCGTCGTTGGCCGGATCGTCGGTGAGCTGAGTTAGGGTGGTTCCGCTGGCCGGTTTGATGTAGAGGTGGCTGTAGGGTGAATGGCGGGTTGAAGCGAAGACCAATTGGGCGGCGGTAGGATCCAGGTGGGGGTCGAAGTCGGCACCTTCACTGGACCAGGTGTGCTGCTGGATATCGATGGCGGCGCGGCCTTCGAAGATGATATGCCGCCGGGAGTCGTCGCTTCCGAAGAGACAGAGGTCTCTGTTATCGGTGAAGGTGGTTTCGCTCCGGTCGGCGGCCAATTGTGTTTTTGCCCCATCATCGGGCGGCGGGGTCTGCCAGGCGTTCATCGAGCAGGCCAGCCCGGAGGCGGCAATCACGGCGGTGGCGACGAGTCGAAACTTGGGCAATTCAGAAGGCATCAGTTCGACACTCCAACAGCCGAATGCCGGCGGGCAATAGGGTCCTTACACCGGCTGTAGACAGATAAAACTAGACCCTGCTGCTGAGCTTATCGGCTGCCAAGTCCTCTGGAATCAGCTATGACCGGCGGCCCGACGAGCGGGCTTCTGTCCGATAAGCCACGAGAGTCTATCGACCTTCGATCGACGGGGACTTGAGGGCTACGGGGTTCGGCGATGTGGTATAACTCCTTGTCAAGATAGGTATTGCGTGCTCCGGTACTCGAGCTGATCTCGGCAATCTTCGCCGATGGAAGCGCAAGAAATGCGGTGGCGCGCAGCGGCTGGTTCGACCGGCGGTGAGTATCAGGGCGGCGACGCCGGCGCGGGCGTTGACCGGCGGGGGCAGGCTGGGGAATCAGGACTGAAACCAGGGCGGGCGGGACGGGGCGGGAGATCAATTAGCTCGG
>CAZFMS010000095.1:4246-13422 GCA_964520125.1 uncultured Planctomycetaceae bacterium
CCCCCGGGGGGGGGTTAGGGGGGGGGCGCCCGGGGGGGGGGGGTGCCGGGGGGGGGGGGGGGGGGGAAAAAAAAAAAAAAAGGGGGGGGGGGGGGGGGGGGCGGGAGATCAATTAGCTCGGGGAAGACGGGAGGCGGACTGGAGGCTCTCCCGCAACAAGTGCGCTGAGCTGTTGTTGGGGTCGTTTCTGAGGACTTCGTCGATTCTGTTCCAGGCCTCTTCGGTAGCCCCGAGGAGTGCTTCCAGGCGGGCGGTGAAGACTCGGCATTCGTTATTCTCCGGATCCCTGGCGAGGGCCTCGAGGGCGTACTGACGGGCCCCGAGCAGGCCGAGGCGTCGGTTCAGTTCGGCATCTTCGGCCAGGACGACCGCCAGGTTGAAGTAGGGCAGGCCGTCCTCGGGGCGGAGGGTGTTTTGCTGTTCATGGAGATGGACGGCCAGTTGATAAGCGGTGCGGAGGTCGAGATAGGTTTGCTCTTTGAACGGGTCTTGCCGGATCTCGGCCTTGAACAGGACGATGGCGCGCTCGACGGCCTTGGCCGCGGTTTCGAGGTCTCCGGAATTGACCGCGATGCGGGCCAGTCCGCGCTGGACTCTGGGGTTGTCGGGGGCCAAGCGCTCTGCTTCCCTGGCGGCCTCGGCGGCCTTGGTGAACCTCATGAGCCGGAGATTGACCTCGGCCAGGTCGAGGGACAGTTCGGCCAGGAGGGATCGGTTATCCTGCACCCGCATGGCGAGGTCCCTGGCTTTTCTCAGGGCCGGGTCGGCCAGTCTGAACTTCAAGGACCTCTTGTAGATGGCCCCAACGGCCGCGTGGCCGCGGTAGTCGTCCTCGCCTTCATCGGTTTTGTTGTACATAGCGAGAGTCTGGATGGCCTCCAGGGAACGTCCGGACTCGATATCCAGGAGGGCTTCGGCCAGCAAGATCATGTCCAGGGTGGGGTTGATCATCTTGGCCCGCTGGACGAGATCCGCGGCCTCGGGGAGTTGGCCGGCTTCGATCTGCAGCAGGGCCTGATCGAGCATCTCCTCTGGGGTGGCGGTTGGTTCGGAGGTGATATCCCGAGGGACTTGGGCCAGAGCGGTGCCGGAAGCGATCAAGCCCCAGGCGAGAGCCAGGGTCAGGGCCATCGAAACTGCTATGCCGATACGTAGGGAGGACATCCTGGGGTACCTTTCCGCGAGAATAGCCGCGGTCTCTTTTTGCGCTAGTACTACGCGACCGACGCCCCGCGGTTCAGACGGGTGGTCGTGGGCGGAGATCCGCCTGGTGGATTATCGGCCAGATCAGCTCACACGATCATATGCAGGCCGGGGCAGGCTTGGAGGGCTGGTGCAGGACTCGGCGAATCGTCGGGTGATCCGCAATCGGGGCAGGCGGTCAGGAAGCTGATTCCCACTCGCGGGAACAGGAACGGGCGGCGTTCGGCGGCTTGGGGGGCGGTTTCACGGGGTTGGGATGGGCCCTCAGCATTCGATGCTGAGGCTTTGGCCGACGACGGGATGGTGGTTGGTGATCTCGGCCTGGTCCTCAGCGGAGGCGTCTCGGACTTTGTCCATCAGCAGGCGCCAGGTTTCGCGCTGGTGCTCCAGGATTTGCAGGGCTTCGTCGATGGCGGTCGGGTCGCGTTCGATGTTGGCATCCACGAGACGGCCGTGGACGAAGGTGTAGAGGCCGGCCAGTTGTTCGCAGAGGGCGGCGTTGACCTCGGGGCGCAGGCCGTTCTGGAGTTCGAGCACGATGCGCTGAGCACGGAGGAGCTTTTCGCAGCTCATCTCCAGGTCATTGCGTTGGATTGCTTCACGGGCCTGCCTGGCGAAGCGAATCGCTCCGTCGTAGAGCATGAGCTGGAGCTGCTCCGGGGTAGCGGTCATGACCGTGTTGCGGAGGTACTCGCCCGAGAGATCCTGTGCCATGTGCGGTTCCACTCACGATGAGGCGCGGCCGGAGCGTCTGGGGCGGGGCCGCGAGGGCGCACCGCCGACAACCCGGCATCCGGGAGGTAACGCCGCGGTCACGCTAACCGAGGCGTCCGGTCTACGTGAAGTGCATCGGAGAAAGTCTTTCCAGGGGTAAGCAGAAACCTGGCGGTAGGAGAGGATGGTCCGGTGGAAGGTCCTAGAACTGGTTTTGGATTGCGGGGTTCGAAGCGAACAGTCCAGCCAGGGCGGTCTGCTGAGATTGAAGCCGGGCGAGAGCGGATTCCATGGCGTAGAACTGGGCCAGCAGGCGTTGTCGGCGCCGTTCAGAGAGGAGTTCAAGCTGGTCGATGCGTTCGTTGAGCAGCTTTTCCGAGGCCTGGATGGCCTGTTCGTTGATGGGGATGAGGCCGGAATCGCCGTCGATGAGCTGCTTGATTCCATCCTGGATAGCGGCGCCCAATCCGGCGTTGACGGTTTTTCCATCGTCATCCAGTTCCTGGAGGGTGAACAGTTCGGCGACGCCGTCGGGATCGCTTTCGATGGCGGCGCGGAAGTCCTGCTCGTCGAATTGGAGCGAAGATCCGCCAGATAGGGTAATTCCCACTCTGCTGAGGCGGTTCATGGTCGGCGGCAAACCGCTGACGGTGCGGTTGACCAGGTCGACGAGTCGCTGTCGGACTCGTCGGACGGTGGAGTCTCCGGTTAGCACGGCCCGGGATTCGGTCTCGGGATCGAAACGGGTCAAGTCGTCAATCTGACTGATAGCGCTGTTGAAGGCGGAGACGAAGGAGGACAGATCCGCGGAGATGCTCTCGACGTCGTGGGTCAGGGTGATGGTCACGGGTTGGTCGCTGGGGCCGACGAGTTCCAGGCGTACGCCGGAGATGGCGTCCTCGAGGGTGTTGGTGGAGCTGGTCAGGACCAAGGGGGCGTCGGCCTCCGGGGAGCCGAAGAGCACGGTGGCGTCGCGGGCCTCCATCAGGGTATCGAAGGAGAGTCCGGTGGAGCCGACGTCGAGGGCCAGCCAGCCGTCGCGGCCGGAGGTGGAGCTGGTCAGGCTGAGGCGGTAGGGCCGGGCCTCGGTGCCGTCATTGATGATCGTAGCGTTCACCGGGGCTCCGCTGTCGCCGATGGCGGCGAGGACGTCGTCCAGGGTATCGCCGGCATCTATGGAGATCCGCGTTTCAAAGGAGCCGTCGATGAAGTCCCGGCCCTCGGCGGCGGTGCCGAGGATGCCCAGGGCCCGGGCGGTGGTTCCGCCGTCTTCGATTACGGTCAATTGGCCGGTGCCTCCGGCGTGGTCCTCCAAGAGAAGGCCGTCGCCGGTGTCGTTGATGCGGGCGGTGACCCCGATTCCGCGGGAGTTGATCTCGTCGATGACATCCTGGAGGGTGACTTCGTTTCCCTGGGTGAGGTCGACGACGGTGGATTCTCCCTGGCTGTCGGTGATGCGGAACATGCCGGGCGACACCCCGTCGCCGCCGAGGTCGGACAAGAGGGTGGCGGACGAGACATACTGACGTTGCAGGTTTCCGCTGGCCACGGTTTCCTGCGGGCCGGTGAAGGCGATGTTGAGGTCGGCGGCGGTGGTGGAGCCGGGCAGGTCCTCGATGAGTAGGTCGCCGGCGCCGCCGCTGCTGTCGACCAGCTCGATGCCCAGGCCGGAATCCGAGATCGAAGCGGTGATCTCGGTGTCGGCGCCGTTGATGGCGGCGACGACCTGGGCCAGGGTCTGGGCGGCGGAGAGGTCGACCAGGGCGGTGGTGCCGCTACGGTCGGTCAGTTGAATGCTGCCGACGTCGGTGTAGATGTCCTGGCCGGTGAGGGTATCCTCGCTGGTGGAGCCGGCGATGCCGAGGGCCGCCGCGGTGGCGCCCGCGGAGAGATCCTCGATTATGAGGTCGGAGGTGGGGGTCTGGCCGTCGGGGACGGATTGATCGGTGATGACCAGGTGGGCTCCGCTGAGGGTCACGCTGAGGTTCGAGGAGGCCGACTCGATGGCGGCCTTGACGTCGGCGAGGGTCGAGGCGGCGGTCAGATCGACATCCACCTGGGTGCCGTCCCGGGTGGTGATGCGAATCTGGCCGGGCGGGATTCCGACCCCCCGGTGCAGGGCTGACAGGGTGGTGTCGGTGGTCAGTTGGCGGGAGACTCCGCGGCCGCCGTTGAGCGATCCCAAGAGCACGGTGTTCAGTCCGGCCAGCAGGCGGCGCGATTCGATGGTGTCACCCGCGGCCCGGCCGACGATGCCCAGGTCGAGGGCGGCGCTCGAGCCATTGAGGGCCTCGACGCGGAAGAGCTGTCCGCCGCTGGTGGCATCGGTAAGGGTCAGTCCGGGGGAGTTGTCGGAGATCGAGGCTTGTAGTTTGAGGCCCCCGGCGCCGTCATCGTTGTCGGCATGGGTGTTGATGATGCGCAAGACGTCGCCGACGGTTTCGATGAAGAAGACGTCATCGCCGGTCAAGGTACCGCCATTCTCCGAGTCGGCGATGCCCAGGGCGGCGGCGGTGGTGCTATCGACGTCTTCTATGACGATCGACCCGGTGCCGCCTGATTCATCGGTGATCACCAGGTGAGAGCCGCTGACGGTGACGGTGAGATCCGCCTCGGCCCACTCGGGGGCGGTGGTGATGTCGCGGATGGTCCGAGCGGAGGAGAAATCAATCTCCACTTGCTGGCCGGCTCGATTGGTCGCGCTGATGGTGCCCAACGGGATTCCGGCTCCGCGGTTGAGGACGGCCAGCGGGGTGGAGAGATCGGTGAAGGTCCCGTCTCCGTTGTTTCGGTAGTCGATGGTGAGGCGTGCGGAGAAGTCGTAATCGAGGGTGGTTCCGTCGGCCAGGGCGATGCGCACGTCGTCCCGGGCGGCGAGAGTGCGGACACCGTTGCCGTCGTTGAGGGATACGAGCCTGGTATCAGCGGACAGGGTGACGAGACTCCGGCCGAGAATGACGCCGTCGGCTTCCTGGACCATGAGGCCCAGGTCTACGGCGGTGTGGCCGGCGCCTACTTCGGAGACGGAGAGCTGTCCGGTCTGCAGGCCGGTGTGGTCCTCCAGCACCAGGTGATCGTCCTGGATGCGGGCGGTGACGATGGCGTCGGTCTGGAGATTGATGGCCCGGACCACCTCGTCGGCGGTGAGGGCGCTGCGCAGGTCTATCTCGGCGGTGTCTCCGGCCCGGTCAGTAATGCGGATCTTCCCGGCCCGGACGCCGGCCCCGTCGTTCAGGGCGCTAAGCGGCGTGGAGCGATTCAGCAAGGCCTCGGAGGTTTCGATGGTCAGGGTGCCGGGTCCGACCAGGGTGGAATCGGCGGTGGCGAATCCGCCCGAGATGAGTTGATGCGAGCTGGCCAGATTGCGAACGGTGAAGGTGTATTGGCCGGCCGAGGCGGTGGACCCGGCGGTGGCCAGGATGGCGGACTCGTCGGAACTGGCCACCCGGGTACGCTGGAAGAATTCTGGTTCGTCGAAGCGAGAGGCGGCGTTCTGGATTGACAGGAGCTGGGCGGAGACCTGCAAGAGGGCGGTGCGGCGCTGCACGAGGATGCCCAGGCGCGACTGGAGCTGGTCAATGGGACGCCGATGAATGGCGATCAGGGAGTTGACCAGCTCGTCGATGGGCAGGCCGGAGATGAGTCCGACCCCGGTGGAGATGGTTGACATAGCCGGGGCTCCCGTCCTCGTACCGTTGTTGGCGGCACCTGGGTCCTAGGGCCCGATCGCTTCCCGGCCGGCGGGAGGACCAGGGGAGGCGTTGGGCGGTTCGAGATAGCGGCACTTCATGGTGGCTCTCTTACGGTCCGAACCCGCCAATCACGGTTGGGGTGATGTCGGGCAACCATCATCACCGGGCCAGTCGCGGGGCCTGCGAGGTTGGCCCAGCAACAGAGGCACAGGCGCGACGGCGTCGGTCTTATCCGCTTGGACGGCGGGGCCCCGGCCCATTCGGTGGACGCTCCAAGATCATGCCGCGAAGAAGGTTGGGACAGGCTCGGCCTCACGAAGGCCGATGAAGTCCCAGCTCGACGGCGGGGCATATTCTCGAGGCTTCCCCACCGGAGGATCCTAAGAAGTCGGGATCATTGGGCGCCGCATCATCCGAGGTAGCGCAAGGCAAGGCCCTGAACCTCTTTCGTCCGTTGACATAGCAGGTGAGGATGAGGCCGCGTTTGCGGCAAGATTCGCGCTGTGATGTTCGTGCCGACATCTGACATCTCCGCGACGGCGAACGGCTCTGCTCGCCGGATCCGCAAGATGGCGGCAAAGCCATACTCTTATCGGAAGAATCAACGACGAACTTCCACCACCTCGGACGAGCGGGGAATCGCCGGCCCCGAGCCGACGGGTCCATCACCGAAGGATCGGCCGGTCGGAGGTCGGGCTAGGCGTGTCGATCCTGGTCGGTTATTGCTATCCCAGTAGTGACAACACCGTCTGAGGCAACTGGTTGGCGACTCCCAGCATTTGTACGGTGGTCTGGAGCATGATCTGGGCCCTGGTGAGGTTGGACACCTCGACGGCATAATCAGTGTCCCTGATGGCCGACTCGGAGGCGGTGACGTTTTCCAGGGTGGTCCGCACGCTGTTCAAGTTGGTTTCGATCTGGTTGGCCTGGAATCCGCCAAGCCGGCCGCTGAGGGTGGCTACCTGGGAGATGGCGGACCCGATGATGAGTTCGGCGGACGGGTGATTGTCGGAGTTGACGATCTCATTGGTCCCCCCGGACCCCAGGGTGTTGAGGAAGCCGTTGACGCTGTTGCCCAGATTCGAGGTGGTGATGGCGGGGATACCGATGCTGATCAGGCCGTCGCTGTTGACCTCGGGGCCGATCTGGAAGTTCGCTCCGCCGCCGGTGACGGAGAAGGTGTCGGAGCCCAGGGCGGTCCCGAAGCTTTCGGTCAGATCGGCGACAATGTCCAGGCCGTTGCTTCGGATCTTGGCGATCAGTCCGTCGACGGTTGCGGTCTGGCCGTTGAACATCACCGCGGCGTCGCGGCCGGCGTCTTCGTTGTCCCCTTGGTCGCCGGGGACGACGGTGAAGGTGCCGCTGATGTCGCGGACGGATACAAACTGATTGCTGCCGTACTGGGTGCTGTTGAAGGAGAGCCCGGTAGCACTGGTGGTGGCGGACACGCCGGTGAGGGTGGCGGCCCCGGTGACGGCGGTGGCAATTTGGGCGATGGTGGTGCTGCCGGCGAAGGTGAAGATCTCGGTTCCCAGGCTGCCGCGGACCTCGATGGTGACGCTGTTGGAAGACGAGAGATTCCCGCTGGCGGAGATTCCGTTCCCGCCCCCGAGGCCGATGGTGATGGCCGCGGTTTGTGCAGACTGGGTGACCTGGACGGTGACCGACTGGGTGGATCCGGCGGGCACTCGGGCCCCGAAGATCTGCAGGCGGGCCAGATTGGTGGAGTCCTGGCCGGCGATGGTGTAGCCCAGTTCGCCGTTGAGCAGTTTCTTGCCGTTGAACTGGGTGGAATTCGCTACTCGGTTGATGCTCTCCAACAGGGAGTCGATCTGCAACTGGTTGGCCGAGATCTCGTCGTCGGAGAGGGCCCCGGAGTTGCTGGAGGTGTCGATCAGACCCTTGATCTCCAATAGCATCTTGGAGACTTCTGCGAGGGAGGCATCGGCGGTGGAGATGACGTTCATGGCCCTCTCCGAGTTGCCTACCGCGGCGGTGAGGCCGCGAATCTCCGAGCGCAGGGACTCCGAGGCGATCAGCCCGGCGGGGTCGTCGGCCCCCCGGTTGATCCGCAGTCCGGAACTGAGCCGTTCCAGCCTGAGGGTCAGGTCGTTCTGGTTTCTGATCAGGTGCCGAATGGCCTGAATGGACGAGACATTGGTATTGATGCGACTCATGGGTTCCTCCCTGAACGCCCACGCTTGATGGTTCTCAGCGTGGTGAAGCACACCGCCGTGTGTGCCTTTCCTTATCGGTTTCACCTCCGGTTACTTGAGGGATGAAACTCGAATCGACGATCATCGTCTCCGTGTTTGTTTACTGCGTTGCACTCTCGTAGTACCTCGCACTTGACCGGCATTTCTCAAACATGCCACCAGGCGTTTCGCCTTGCGGGGCCTTGCGAGCCCGGTGTGGCGTTTGACCGTCGTTGCTATCGGGCCGGTCGCACCCGGACTTTCGTTAGTCCCGAAAATCGAAGTACGTCTATGCTGCGCCGCGGCCGGGAGGGTGCCGCGCTGTTCCCCGGGCTGGGAGGTAAATGCCCCGAGGAATGGACCAGGCAGGCAACTTATTGGACTATCTGTTCCCGCGGGCTGGTTATTGGACGAGCTTGATCTTCGGAAAAGGGCCGTGCTGGGGTGGCCTGACCAGGTTCTGGGACATGCTCAACAAGGCGTCGATCTGGGTGAGTTGACTGGTCTGGACGGCGAAGTCCGGGTCGTGAATGAGATTCTGGGCCGCGTCGGCGCTTTCGGTCGCGACGTTCCAGGCATTGAGGAGGGGCTCTACCAGATTCACCGACAAGGCGGCCAGAGTGTCACGGTGCTGGGCGACCTGGAAGGCGGCGCTTCTGACAATCGCATACGTCCTCGTCACCGCGGAGTGCTGCGGGCAGTTGGCCCCGCCGGTCCTGGTCGAGGAGAGAAAACCGACCCGGGCGCTGCCCAGACGGTCGACATTGACGGACGGAAGACGAAGGGTTTGTCGTCTGGGGGAATTCACCTCGTACAGGGTGATCGACCAGCGGCCGTTTAACAGGGGACGCCCCTCGAAGCTGGCGGCGGCGATGATCTCCCCGAGGGGGGCGAGTGCGGCATCGATCTGCGTCTGGAGAGTGCTAATCTGACGGGGGGACCGGCGGCGTACGGCCCGCTGTGGTCTCATCAGGTCTTTGAGCCTCAGTAGACGGGCGTGCAGGTCGTCGAGTGTCGAGGTGGCCAGGCTCAGGGCGTCGGCGGCCCGCCGGGCGTTTTTTCTGGCGGCAGCGATCCGGGGTTGGGGGTTAGATAGAGGTTGGGCGGTGCAGGATTCGTTTCCCGGGCACAATCTCAAAGCTGCGCCGGGACGGATGCCGGCACTTCCCAGAGGGGCCCGTCGAGTGGGCCTTACCCGGGCGGCCAGGAGGGTGGGGATGTTCGACTTCCTGCGGCTCACCGGCAGGCCCTCCGGGTACGTGACATCACGGCTGGAGGCGGACGCCTGGAGCCGGGGGATTCGTTCAGCAGGCCGGCGCCGCCGCGGGGGCACGGGGACCCAACCTGAATGGACCGCACAGAATCGACCAGT
>CAZFMS010000096.1:0-3869 GCA_964520125.1 uncultured Planctomycetaceae bacterium
GATTCGGACGTCCAAGCCACCACCCTGCATACCGACGTGGGCCAGTTGATCGGGACCATCCCTTACATGAGCCCCGAACAGGTGGCCGGCAACCCGGCGGAACTCGACACCCGCTCGGACGTCTACTCGCTCGGGGTGGTCGCCTACGAGCTGCTGACCGGCGACCTGCCGCATGACCTGGAGGGCAAGACTATTCCCGAGGCCCTGCGGATCATTGGCGCGGATGTGCCGATACCGCTGAGTTCGGTCAACAAGGTTTTTCGCGGCGATCTCGACACCATCATCGGGAAGGCCCTGGAGAAGGACCGGGAGCGGCGCTATCAATCCGCCTCCGCCGTGGCTGACGACCTGCAGAGGTACCTGGATAACGAACCGATTCTCGCCCGGCCGCCGAGCGCGAGCGACCAGTTCCGCAAACTGGTCGCCCGACACAAGGCCGTGTCCGCGGTGGTTGCCGCCATGTTTATCCTGGTGAGCGGCTTCGGCATCTGGATGAGCATGCTGTATGCGCAGTCGGAGCAGAATCTCGTCCGGGCCCTGGCGGCGGAGACCGATGCAGAGAAGGAGGCCGAGCAGGCGAGGATCAAAGCGGCGACGGCCACGCGGACAACCGGTTTTGTTGTCGGTATTTTCGATGATGCCGACATCCGCCAGCATCCCGGCGAGAATCTCACCCTACGTCAGGTTGTCGACCGGGGGGCGGACCGCATTGGCCAAGAACTCCAGGATGAACCGGTGGTCAGGGCCACCTTGTTGCACACCATCAGCTCCGTCTACCGGAGTATGGGTATCTATGATCGAGCGGTCGAGATGGCCCGGGCGGCAGTTGATATCCGTCGCCAGGAGCTTGGCGAGGAGCATCTGGACACCGCTGCCGGCCTGACCAACCTAGCCACGGCCTGTACGGCGGTGGGCGACTATGACGCGGCGGAAGGGGCTCTACGCCAGGCCCTGGCGATTAGACGCCGGCTGCTGGGCAATGAACATGAGCTTGTGGCCAGATCGATCGCCGACGTCGGTACCGCGCTGGCTTCTCGCGCCGAATTCGAAGAGGCAGAGGTGCTGTTCCGAGAAGCGCTCGAGCTGCACCAGAGGCTGCCGGGCATCAACCCCGTTCAGGTGGCCTACATCCGCAATGACCTCGCAGACGTCCTCATGGCCCGCCGCAGACATGCACAGGCCAAGCCGATTCTGGAAGATGTACTCCGGGTCTTGAAGGCGGAACTGGGACCTGAACACCCGCGAATTGCCAACGCCATGAACAGTCTGGGAGGGGCGCTGTCCGCCTTGGGCGATTATGCTCCGGCGGAGGCTCACCTGCGGGCCTGCCTTGACATGCAGCGGAAGCTCCTGGGCGATGAAGAGCCCCACATCCTCTCAACCAAGACTGGCCTGGCGAGCGTCCTCTTTCGGCAAGGAAGGTACGGCGGCGCAGCCCTTCTGCAGCGGGAGGTCCTCGCGGCCCGGCGGAATCTGCTGCCGGAGGATCACCCGGATTTGGCCCTGGCCATGAACAACTTGGCCGTCTCGCTGAGGAGATTGAAGGAGTACGAGGAGGCGGAGCGTCTCTTCCGCCATTCATTGGCCATTCGACGCAAGGTGTTGGAACCCGATGATCCGAGAATCGCGACCGCCCTGAACAACCTGGCGAGCATCTCGGAGGATCTGCGTGACTACTCCGGGGCGGAGTTGCTTTACCGCGAATCGCTGGACCTCCGCCGCGAGCGGTTCGGCAGCGAGAGCACCCGGGTGGCCACGGTCCTGAACAACCTGGGTCGTTGCCTACTGCGCCAGGGTAAGGAAGAAGAGGCCCGGTCTATGCTGCAGGAGGCCGTCTCCCTTCGGCGCAAGTTGCTGCCCGAGAATCATCCCCGTGTGGCACTCAGCCTCCGCAACCTCGCGGACACTTATTTCGCAGAGGGCGATCATCCGAGCGCCGATCCGTTCTACTCCGAAGCCCTGGCTATTTACCGCGGGGCTCTTCCCGCCGACCATCCCTACATCGCCGACACCATCGCCAGCTTGGCGCGTAACCTATACATGATGGGACAATACGACGAGGCCGAGAGGCTCTACGGCGAGTCCCTGGTCTTGCACCGCCAGCGCCTCGGCGACGACCATCCAACCGTAGCCCGCGTATTGGGCCGTCTGGCCGAGATGTATCTGGCCAAAGGCGACGACGCCCAGGCCGAGACCTTCGGCCGCCAGGCCCTGGAGATCCGCCGAACGAAATGGCCCGATGGTCATCGGACGGTGGCGGATTCGCTGCTGTTGCTGGGTCGGGTGTCGACGGAGCGGGGCGAGGCGGGCGAGGCCGAGCCGCTATTGCGCGAATGCCTGACGCTGCGTCAGGAGTTGTTGCCCGAGAACGACCCGGACATCGGTGAGGCCCGGACCTCCCTCGGAGCCTGCCTATCCGCCCTGAATCGCTTCGAGGAGGCAGAGCCTCTGCTGGTCGCCGCCCATCATGCGCTGACTGCCGACGACGAAGATCCTGACCGTGCCAGGCGGACCCTGCAAGCCTTGATCAAGCTCGTACGCCTCGTGGGGCAAGTCGCAGGAAGAGTCGCAGTACCGCAAGCTCCTGGCCCAGTCGCCGGAGCCGTGATTGGCATGATGGCCCGGTGATGCCTCGGCGTGGCCCGAATCGGCCACCAAGGGCCGGTGCCAAGCCTGAACAACCAGCTCTTCGACCCTGAACGGGAAGATCCTCCAGATCCTTGACCCCTCGAATCCTCGGCCGGCAGCCGACGGCCGGCCACCCGGGAGTGCGGAATCCCCCCGATGGGTCCCATTCGGCGGCGCCAAAAAAAGCAGATGGAATCTTGCACCTTCCAGGCCTCCTTTCCGTGTTCCTTTATGAGTCGATAGACCCGTCGGTGGGCCGGCCCAATCTACGACGGTCTTTTCAACTGGTCTCGAAATCGCCCGGGGGGCGAGACGGCAGAGGTTTGGGATGAGCGATTCGATGACGGCTCGGCCGGTGGCGGTCGTTCCGGCTCTGCGGCAGGGGTGCATCCCGGTCAACAAACGAGAGGAGTCAAGAGAATGAAGAGAATCACTATATCAATCGTGGCCCTTGTGGTAGTCATCTCCAGCAGCCCTGATAGGGCCGTTTCACAGATGCCGGTGGATACCGCATTCACCTACCAGGGCAGCCTGGACATGGGCGGTAGCCCGCTCACCGGCCAGGCCGACTTCGAGTTCTCGCTCTGGGACCAAGCCGGCACGGGAGAACCGCCGACCGGGGGTACTCAGATCGGGGTGACCGCGTCCGTGGCGAACCTCGACGTGGTGGAGGGGAAGTTCACCGTGCTGGTCGACTTCGGCGTGGACCCGTGGACGGCGAACGAGGCCCGCTGGCTGCAAATCGCGGTGCGCAGCCCCGCCGGGTCGGGGCCCTACACGACGCTCAGCCCGCGGCAGGAAATGACCCCGACGCCGTTTAGCATGGCTACACGGGGGCTCGCCGTGGACGCCGACGGCAACGTCGGCATCGGGACCAACTCCCCCACCCACAAGCTGCACGTCCTGGGTTCTTTGAGAGTCGGCAATTCCCTCTATTTCGATGACGTCAACGAGACCATCACCGCCGGTACCGGCACGGTCGGCTTCGAGAGCGACAACATCATCACCGACGGCGGCATTGGCATCGGGCTGCCGACCGGATCGATACCCAGTTACCCGCTGCACATCATCACCTCGGACGAAATCGCGGTAAGTTCCGCGACCGGCCACAACTCCGGAAAAGCGCTCAAGGGCTATGCAACCGACCCGGGCTCCATTCTGAGTACCTTCGGCGTCTGGGGACAGAGCGCCGGCCCCAATGGCCGGGGCGTGCTCGGCCTGGCCAGCGACACCAGCGGCCC
>CAZFMS010000096.1:3879-13414 GCA_964520125.1 uncultured Planctomycetaceae bacterium
AACCACACGGTAAGCATGGTGAGCACGAGCAGGAGCGGCCCCAGCACCAACGGCATCGGCGGAGGCGCCAGAAACTACGGCGGCTTCTTCGAGAGTGACGGCGCCGCCGGCTGCGCGGTCTTCGGCGAGGCCAGCGATACCGAAGGCAATGACAGCTTCGGTGGGTTCTTCAGGAGCCACGGCCAGACCGGCTACGGCGTATACGGCACGGCCACGGCGACCCAGTCGGGTCCGACCTACGGGGGGTACTTCAAGAGTTTCGGCACGCAGGGAACGGGTGTCTATACCGAGGGTCCCATGTACGGCGTCCACGCAGTTGGGAGTTCAGGCGGCATCGCCGGTTACTTCTATTCCGCGAGAACGGGCTTTACTGCGCCGATTGTTGCCCGCTTCGAGACTCGCACGACGGCGGCCGGCGGCCTTGTCTCCCACAAGACGATGGACTTCAGTGGAAACCACATTGATACATACGATCTGGAGAACGGCGGCGGTGCATCGCTGTACCTGAATAGCTCCTCCGATGGCGACGTGACATTGGCCCACGGCGGCGGAAAGGTCGGAGTCGGCGAAAACACACCTCTCGTGAAGCTGCACGTGGAACAGACGGCGCTCAGTCTGGGCGCTAACGACCTGGCCTGGGAAGACCTGGTCATCGAAGACACCTTGCCGTGGCTTGGCCTGTACGGAGGCAGCACGAACGTCGTGGGCGGTATTACTATCGGCGAGGTCAACAGTAGCACGACGACAATCCACAAGTGGTCCATGTACAGCCGGACTACGGACAACGTCGGTGACTTGGTCTTTGCGTATACCACCGAGCAGAACCCGACAAATAATGCCGTAACACCCTTGAAGCTGAAGCGCGACGGCACTGCCATGGTCTGTGTCTTGGAGATTACCGGCGGATGTGATCTGGCCGAGCGATTCCCGACCTCCGAGAAGATCGAACCGGGAATGGTCGTCGAGATCGATCCGGAGAACGCGGGCCAGCTTCGCGTCAGCCGCGACGCCTACAACCGCCGCGTGGCCGGCGTGGTCAGCGGCGCCGGCGGCCTGTCGGCCGGAGCCATACTCGGGGATCTGCCCGGTCAGGAAGACGCCCCGCCGGTCGCCTTGAGCGGCCGGGTGTGGGTCTATTGCGACGCCTCCAAGCGGGCCATCGAGCCGGGTGATCTGCTGACTACATCCCATACACCCGGACATGCCATGAAGGTGAGCGACTATATGAAGGCCCAGGGGGCGATCATCGGCAAGGCCATGACCGCGCTCGGCGAGGGCCAGGGCCTGGTCTTGGTTCTCGTATCCCTGCAGTAGCCTGCCGGTGGGATCCGCGAGAAGTGAGTCCAATACCACGATCTTCAATAGAGGGATGAACCATGAAGACCATACCCCGTAATCTGTGTGTTTACCTCCTCGTGCTCGGACCGGTTGGAATGAGCCCAACCGTTGGCCAGGAGCAGGATAACCGCCACGGGCCGGGCGACACGGCCCGTGAAATCCACTTTTGTGGAACCCGCGGCGGGCAACCCGCTCGTGTGGAGCAGGTTCCCCCGGGCGCGCCGCGAGGGGCCTTCCAAATCGCGATCAACTACAGTGGCTCGGGCTTCAGCACTGCCCAGCAAGCAGTCTTTGATGCCGCGATCTCCATGTGGGAAGGCGTTATCCAGGCCAACGGCGGTGCCGGCACGTTTACCATCACCAATCCCGCCTTCACCCCGCTGACGGCCCCCACCTTGGGGGTCGCAGACAACTTCGTGGAGAATGGATCCGGCATCCCCCTCTCGGCCCGGATTCGGATCGACAGTGGAACAACGTGGTTTGTGGATTCCACGCCCTTTGATAATGTTGAGTACACCCAAGACTCCACCAACCGGTTCCAGTTTCTCAACGGCCAGGGAAACGCGGCCAATGCCGACATACTGTCCGTGATCCTGCACGAAATCGGCCACGCCGTCGGCTGGACGGTCAATTACACGAACTACAACGGCCTGGTTTCGGCGGGCCCGGGAACCCTCCGCACCTTTGATTCGGGGGGATTCGAGATCACGTTGGGCCCGGCCACCGGCGGGACCCACGCCGATCCCGGCACCCATGCCGGCGAGTTGATGGTCCCCGCGATCGGCGGAGGGACGCGCCGCCTGATTTCGTACTTCCCCACGATGACCGCCCCCCAACGAGCCTACAGCTACGGAATGCGGATGACCTTTCTGGATTCCGGATACTCCGGGTTATTCGAATTCGGGACCGCCGCCAAGCCGTTCGATACTTACGTCGAAGGCATCTCCGGCGCCTCGTCCGGCGACGTACTCATCATAAAGGCAGGATCATACCCCATCTCCGCGCCCGTGGTCGCGGACTTGTCCTTGATTCTGCGGCCCGTCCTGGGAACTGCCACCATTGGAGCACCCTAGCCGCCAGACAGCGCCGGGTTGATACAGGAAGTTACCGAGAACGGTCCCGCATCCGGCGGCCGATGGAAATCGAGCGGCGCGGCTCCAGCGGAACAGTCCGCATCAGCGATTGAAATTTCTGAATGACAGGAGAGATGGAGACAATACCATGAATGCGAATGAACCCAAATGGGCTACCGCCGTTTCAGTCATCATGCTGATGCTCTGGAGCCCGGCGCCGGTGTTCAGCCAGAACTTCGACCTCAACTGGTACAGCGTCAACGGCGGCGGAGGCCTCAGTACGGGCGGCGACTTCGCCCTGATGAGCACCATCGCCCAGCCCGAAGCCGGGAGCATGGCCGGAGGTGACTTCGCCCTGACCGGCGGCTACATGGCCGCCTCCGACCCCGTCTGCGCTTGTCCCGCGGACATGGATGGGAGCGGCCAGCGCAGTGGCAACGACATCCAGGCGTTTGTCGCCTGCATCCTCTCGACAGGAACGAATTGCGGGTGCGCCGACCTCGACGGCGACGGCGTGTTCGGCATGACCGACGTGACGCTCCTCGTCGACATCCTGCTGGCCGGCACCCCGTGCCCGTAGAACTCAAAGCGGTCCTTCGTCAAGCTGCAGCGCTCTGGCGCAGGTGTAAGCGGCACTGGTCCGGGTGGACCAGGGGCGGCCAAAGGAGGTTCGTGGGGGGCGACGAGAGAGATTAGTGTTGACCGGATGAGAATTAGCGGTGTATACGCTTGATGTCATGCCCTGCCGTCCGATAGAATGCGGTGGTGTTCGGTTCGGGGCCGGCAGGATCGGAGGCGGGCGCCGTGGGCAGTCGAAGACACATCCTGGTGTGGGGCGTGGGGGCCTGGGTCTTGTTCCTGGCTTCGGCGGGAGTGGCCTGGGCGGACGCGGACCGGGCGGGGGTGACCCGGTCGGCCGTCATCTACGTGGACGATGGTGCCGCGTTGGGTGGTGACGGGCTGAGTTGGGCCACGGCGTTTAAGTATCTGCAGGACGGCTTGGCGGCGGCGGGGGCGGGCGATGAGATCCGGGTGGCCGGCGGGGTGTACCGGGCGGATCAGGATGAGGGGGGCAACGTCACCACCGGCGACCGGGCGGCCACGTTTCAGCTCATTAGCGGCGTCGGCCTATATGGCGGCTACGGGGGCCTGTCCAATCCCGGAAACCCGGACGAGCGGGACATCGTCGCGTATGAGACCACCCTCACCGGAGACCTGCAGGACAACGATGATCCGGCCGATTTCCCCGCTGGCCCCACGTACGACGAGAACAGCTACCACGTGGTCATCGGCAGCGGAACTGACGCCACGGCTATCATCGACGGGTTCATGGTTTCCGGGGGGAGGGCCAACGGTTCCCTGCTTGCAGAGCGCTATGGCGGAGGGATGGATAACGATGCGGGCAGCCCGTCGGTGAGCAACTGCACGTTCACGGGCAACTCGGCCGTATCTGGCGGCGGAATGGGCAACCGCCCCTCGAGTGCCCCAAAGGTAACCCGTTGCACGTTCACTGGCAACTCGGCCGGCAGTGGTGGCGCGATGAAGAACTGGAGCAGCAACGCCACAGTCACCGATTGCTTGTTCACCGCGAACTGGGCTACGTTCCTCGATGAGGCTGGTTTCGCCGGTGGTGCGATGTCGAACGGCTATAGTAGCCCGATAGTGGCGAACTGCATTTTCGCGGGGAATGTAGCAGTCTCGAGTGGCGGTGGGGCGATGGCCAATGTGCACTCGAGCCCGACGGTGAGTAATTGCACGTTCTTCGGAAACTCAGATGTCGTGGGCGTTGGTGGAATGCGCAGCCGCTGGGCTGACAGCACCCCGACAGTGGTCAATTGCGTGTTCTGGGAGAATGCCGGGCTGCAAATTGGTGATAGCGCGTCCGTAACCACGGTCACCCACAGCGACGTGCAGGGCGGCTGGGGCGGTACGGGGCACGACAACATCGATGTTGACCCGCTCTTCGTCGATCCCGACGGCCCGGACGACATCGTGGGCAACGAGGACGACAACCTTCGGCTGTCTGCGGGTTCGCGGTGCATCGACGCCGGCGACAACGGTGCCGTAACGGTGACCACCGACCTCGACGGCCGCCCCCGCATCCTCGACGGCAACGGTGATTCGACAGCTACCGTGGACATGGGCGCGTACGAGTACCTTCCCCTGGTGCTTGGCGACATGAACTGCGACGCCACCCTCGACCCCGCGGACATCACCCCCTTTGCTCTGGCGCTAGTCGACCCGGCCGGATACGGCCAGACCTATCCCGGCTGCGACATCACTCGCGGTGACATGAACGGCGACACCTTCCTCGACGGCCCGGACATCCAGGCGTTTGTCACCGAGCTGCTTGCCCCCTGATAGGAACCGGTGCGAATGCTCCGCCGTTGAGTTCGGCCCTGGTGGACCGCGGTGGTGGGGGCGGTGCGGTCCTCACTCCAGGTTACGGCCTCGTCTGGATCAACGGGGAAAGTAGAGCATCAGGTAGACCACTACACCGGTGACCGAGACGTAGAGCCAAATCGGCAGAGTCCACTTGGCGAGGCGCCGGTGCCGCTCGAGCCGACCGCGCAACCCAAACCACAAGGTCACCGGCACCATCAGCGGCAAGACCGCCGCCAGCACAATGTGCGTGACCAGGATGGCCAGATATATAGTCTTGACCGATCCGCTGCCCTGGAAGGCAACGTGTCCAACGTAGCCGTGATAGACCAAGTAGCTCACCAGAAACGCCGCCGAAACGGCGGTGGCCCCGAGCATGCAGGCCCGGTGGGCGGCGACGCGCTTTCGCCGAATCAGCATGAAGCCGGAAACGATCAATGCGGCGCTGATGCTGTTCAGCAGGGCGTTGAGGTGCGGCAAGTCCTGAACGGTCAACGTCCGGCCTCCCTCAGAAGTGACCGAACGTCGGCCAGGAGGCACTGCGTGGTCGCCCCGGGCACGGCCTTGGCGGGCTGCTCCATCAATGCCTGCATGCGGGGGTCGTCGTCGGCCACGTCGTAGTAGCCTCGAATCCTGCCCCCGCGATCCACCAACACGAATCTGGTCGAGTGGATGATGGCGTCCTCTTCGGTTTCTTCGGTCAGGCCGAGCTTGAATCCCCGGATGGTCAAGTCGAAGATTTCCTTCTTATCACCGGTCAGGAAGAGCCAGCGATCTGCGTCGGCGCCGTACCGCCGGGCGTAGTCGCGCAACACGTCGGGGGTGTCCCGGGTCGGATCGACACTGATCGATACGCACAGCACGCCAGGCAGTTCTGCGCGTTCCAGGTGATCTTGAATCTCCCTCATCCGGTTGGACATGATCGGGCAGGGCCCCCCGCAGTTGGTGAAGACGAAGTCCGCGATCCAGACCCGGCCCTTCAGGTCGGTAAGCGACACCGGCCTGCCGGACCGCTCGGTCAGATGGAAATCAGGCACGGAGCCGTAGATCGGCAGCCGAGACACCCGGGCGGTAGGTTCCGAAGTCGCCCGGGAAAGGCTGGAGAGTCGCCAGAGAGCCAACAGCGAGACGGCGATCACGGACCCGGCCATCAGGATCCAGAACCCGGCCCGCGGTTGTTCACGATCCCGTCTGGCAGCTCGAAGATCCGGCGATCCGCCTGCCCGGCGCTCCGGCAAATCGGGCTCGTCGACAAGAGGGTCCATTCATCGATCCTTCAATACTTTTTGCCCCGTCGAGTTCATGAACGAATGAACATCGCCGGGAACACATCGAGACGGCAGGAATCCAGCGCCGGCAGCGCTCCCGCCTTTCGCTCATTCAAACACCTGGCTGGTCTGGCGGGCCGCCGCCCGGGTGGCCAAGGCCAACAGGGCCACCGCAAACACCAGCGAAACAGCAAGACTGACCACCAGGCCGGCGGGGCCTCCCGAGGCTGCGGTCAGGGTCTCGGCATGTACGGCGCTGCGGAGGACGTACACCCCGTAGGTCAAAGGGTTGACCATGACCGCGGCCCGCAGCCATGTTGCGGCACCGTCAACCGGAAAAAACGCGCCCGAGAGTATCAGCATGGGAACGAGGACCAGGTTCATCACGGCGTGGAAGCCTTGGGTCGACCTCACCCGCCAGGCCACCAGGAATCCAAGGCTGGAAAGGGCGAGGGCCAGGAGCACCAGGGCGCCCAAGGTGGCCGCGACAGATTTTATCCCGACGGCGATTCCCACGAAGGGGGCCAGCAAGTAGAAGACCAAGGCGTGTCCTACGGCGAGGGTCGTGGCGCCGGAGATGATGCCCAGAGCGATGGTGATCCGTGATACCGGTGCTACGAGCACGCCTTGAAGGAAACCCTGGCGCCGGTCATCAATGATCGTGATAGTGGAGAAAATCGCCGTGAACAGGAGGATCGCCGCCAGGGCCCCGGTGAACGAAAACTCCAGGTAGCTCGTGCCGTCAGAGGCAGCGGGCATGCGGAAGGACTGCCCCAACCCGGCGCCGGCCAGCAACCAGAACAAGAGGGGAGTACCCAGTGCCCCCATGATGCGGCTGCGCTGTCGAAGGAAGCCGGTGATCTCACGCCGCCACAGTGCATAGCAGGGCCGCCAGGAACCGCCCCCGACCGACCCCGGCGCGGGCGGCCGAACCTGTGCCCGTTCGCCATCGCTCATGAGACGTCCCCTTCAAAACGGTGCCCGGTCTCATGCACGAAGACGTCGAACAAGGTAGGTTTGGCGACGGTCACCGACCGGATCTCGTCTCCCCAGGCGGACATCAACTCGGCAACCAGGGCGGCACCCCAATCACCCTCGATCCGCACGGATCCGTCCACCACCGCTGGCTTGCAGCCGAACCTGGCAGAGACGCGGCTGGAGAGGTCGGCCGGATCCGGGCACTGCACGACGATACAATTCCGGCCGACTCGGCGAGTCAATTCCGCCGGACTGCCGCAGGCCGCCAGCCGGCCCTGATCCAATACGGCGAGTCGGTCACAGCGCTCGGCCTCATCCATGAGGTGGGTCGTCTCCAGGATGGTGATCCCGTCTGATCGCCGCAAGTCTTCCAAGTATCTCCTCAGCTCGGCCCTGGCCACCGGGTCCAACTCCGCGGAGGGCTCGTCGAGCAAGAGGACCGGTGGGCGGTGCAGCAGGCTCTTGGCCAAATCCACGCGTCTCTTGAGTCCGCCGGACAAGGTCTTGACCAGGTCGTGCCTCCGATCCGAGACGTCCAGTCTATCCAGCAGGTCATCGATCCGGGCCGGCAGCAATCTCCTGGACAGGCCGTACAGGCGTCCACTGTGCAAGAGGTTCTCACGCACGGTCAGATAGGGATCCAAACTTGGTGATTGGAAGACGACACCGATGCGCCGCCGGACCTCGGCCGGACATGTCACTACGTCAAACCCGCACAGCGACGCGTTGCCTTGGGTCGGGCGCAACAGGCTGGTCAGGATTCTAAACAAGGTGGTCTTGCCGCTGCCGTTGGGCCCCAGCAATCCGAAGAACTCGCCACGCTGCACCTCGAAGCTGAGGCCTTGCAGGGCGAGACGGTCACCGTATCGATGGGTGATGTTGCTGACTGTGATTGCTTCCAATGTCATCTTCCTGCCCACGCCGACCAGGGCCGCACCAGCAGTGAGCGGGTGTGCGGCACGCGAGGCGGAGACCTACCAACCGAACACCCCAGACGCCAGAAGTGACCTTGTAGCCGGTTGCCGCTTCAATCACAAATGCCGGCCTACGGCCTTGTCCACCATCATCATTATCATGATTGCGGGAAGGAAGACCAGCGATGCGGCAAAAAGAACTCTTCCAGTCGAGACCGAAAGACGCACCGCAAACCACAGGGCGACGCCGAACATGGCCAGGCCCAAGAACCCGGCACCCCACAAGTAGGTACTGCCGGCGAACCCGACCAGGCCGGGCAGCACGCTGACCCCCAACAAGGCTGCCGATGACACGACCGTGTGCCAGGCCAAAGTCTTGCCGGATGGATCCACCGTCGACAGCATCCGGTACTGGGCAGCGGCGTAGTCGGCGCGGTGAATCCACGATATCGCGTAGAAATGCGGTAGTTGCCACGCGAACACCGTGGCGAACAGCCACCAGGCCACCTGGTCGACCGTGCCCGACGCGGCCACATAACCAATCATCGGCGGGATCGCTCCGGGGACGGCCCCCACGAGTGTATTGAACGGCGTCCGTCGTTTGAGCGGCGTATACGCAAACAGGTATAGTACGATGGTCGCGGCGGCGAGCACCATCGCCGGGGCGCCCGCCAGCAGGAACAGGTAGACCAGGCCGACGACCGCCGCCGAGACCCCGAATGCCGCAGCTTCGGTGACTTCGAGCCGGCCGGCCGGAATCGGACGTCCTTTGGTCCTGGACATCAGAAGATCGTGTTCGCGCTCCCATACCTGATTCAGGGCATTGGCCCCAAAGGCCACCAGCCCGGTTCCCACGAGGGTGTGAAGCAGGAGGGCCACATCGAGCCGTCCGGTGGTTCCCAGAACAAAGCCCACCGCGGTCACCGCAAGGACGAGCAGGCTCAGGCGGAACTTGGTGAGATCACGATAGGCCGGCACTCGTCTCGATAGGGCCGTCCGGATGCCCGGCAGCAGGGTCGCCGGCGGGCGTGAGGCGGCGGCTTCAGAGGTGAGGCTCACGTCAGGTTGGCGGCCGTTCGTCTTCATGTTGCCATCTGCAAACATCTCCTGTCCCCCGGGGCTCGGGCATGAGTCAGCCCACGCAGTTGGTAGATGCGAAACGTCAGAACCAGCGATGATATCAACATGGCAGTTCCCACGGCCACGTGGGCGGTGGCCACGGCGGCGTGCCGCCCCGAGAGGACCGTCCAGGCCCCCAGGGTGACTTGCATTATCAGCAGCGAGACCAGCAACAGAACGGGCCGCCGGATCCGAGCTGGAGCCCCGCGACGGCGCAAGAGCAGCGCGGCGGTGCCGACCAGAAGCACCGCCACCAGGATCGCTCCAAACCTGTGGGCCAGGTGACGGATGATCTGCTCCTTCCCCACCACGTGCAGGCCGTACTCGCTCACTCGAACGGCGTTGTATTCTCTGATGGCGGCCGGGCTCAAGTCGGGAATCGCCTGGCCGTAGGCCAGCGGGAAATCGGGGACCGCCAAGCCGGAGTCGGTATGCCGCATGAGGGCCCCCAGCATCATTTGCC
>CAZFMS010000097.1:0-13191 GCA_964520125.1 uncultured Planctomycetaceae bacterium
TCATTGGTCACCTCCATGATGTGCAGGGCGACCTGGGGAATCGTCGAGATCTCGTCGATGCTGGACATCATCTCGTCCAGCGGATCCGGCAGCTCGCTCCCGCCGCCGGGTCCTTTGGCTTGGCCAATGACCGTGGACACCGTTTGATCAGAGGGTGGAGTTGACATCTGGGCCTTCCACTGTGTATGCGCTGTCATCCGCGACTGTGGCCATTGACGGATTAACCCCAGGCGGCGGGTCGGCGCTTCCCCTTCCCGCGGGCCCCGGGCAGGTGCCGCACTCGGGCACCATCTTTCGCCCTCTCCCGTAGCGGACGCTACCAGCGGCATGGCCACTCCGGAGTCAGGCCCGGGCTTCCACGCGCAGCCCCCCGCGCGCTGCTCTCCCGCCGGCAGAACCTAGAACCTCATCGTCGCCACAAGAAGATGTATTGAGCTATGGAAACCGCCTATGCCCGGCGCCTCTTCCGGTGGTCCTATACCGGTGACCGTAACGTCGGGCGGGCTGAGGACTCACGAATTCGGATGTGCGTTCAGCAGGGGGGGGCTGAGGACGCCTGGCGCTCTGAGGAAGCGGACGATCGCTTGCGGATGGTGGGCGGCCAGCCTGCGGGTTGGATTATCGGGGCTCCTGTCATCCGGCGGGTTCGCGGAGATGATCGTGGCGCCGGGCCGTGACCGCTGAGCCGATCACGGGACGTTCTGATTGATGATCTTTCTGGCCCGCTCCTCTCTATACTCGCTCAGCTTCTGCAGCAGCTCGGGTCTCTGCCTGGCCAGGATGGCGACGGCCAACAGAGCTGCGTTGGTCGCCCCGGCCCGTCCGATAGCCATGGTGGCGACCGGTATGCCGGCCGGCATCTGCACGGTCGACAGCAAAGAGTCCATTCCCCGAAGGGCCTGGCTCTCCACCGGCACCCCAATCACCGGCAGCAGGGTGTGGGCCGCCGCGACCCCGGCCAGGTGAGCCGCTCCGCCCGCCCCGGCGATGATGACTTCCAGGCCGCGGCCTTGGGCCCCGGCGACGTATTCCGCCGTCTGGGTCGGCGTGCGGTGGGCCGAAAGCACGCGACATTCATGGGGGATGGCGAACAGGCCCAATATCTCCGCCGCCTGGCCCATGGTCTCCCAATCCGACTTGCTGCCCATCATCACGGCGACCAGGGGTTTGGTATCGTTGCTCATCGCTCGGCAACCTCCGGCTGCGTAGTGGCCTCATCAGGACAATGTGGGGCGCCTCCGGGGAAATCGGGGCCCTGCTGGCACTGCATTCCTACATCATCTGCCGCACCCCGGCAAGATGCGACCGCTACTGCCGCCCGCCTCGATCGGTCGGCGTGCGAGTGCCCGGCCGCCGGCCGCCGAAGGTGGAGCCTCTTCGTTTGACAGCCGCCCCGGGCAGTTGTACAAACCTGCCACGTGTGGGTTTGGATCACCGGCTCGATTGTCCTCTTGGCCACCGTGGGCGCCGCGGCCTCGGCCGTTGCCGCTGCGCGGAGGCGGCGTATCCTCTGTGCCCAGGCCACCGGACTCTGGTGCCAAACGCCTGCCGAGCAGCGACTCGAGGCCATCTCCAACCTGTCGTCCGGCACCGAACCGAACGGCCCCGCCTGGTACATGATCGGCTGCATCCACCTTGGAGAGTACCGCACCAAGAAGGCTGCCCGGGCGTTCGGCATCGCCCACCACGCGGACTGCAACCTGGAAACCGCCGCCCTGCTCACCTTCGCCTGCCTCAAAGCGGCCGAGGGACCGGACTCCGACATCGTCGAACAGATCATCACCACCTGGAGCGAGATGGGAAAACCCGACGTCCTGAGGCGGCGGCAAGACCGCCGCTTGTTGGCCTGCCTGGAGTCAACCACCTGCCACGCTCCCGCTCTTCCGCCGCTCGGCCGATTGGCTTGGTTGGTTGTCGGTCCGGGCCTGCGCCCCAAGGTTCAACAACTCTTCGCAAGCGGTCAGCCGGAACTGGAAACCGGCGAGACCAAGTGACGACGGGTAATCGCGCCCCGCCTCAATGAGCCAAGATGCCGCCCGGGCTCCAAGACCGCGGTCCTCTAATCTCCCTGCAGCGGGCCGGGCGCCCAGATCTGTAGGCCTGCCGTCACCGGCTCCCGGTGACCAGCTTCTTGCCGGCACCCTTCCAATCATCCATCCCCCCGGAATAGGTCCAGACCTTCTTGTAGCCCCAGGAGGAGGCCTTCCGCGATGCCATGCCGCCGACCGGGCACATGCCGCCGGCGCAGTAGAACACCAAGGGCTGGTCCTTGTCGCCCGGGAGCATCGACTCAGTCATCTTTTCGTAATCTACGTTGACCGCCCCGGGGATGTGCCCTTGGGCATAGTTCTCCGCGTCGAAGGCGTGGATCAGCAGGATCTTGTCGGTTTCCATCTTGGCGATCAATTCGTCCGCCGTCTTGATCTTGCCCACGCGCCCGGCCTGCCCGCCTTGATCAACCTGGCCGTCATTCGCACAGCCGGCTACCAGCAAAGTCAAACCGGCGCTCAGGGTAAACAGGTAATGCCTCATCCAGGAATCTCCTCAATCTACCGCAGTGTTTCACAATCAATCCGACCATCGCATTGGGCGATGAGTCGAGGTTCTCTAACGCTCCACAGCCCCAGGACTTGCCAAACGCAGCACTGGCACCTGCTAAAGTCAGACCTCGAGTTCCAGCAGCTCTTTCGACGTTGTGGTGAAGTTGTCGAATCCCGTCTCGGTCACCGCCCCCATGTCTTCGATGCGCACGCCGCCCCAACCGACGTAGTACAGGCCGGGCTCGACGGTGAACACCATCCCGGGCTTGATCGGCGTCTCGAAGCCCTTCTTGATCCGCGGGGCCTCGTGGATGGCCAGCCCCACGCCGTGACCCGTGCCGTGCAGGAAGTTGTCCAAGCAACCCTGTGCTTCAAAAGAGTCGCGGATGATCATGTCCAGGCTGTGGCCGGTCACCCCCGGCTTTATCGCCTTCAGGCAGGCGAGCTGGGCCTGCAGGACGATGTCATATACCTCCCGCAACCGGTCGTCGGCCGGGCCCATGCTGACCATTCGGGTCATGTCACCGCAATAACCTTGGGGGCTGGAACCGAAGTCCAGCAGGACCAGGTGTCCTTTCTCGAGCTTGCGGTTGGGATCGGGCACGTAATGGGGGTGGCAACTGGTCTCGCCAAAGGACACAATCGAGTCAAACGAGCAACCATCGCTGTTGGTCCGCATGTAGTTGTCGATTTCCAAGGCGACCTGCCGCTCGGTCATCCCCAGGCGAATGAAACCGGCTATGTGCTCGAAGCAGTCGCCGGTAATGGCCTGGGCCTTACGAAGTTTCTCGATCTCCTCCGGCGTCTTGCACAGCCGAAGATCGGCCAGCAACTCCTCCGCCGGAGTAAGGGTCAAGCCCTTTATGCTTTCGCTCAGGCCCACCCCGTCGATGTACAGAAGCGCGTCGCGCTCGAAGCCCAGCGTCTTGGCCCCCGAGGGAAGCAGCTCCCGGCACTTATTGGCGATGACCTCCGCGGTCACCGGCGTCTCCAACAACCGGGCCGATACGCCGGGCAAACCCCGGGCCCCGTCGATGTACCGCCCGTCGCACAGGAAGTCGCAACCCTCCGCATGCACCAGGGCGAATCCTTCCGGATCCCCGAAGGCCTGCACCTCACCGGGCATCATGGTCTGGAAGCCGGTCAGGTACTTCACGTTCTTCGGATTGGACACGAATACCGCGTCCAGTCCCGCCGCGGCCATCGCTTCTTTCAGCCGATTGGTGCGTCGTTCATCCATCAGGTTTGCACTCCCATGAAGTTGACCAAGCCGCCGCCGTGGATGGTGGCGGGCATCGGGCGGTTTACTCGATTCCGTTCCCCCGGCGCTGCTTCATCCATGACCGGCAAGAGGTGGATCAACCAACCCGCAGGGCGTTAACACCGGCGCCCCCTGCACGACCGGATGTTCTATCCAAAACCCTCCAAGAACGCAACCAGCGCCGCCCGGCAGGCCGCGGGATCTTCCAGCCAGGGAAAATGGCCGCAACGTTCGAGTGGATAGACCTTCGCTTGGGGCAGGAGTTCGGAAAGCTCATCGACCACCGACCAAGGAATCGGATCGCTACGGCCGTGAATGATGCCCACCGGCCGGCAAAACTCCTTCAAACCACCACGCCAGCAGGGATCGTCGTACCTTGCCTGAAGCGAGGCCTCGACCTGGACGTTGACTTCGCGATGGTAGTGCTCCATCGTCGGGGCCTGCTCGCGATGGTGAGGAGCCACGTAGCATGGCAACACCACATTGAACCGCTGCCGATACAGCTCTGAGCGCCGGGCTCTGTCCGGCGTGCGCCTGATCTCTCGGTCGAGCCGGCCGAGTTCCTGCTCTTGCTCGGCGGTCAGGCGTTCCCGCAAGGTCGCCTCGAATGCGGTCCGCCAAACCCGCCGCAGGCCGGCCGGGCTCATCAAGACCAGCCGGTCCACGTGACTGGGATGGGCCGCCGCATATTGGATCGCCAGCGCCGCCCCGGCCGAATGGCCCAGCAGGCTTATCCGCTCCACGTCGGCACAACGCCGGACCGCCTCCAGATCATCGACATTTGCCCCAATCGTGAACGGACCGTCCGAGCGAGAGTCGCGGCAACCGCGCTGGTCGTAACACCACACGCAATGAGTCTCGGCCAGCCAATCCACCAGCGCCGAGCCTGAGAAGTAGTCATAACAACCCGGCCCGCCGTGCAGCAGGATCATGACCGGTCCCCCGCCGCGGCGGGTGCACTGAATCCGGGCCCCGGGCGCCTCGACGGATAATCGCTCACTGCCGGCTCTGGGCATTTGGGCATCATACCCCCGGCCCGGGCCGACCGCCGAGATGAGCGCGGTCGCTCAGCAACGGTGACTTCTCACCATCGCGGTAAGTGACGCCGCAGGCGATCGAGGGAGATTTCCGAGGAACCGTGCACGGTTAGACTGCATCAACGAGCCGCGGGCTTCAGCCCGGGCGGCGTTTGAATCGGGGAGACGGAACCAGTAGACACCGGGTCCGCGGGCGATACCAGGGCCAGGCCCTCTTTTGGGATTGATCGCTCCGCGGAAGGGTAGGCCAGGCGGCAAGCGAACCACCCCCACAAGGCCAAGATGGCGAAAGACGGAACCGGAAAGACCGTCCCCCAGTTCCAGAGTCTGTCCCAAGGCACGGCGGCATAGGTGAAGATCGATACCAGGATGGCCACGGCTCGTCCCTTGCTTCCCAGCATGCTCCAGTCCAGCACCAGCGGCACGAGGCAAATCGTCGCGGGGACCAGATCGTAGTAATACAGATGGGGGTTGATCCACAAAGCCGCCATGAGGCTGCAGGCCATCATGAGTTGGAAGCGCCTCGTGCCCGGCTGCCACGCACCGCGGCAGACCCGCCAGGTGACCAATGCCAGGAGGATGCAACTGGCCCCTCCCAGGACGTTGGCCGCGGTTGAACCGGCCCCCAACCATTTTCGGAACAGCCCCAGACCGTTGTATTGGAGACTCAGCCGGTAGCCGGGAATCTGGTTCACTTGGCTGACCTTGCCGAACAGCTCGGCATAATCCACAAAAGGCCGGGGCCCGAGGAGGATCAGCGTGGCCGCCAGGACCCCCGCGGCTCCCAGGCACATTCCCAGAAGCACCCGCCACCGGCGGTGAACCAGAGGAATCCAGCCGATCGCCAGGAGCCAATTCGGCTTGCAGATGAACAAACCCAGGATCAGGCCGGCCAGGAGGTCTCGTTTCTTGTTGCAGAGACACCAGGCGCCCACCAGGAGGAAGGTGGTAAGCACCCCATTCTGGCCCAAGGAGAGGTTTATGAAGAAGGGTGGATAGGCCAGGATGATCGCCGCCACTGCGGCCCAGGGGAGCCGTGGATCTATGTTCCGAGCGAGTATCCAGGCCAGCAGGAGAGTCAATCCCAGGGTGAGGTAGGCGTTGGCCACCGCCGCGGTGTGCCTCGGGAGCCAGGCCAGGGCGGCATAGGGGATGGCGGCAGGGGGGGGGTAGTAGAAGCACCCGAGGATTTCGTTGCGCTTGGTCCACACCGCCGGTGGACTACCCGCCGGATCGGCCTGGCGATACACCTCGACCTGCAGTTCGGGGTCATACAACTGATCAGTATGGCCGGTAACGATCATCCGACCACCCAGCCAGAGATGACTCCAGTCCTTGTCGCCCTGTTTTTGGGTCTCGGGAGCCAGCAGGACGTACATGCTCAGCAACAGGAGCATCAGCCCGGCAGGCAGGAGCCGGAGCGAGGATTGACGGCAGAGTCCCGGGCTGTCTGGCAGGTTCACTTCCTCTGTCCTCGGCGGCGGGAGTGATGGTCGCGCGCTTCGCCCTACATCGGCCGCATACTCGGGCCACTGTGGGTTGTCCTGCCGGCCGGGCCCGGGAAGGTCAGTGGTCGGCGAATCGCCTTCGCCGACAGTCCGGATCGACGGGGGTAAACGCGGGGGAGGGCCCGGGATTCCTGCGCCTGCTGGAACGGCGCTGATGGTGCCTCTCCGGGGCGCGGGGAGGCCCCAGGAGTTTCCAACAGCATGAGTGCCGCTGGTCATACTGTCAGGAGGTGGAAGGCAGTTCTCGGAGGTACACTCCCTCATGGTCACGGACGTCCTATAATACAACCGGCCGATCGCCTCCATTTCCTCGATCGTGCACATCCGCAATACTCGCCGGTTCTAAACAGAACCGTTCGCCAGATCGGAGAGACTCCAAGACGGCCACTTACCGATATTGATTACCAGTACTGGTATCCAGTAAGGACGGGAGCGGTCCGATCATGGAAGGCAGGTATCAATATCCTGGCCACGGTTTGCCTCGCAGCGCATTGTTTCTTATGTTGAAAAGGGCTTTCACCGATTCCAGTCCTGGTAAGGTGGTGAAGGCCTCAGCGACCTCGAGAGCTGCCCGAGCCGGCATGTACGGGTCGCTGACACGTCGGCCGAATCGAGGCCAGCGTGGCCCGGTGCGAGAGTTGCATCCGGGCACCGTGGATTGGCATGCCCTCCCGCGGGGGACGGCCTGTGGCCTGCGCCGCGCGGCGGTGGGCCGGTCAATCACCATCACAAAACAACACCGCCGGTCAAGTCGCAGAGTGCTGGGAGCATCCTGTGGGCCGGCCAATGATTTCCGTTACGGGGTGGACAGAATGGACGCTGTCGCCGGTGAGTCCCTTCACGGTGGGGGGGCTGCGAAGCATGGGGGTGGATCATGGGCAGGAAGCTCGCGGTCACCTGAGGCAACGCCAAGACGGCGTCCGTTGCCTGCTGAAAAGGAGAACTGGTGATGAAGGCTCTTGTGAATCGGATGAAGTCGTTCCTGATGGAGGAAGAGGGTGCTACTGCGACTGAGTACGCGGTCATGCTGGCCCTGATTATCGTGGTTGCCCTGGGCGCCATTACCGCCCTGGGAACGAAAGTATCTCAGACCTTCGCGGATATCGAAGGCTCGATGTAAACGTCAGAGTGTCCGCGGCGGCGAAGGAAGCACAGCGCCGGGCGCGTGACACTTGGGCAAGGATGCTGAAAGGACTTCGAATGCACGTGGCGGCGGGCGGAGGTTACGAACTCCGCCCGCCGGGCGTGTTGCTCCGGAAGATGTTAAGCGGACGAGGCAGCCGGTAATACGAACAGGGTCCTTACATGCCGTACCTAGGGTTTGGAGAACTGACACTGGTGGTGGTTGTTCCGGCCGTGCTCTTGGCCTGCTGGACCGATTTTCGCCATCATCGCATCCCCAACTGGCTCAACGCTTCGTTGGTCGTGGGGGGGCTCTCCGCCCAAGCGGTGTACGGGGGTTGGCCGGGGCTGAGTACCGGTCTGCTGGGCATGTTGGTCGGCTTCGGCCTGCTCATCTTGCTGTGGGCGGCGCACGGCATGGGAGCGGGCGATGTCAAGTTCATGGCCGCCCTGGGGGCCTGGTTGGGGCCCCAGGCTACGTTCTATGCGGTCATCGGCGGAGGTCTGGTCGGCGGGGTAATTGCCCTGGCGATGATCCTCTATCAGCGGAGCTGGCGCCAGGCATCGTCCAATATTGGCGTCCTGATGATGAAGATGGGATCGATGAAAACGGCGTTCAGCGAGTTCGGCTCGGCGGCCAGTATGAACGGGTCGAAGGCCGTCTTGCCGTACGCGATTCCCTTGAGCATCGGGACGCTGGTTGTTCTGGCATCTAACTATTCCGGATGGTGGGAAGTGCTATGAATGAGATCATCAATCGGCGGCGGAGAGTCCAGGTAAGGTTTGGTCGGCGGGGAACCGCGGTGGTCGAGTTCGCGGTGATGGCACCGCTGCTGGTCACGGCGATGCTGGGCATGATCGAAGTCGGATACGCCTTCATGGTCAAGCAGACCGTGACCCTCGCGGCACGGGAAGGCGCCAGGGCCGCGGCCCTGCCGGGCGGCGAGATGACCGACGCCCAGGCGGCGGTGGACGCCTCCATGGCCGCGGCGGATCTGACCGGATACACCACGACCAGCAACGTGAGCGGCTTGGGCCCCACTGACGTGGAAGTCTGGGTGGAGGTCAGCATTCCCCTGGATCGGGTGTCCTTTAGCGGAAGCCTGTTGGGTGGCGGAAGCTTTAATATCTCCTCGAAGACGACCATGCGACGGGAAGGGGTAGACGCCGACTCGGGAGGCATCGAACCGCCCGAGTAATAAGCCGGCCTGTGGCCCGGTTCCGCCGCCCCAAAGGTAGGGGGCAAATGTCATGAAAGCAAGATCTTTAATACCACTGATCATCGGACTCGGCGTCGGATTCTTCGCCATCAAGATGGGTATCGACGTGGTGAGGAAGGCCAAGGCCGGGCACGGTGACGTCGTGGAAGTGGTGGTCACCGCCACGCCCGTTGGAGTGGCTACCAGGATCACCGAGGCCATGCTCGCCTCCAAGTCGGTTCCCCAAGAACTGATGCCGGGCGACGCTTTCACCGACCAGCAGGTGATCGTCGGGAGGGTTACGGCCATGTCGGTCAGCGCGGGGGTGCCGATCACCCCGGCCATGCTGGCGCCGCCCGGCTCCCAGCCCGGGTTGCGGGCCAAGATCCCGGAGGGCTATCGGGCGGTAAGCATCAGCGTCAACGAGGAATCGGCGGTCGCTGGATTCGTCATGCCCGGCAGCCGTGTGGACGTCTACGCAAGCGGTGGTAACGGCAGCGCCCGGTTGATCCTTTCCGACGTCGAGGTCGGAGCCGTGGGCCAGTCGCTCAGCGAAGTGGGCAAGGATGGCCGGACCGTCCGGATTACCAAGTCGGTCACCCTGTTTCTAAAGCCGGAGGAGATAAAGACGCTGCACGCCTCGGCTGGAGGTCGCAAGTCCAAGGCCCTGCGCCTGGCCCTGCGCGGCAATTCCAAGAAGAAGCAGGGCGATTCGTTCTGGTCGCACGTCATGGCCAACGCCTTGCAAAAGAGCCTCCAAAGGCCGGTGGTGGAAGAGCAGAGTAATATCGTCGCCGTCGCCTCCAGACGACACATTGTGGACGTCGTCCGGGGCACGGATGTCGAGAGGCTGGTGTTCGTCGAAGCAGGCGTTGCCGGGGAATACCGCCCTATGGACGAGCCTGCTAACGAGATCAACGGAAGGACGGGATTCGGTAAATCGGTGGTCCCCCCTGACATGGAGATGCTTGAATGACTCCGACCAAGGATGGATGCATGATTGTCGACCGGGCCGCCGCAAGGAAGCGGCGATGCTGCGGTCATCGCGTTTCGGGACGCTTGGCCCTTATGAGCCTGTCCGGTCTGGTGTTCTTGCCCATCGGGGGGGCATCTGACGTCCTCGGCGAGAGCGGACCGGTGGCCCCACCATTGATGTCGGCCGCCCGGGTCATGGCCAACCAGGCCATGACCATCCTCGACCAGCCGGAACCTCCGGCCACCGAGCTGGACCGGGCGGCGGCCAATCGTCCCATCGTTCTGAGGTTGGAAGGTCCCGTAACCGACCCCGACCCAGGCCCTGACCAACCTCCGGAGACCTCTTTCCAGCCACCGGCGGCGGCGGACGAGGCCCCGGTCGAGGCAGTCGACAAACCGGAATCGATCGTCGGTGCTGCAGAGGGTGCCGTCCTGCTCGCCAGTGCCGGGCAGCCGCCGGGCTCGGGCGATCGCCGAGAGGAGACGCTGATCGACGACACGATCATCGATACCATCAGCGTAGCCAGCGAGGAGGCCCGGCGGATTTCCGTGGCTAGAAACTCCACGGCGACGATCACCTTGAAAGTTCCGATCGATCGTGCGGCAATCGCCGACCCCGGGGTGGCCGACGTGGTGGTGGTCTCGCCGACCCACGTCATCTTGACCGGTGTGGAATACGGGACCACCCAACTGATCTTGTCGATCGGGCAGGAGCAGCGCGTCTTCCACGTCTCCGTGGAGCTGGACCTGGCCATGCTTCGCGACTTGATCAAGTCGATCTCCCCGACGTCCAACGTTCGGCTGCGCAGCGTCAACGGCACCATTGTCCTGAGAGGTAGCGTCCCGGATTCCCAGACGGCCGAGCAGATTGCTCAGCTGGCGGCCCTGATTCAGGGTGGCGAGGTCCGCAATCAACTCAAGGTCGCCGGAGTCCAGCAGACCATGCTGCGGGTGGTAGTAGCGGAAGTGAACCGTGAGTCCATGCGGCAGCTCGGCGTCAACTGGGCCATCGGCGGCTCGGACTGGTCGCGGGACTTCTTCTTCGCCAACAACCTCGGGCAGATCACCCCGACGATTTTTAGCAGCTCGGGCCTGGCCAACGTGCTCCTCCCGCCGCCTGCCGGTCAGTTGACCTATTCGGTGGCCCCGGTCGCCGGTGGGGCGACGACGGTGTCCTTCGGCTTCCCCCGGGCGGAGTTCCAGGTGTTCCTCAATGCCCTGCGGGACAACGGGATCTCTCGAATCCTGGCCGAGCCGAATCTGGTGGCCATCAGCGGTCAGACGGCAACGTTCCTGGCCGGCGGCGAAGTTCCCATCCCCGTGGCCCAGGGCGGGGCGGTGGCCGGGGCGATCACCGTGGAGTACCGCGAGTTTGGCGTGCGCCTGGCGTTCACCCCCACCGTGGTGGCGGGCCAGATCATCCGACTGCACATTATGAGTGAGGTCAGCGCCGCGGTGCCCACCCAGCAGTTGGCGGGCGGCTTTCCGGTCTTCACCTTTAATACCCGGCGGGTGGAGTCCACGATTGAGTGCGGCAACGGACAGACTTTTGCGATCGCCGGTTTGCTCAGTGAGGAGATCCGGGCGTCATCCTCGAAGATACCCGGCCTGGGCGACCTGCCCATCCTCGGAGCCATGTTCAGCTCTACGAATTACCAGAAGTCCAACACCGAGCTGGTCGTGATGGTCACCCCGCAGTTGGTGGAGCCCCTGGATCCCCAGCAGATTCCGCCGCTACCCGGCTCACTCATGACCGAGCCGAGCGATTACGACTTGTTTGCCTTACAGAAGCTGGAAGGCACACCGAAGGTGCTCCCGGAGACCGACCGGGTGCCCCGCGAGCACGCTCCGGTGAACGTCTGGCCGGGCGAGACAACCAGTTGGGCGACGACCCAACTCGCCCTGCGCGGCCCTTGGGGCCTGGCCCATTTTGCCGAGTAGAACTCCGGCAGGCAGTCATCATTCAATCCGCCGGCCGCCCGGAGAGGCTGCGGGAAAGAAACCCGAGTTTACAGACGCTGGTCAACCAGGCGCCGCGGTGGCCCTGTGGCTACAGCCTTTTTGGCGGAGGGTGAAGCATGCATTTGCGCAACAGAATCAAGAGTGGGATCCTCAAGAGGGGATCGGTGTTGGTGCAGGGGGTGGTGTTCGGAGGCGCGGTCGGCGTGGGGGTCGCCGCCCTGGCCGTCGACACCGGCTTGATGTTCAACGCCAAGCAGGAACTGCGGAATGCCGCTGACGCCACCGCCCTAGCCGCGGCGTCTCAGCTTGGGGCGACCGAGGGCGGGACTTCTCTGGCCGGCGTCGAGGCCACGCGCTTCGCAGCCCTGAACGAGGTTGCCGGCTTGGGCAGCTCCGTCAACGTCGGTTCGGACATCACCTACGGCCGCGCGGTGATGAACGGCGAGAGGTTCGACTTTCAGCCCGGCGTCCAGCCCTACGATGCCGCTCGGGTAACGCTGAAGCGCGATGCCACGGTATCGGATGGGCCGGTCTCGCTGCTCTTCGCCAAGACCTTCGGCATGGACGGGGCCAATCTGACCGCCACCGCCACGGCGATGTTGATCCCGCGAGATATCGCCCTGGTGATCGATCTGTCCGGCTCGATGAACGACGACAGCGAGCTGCGGCACTACGACGACTTCCCCTCCGAGATCCCCGGTGATCCCGACAAGCCGGGCGTGCAGATCGACCTGAAAGATATCTGGCTGGCCCTGCCGATCGCCAAGGGGAATTGTGGCGTGGGCAACGGCTACGATCCGCCGCCGCCGGGCAACCCGAACAGCGAGAACGACGCCCCGGCCAGCGGTCCGGGAAATCCCCAGAACGCCGGCGGGAATCCTGACCCCGGTGCAGAACCGCAGGGCGGAACCCAGAACGCGACCGGCCCACGCTGGGGCTGGCTGACCGGCTGGGGCGAACCGATCGTCCTGGGTAGCTACACTCCGGTGGGAGACTTCGGCCTGTACTACGTCCCGCGCAGTGTGGCCTGCAACGATGCCGATGTGTCTACCAACCTGACCGAGTCGGGCTACACGGCCAACGAAAGGGCGGCCCTGCTCAGCGGAGCCAATGATGGCGACGCAGCCAATTACCGAAACCGCGTGTTGGTGCTCACCGGCTTGGCCGGTTGGAAGAGCAAGAAGAAGATCGACAACGTGCGCGATTCCAAGTTCAACGGCGGACCGGGCAACGGCGACGACATCGTGGACACCAACGAGCTAACCCAGCAGTCCAGCTACACCTTCGACGCCGGGAGTTGGGAGAACTACATCGACTACGTGAAATCGGGCACCGTCGAGATGGTGGAGACTGACTCGAATTTCCAACACCGATACGGAATCAAGACCTTCACCAATTACCTGCTGGAGAAGAGGGCACAGAATGCCCAGTGTCCGGAACTGGCCGCCGCCCCGGAAGAGCCGCTGTATTCGGTAAAGAACGCCGTCCAGGCGATGATTGATGAACTGGTCAGCCTCGAGACGCAGGACTATCTCTCGCTCGAGGCCTTTGGCCAATACGGCTATCACGCCCACGACCTGACTGTGC
>CAZFMS010000098.1:0-13049 GCA_964520125.1 uncultured Planctomycetaceae bacterium
CCCTGTGGCTATACAGGGATATCGGCAACAAACGGTGTTTTCAGACAGAGCCTAGAGGTCCAACACCTCGTATCTCTTCTCTCGATAGGTCGACCCGATGCTGGTGCAGAGCATTTGGTGCTTGCGAACGCGGAGTGATCGATGAGAATGGCCGCAGTACACGTGGCCGACCTTGGGAAAATCCAGGAGCGTCTCTCCCAGAAGCTCGCTGCCCAAGAAGGCGGTGGCAAACTCCCAGTTGGGGATCGCGCTGTGAGGCACCAGTTCGGCGAAGGGCAGGTGATGGATACCGACCACGATGTGCTCGGCCGAGTCGTGCACCTGCTCCAGGTGGTGTCGTAGCTTGGCCGCCACCAGATGGGTGAACTCGACGTCACCCATGGGCAGATTGACCCGCTCTCCATCCATCCATCGGGTGGTAATATCCAGCGCTGCCGGGGGCACGTCGTCCCGGCCCTCGAGCAAGTGGCCGTACTTGTCTATATGGTCCGCCGCACCGGGAGCGACCTTGTGCTGGTAGAAGCGCAGGGGGATCTTCATCAGCGACGGCCGAAAGGTGAAGTCGTACCAGCCCACGTTGCCGACGATCGCCACGCCGTCGCGGAGATACGGTTCGGCGTCCAGATAGTGCACCCCGCATCGCGAGCAGGCCTCGGCCAGCGTGTTCTCGTAGCGGACGAGCGAGTCTTCCTGGCCGGCGGTCCAGAGTTCATGGTTGCCGGCAACCGCCAGCCGCGCCCCCGGAAAGGCCTCGAAGAGACCGAAGACCTCCTCGAGGACGGACAGGTCGGCGGCCGCCGAATCGCCGAGGAAGACCAGGGCATCGCCACCCAGCCGGCAAACCTCCCGGGCGGTCTGTTCGGTCGGGGCCTTGCTGCGGGCGACATTGTAATGCAGGTCCGAGGTCACAATAATACGCATGTGCAGTAGGATAGAGGATGAAGGACCAAGGATGAAGGATGAAAACTAGAGGATGAGACGACCCGGGCGCGGTGGTCTTGCTTCATCCTTCATCCTCGCTGGAAGAGCAGCTCATGCCCCACGTCGTGGCCATCGATAACCTGCACAAACAGTATCACCTGGACAAGGAGATCATCCCTGCCCTGCAGGGGGTCAGCCTAGCCGTCGAGGGCGGGAAGTTCGTAGCCATCATGGGAGCCAGCGGGTCGGGCAAGACGACTCTCTTGCACCTGACCGGCGGCCTGGATCTACCCGACAGCGGGGCGATCACCGTCGACGGCCAAACCGTCACCGCCCTGAATGATAGCCAGCGGACCTTGTTCCGGCGTCGTCGGCTGGGGATCGTCTTCCAGGCCTACAACCTCATGCCCAACCTCACGGCGTTGGAGAACGTCATGCTGCCGCTGCTGGTCGACGGCCGCTCGGCGGTCGAGGCCCGGCGGCGGGCGGAGGAGTTGATCCTGATGGTCCACCTGGAGCATCGAGTTCGGCATCGGCCCGCGGCGCTGTCCGGCGGGGAGCAGCAGCGGGTGGCCATTGCCCGGTCGTTGATGAACGAGCCGGTGTTGATCCTGGCCGACGAACCCACCGGCAATCTCGACCCCACCTCCTCGCAGGAGATCTGGAGCCTGCTGCGCAATTTGTCGCGCGAGTCGGGAACAACGATCCTGATGGTCACCCACGAGGCCGCCGCCGCCGCCTACGCCGACTGCGTCCACGTGCTCAAGGAAGGCCGCTTCACCGGAATCATCGACTCCGCAGGAGATGGAGATGCAGCACTGGTGGCAGCTCGCTACGCGGAACTGGCGGACTAAGCCGGCCCGATCGGTCCTGGCCGTGTTCGCCATCGCCCTGGGGGTCGGGGCGGTGGTGTGGGTCACCTGCTGCTACGAATCGGTCCGCCTGAGCGTCACCAAGACGGTGCTCGATTGGATTGGGCGCAGCCATATCATCGTAGAGCCCCGGGCCGGCGTCTGGGATAACTTCAGTGAAAGCCTGGAGGAGCCGGTAGCTAATCTGGCGGGCGTCGCTCACACCACCACCCGCACCCGCGAATACGTCGAGGCCGCCCCACCGGCGGAGGGTGGGGGCGAGGATGCGGCGGATGATTTCGTCAGGATAGAGATCACCGGGGTCCGGCCCGCCGAGGAGCAGATCTTCCGAACCTACGAACTCGGCGGGGGGCGGTTCCTGGAGGATGGCGACCAGAATGCCATAGTCATTGAGCGTCTGTTGGCTGGTGAGTTCGGGCTCGAGGTGGGCGATGCGATCTTGATCAGGCATTACGAGCCGCCCCAGCCGATCCGCCGTTTCCAGATTGTGGGCATCGTCGACCGCCGCCGGGCCAGTGCGAACCAGGCCATGATGACCTGGGCCAAGCTCGGTGACGTTCAGCAGATCTGCAAGCTGCCCGGCCAGATCAAGGCCATCGACATCATCGTCTCCGACCCGACGGTGCAGAACATCCAGGGCATTGCCGAGGAGGTTCGCGGGATCATCGAGGAGCATGCGGCCCACCTGAAAGCGGCCGGCCTGCGGAGCGAAGCCGTCGAGGTCAAGACCACCGAAGCCCAACACCAGAAGCTCGGCGCCGCCCAGGGCCTGTTGCAGTTCATCATGATGCTGCTGTCCTGTGTGGTCTTGCTCACCGGGTTCTTCATCATCCTGGCCACCATGAGCATGGGGGTCACCGAGCAGGTCACCGAACTCGGCCTGCTTCGTTGCCTGGGGGTCACCCGACGTCAACTCGCTGGGCTGGTCCTGCTGCAAACGGTTCCCCTGGGCCTGATCGGAACCATCCTGGGCATGCCGCTGGGCCTGGCTCTGCAGTGGTTCACCGTGCGGATCAGCCCCGATTACCTGGGGGAAATGGCTATCAGCGAATGGGGTATAACCCTGGCTATCATCGGTGGGGTCGGCACCACGCTGTTCGGGGCGGCAGTGCCCTCGCTGGGGGCCTTCTCGATATCGCCGGTGGACGCCGCCCGGGCCCATGCCGGAGGGCGGCTTCGACGCTGGGTCTGGCTGCTGGCCTCGGTCGGAGTGGTCCTGGTGGTAGCCCACGAACTGGTCAAGGGCTCCATGGTCCGCGGGGCTTCCGCGGCGTTCGACACCAAGGCGATCACCAGCGTACTTCTGCTCTATGTTGGTGCCGCGATGGTGGCCCCGGTGGTGGTAGTGGTCCTTGGCCGACCGGCCGTCGAGGTCGTCGCGGCATTCCTACGTCTCCGCCCCCAACTCCTGGCCGACACGGTGAGCAAGGCCCCGTTCCGAGCCGCCTCGATCTGCTGCGGGCTGATGGTCGCCCTGTCGCTGATCGTCGGCCTGATCGTCTGGGGCCGGTCGGTCAAGGAGGGCTGGCAGTTCCCCAAGGAATTCCCCGATGCTATGCTCTACAGCTACGATCCCCTTCCTCTCGAAGAGGTCCGCCGCTTGCAGACCACCGAAGGCATCACCCAATTCACGGTGGCCGATGACTTCGCCTTCTCACTCGAGAAGCCCTCCCGAGTCGGCTTCCTCCGGGCCCTATCCTTGCTCGATCAGTTTTCCAGGTTCCTGGCCGTCGACCCCGAGCAAGGCCTCGCCGTTATCAAGCTGGCCTTCCTCGAGGGCAGCCAGCGCGACGCAATCTTAAAACTCAACCAGGGCAATCACCTTTTGGTCACCCGTGAGTTCTCTCGGGCCCACGACAAGCATCTCGGCGACGAGGTCAACATCTGGGTCGGCGACACCCAGGCCACCTTCACTGTCGCCGGGGTGGTGGCCTCGCCGGGCCTGGACATCGCCATCAGCTTCTTCAACGCCACTACTTACTTCCAGACTTATGCCGTCGGGTCGATCATCGGCACGCTGGACGACGCCGAACGCCTCTTCGGCCGCTCCTTCGGCAGGCTGATGCTCTTCAACTTCGACCTCCGCGAGGACCAGGAAGACGCATCCCTTTTCGGCGGCGACACCGCGTCACGCATCTTCTCCGAGTCCAATCAGGCGGTGGTCCCGGACACCAAGACCACTGGCACCGGCCGGCCTACCTTCGCCGCCGGCCCGGGGCCCATCCCCGGCGACGGACCCGAAGAGCGGATCGTCAACGGGATGCTGGAGCGGCTGGGCTATCCCTCCAAGGCCTTCGTCACCGCCCGGGAACTCAAGCAGCAGATCGACCGCAGCATCGACCGGGTGACCCTGCTGCTCTCGGCCATTCCCGCGGTGGGGCTGATCGTTGCCGCTCTGGGGGTGGCCAACCTGATGGCCGCCGGAGTCGCCGCCCGATCCCGCCAGACGGCCGTCTTGCGGGCCATCGGAGTCACCAAGAACCAGATGTCGCGCATGGTGATCGGCGAGGCCCTGGTCCTCGGCTTGTTGGGCAGCGTCATGGGTCTGGCCTTGGGTTTCTACCTGGGCAGAACGAGCAACTTCATGACCGAGCTGCTCTCGGGCTTTCAGCCGGAGTTCGCCATCCCCTGGGCCAAGGTCTGCCTCGGCGCCGCCCTGGCCACCGGCCTGTGCCTGCTGTCCGCCCTGATCCCGGCCCGCTACGCCAGCCGGAGCAACATCGTTGCGGCATTGTCGGATTGATCTGCCGATTCCCTATGCCCGGTCGCAGCCCCGCTCATTGGGCCCCTGTTCCCCTCGATCAAGACTGGCGGCGCCCCGTTGGTGGGAAAGGGTCCGACAGACGAAGCGTAGGTCCCCTCTCGCGCAATGCATTGACCTACCGGCGCGACTGCGACTGGGAATGGCTATTCGACGGTCGCCTGGATCTCGCGCAAGCGCTTGCGCAGGTCGGGGGGGAGCTTGCGGATCTGGGCGGCATCGATCAGGTCAATGGACAGCAGGTCTTCGATATGAACCTGGTCAATCCGACGAAACGACTGGAGCTTCATCCGCACCAGGGCGGGCAGATCAACAACGAGGAAACCCTCGCCAATACGGACCGCTTCTCTCGCATCAGGGGCCGGATGCTTGTAGTGTGCCCGGATGCGCTCCTTGGCGAATACTATGTGCACGCCGGTCTTGGGGTTTGGCCGGCGACGGTCGACGAACATCACCACGCCCAGGACCTCGACGCGCATCAGGCCGACGCGACCGAGGGCCTCGGTCACCGCCGCCAGATCGGACCGTCTCACCAGGATGTCCACGTCCTTGGTGGCCCGCACCGCCCCGTCGTCGACCGTCGCCACCCAGGCGGCGACGGCATTCCCGCCGACCAGCGCATAGGGAACGCGGGCCTTATCCAGGGCCTTGGCTACCTTACGCAGCAGCCTCTCCACCCGCTGGACCGCCATCACCTGACCTCGATAGCTCGGACGTGCCGTCGCTGCCATGTGCTTAGGGTAACACTTTGATGCACCCTGGGCAAACGCATGCGGTGGTGCGTTTTCTCTGTCCTATCCCAGGATCGGCAGTTCATAGGCCGCCGGGTTGAGGCCCTGCAACACGCGGTCGGTGTGGCCCGGCTCCTGGCGGCGGATGTGCTCCTCGAACTCATCGCGGTATTTCTCGACGATGGTGCGGATCGGATAGGCCGCTCCGTCGGAGAGGCCGCAGATGCTCAGGCCGGGCATCATGCCCAGGTTCTTGGTGGTTTCGACGATCAGGTCCAGGTCGGCGATCCGGCCGGCCCCGGAGGCGATGCGGGCGGCAATCTTGTACATCCAGTTGGTGCCTTCCCGGCACTGGGTGCACTGGCCGCAGCTTTCCAGGGCGTAGAAGCGGGCCACGTTGGCCAGCACCACCCGAATGTCGGCATCGTCGGGAATCACGATCGCCCCGGCGGTGCCCAATCCCAGCAGGCCGAACTTCTGCAAGCCGTCGAAGTCCAACCGGGCGTCCAGCTCGTCCGCGGTCAGCACACCGACACTCAGGCCTCCGGGGATGCACCCTTTCACCTTCTTGCCGTCGGCCATGCCCTGGGCGAAATCGTCGCCGAAGATCAGCTCCCGGCAGGTGATGCCCAAGGGGGCCTCGAAACATCCCGGGCGCTTGACCGGCCCGCTGACGTTGTAGAGCTTGGGCCCGGACGAGCCGGGGGGGCCGATGGACTTGAACCACTCCGCCCCGCGCTGGGCGATGTGCGGCAGGCAGCAGAGGGTCTCGACGTTGTTGACTACCGTGGGCTTGGCGAAGACCCCGTGGGTGGCCGGGAAGGGCGGCTTGATCCGGGGCCAGCCGCGCTTGCCCTCCAGGCTTTCGATCAGCCCGGTCTCCTCGCCACAGACGTAGGCCCCGGCCCCACGATGGATGTAGCACTCGAGCGAATAGTCGGTGCCCAAGATCCTCTTGCCAAACAGGCCGGCCTGGTAGGCTTGGTCGAGGGCCTTCTGCAGGATGTGAAACTGCTCGTGGAATTCGCCGCGCATATAGATGTAGGCCACCGTCGTGCGGGTGGCGAAACCGGCGATGAGGATGCCCTCCAACAACTGGTGGGGGTCCTCCTCGATCAACACCCGATTGCCGAAGGTGCCCGGCTCGGACTCGTCCGCGTTGACGCACAGGTAGGTGACCTTGCGGTCCGGAGGCAGGAAGGACCACTTCATGCCGGCGGGGAATCCGGCCCCTCCGCGGCCGCGCAATCCGCTCTCCTTGACCACCTCGATGGTCTTCTCCGGGGTCCAGTCGGAGAGGACCTTCCGGGCCGCGGCATAGCCGCCGCGCGACTGGTATACATCCAGCTTCCGGCTTCCCTCGACGCCGACGTTACGCATCAACACGGGCTCAAATCGGGCCATGACTCACCATCTTGGACGAGACATCAGGCACTATGGACTGGAAGTACAACAGGCTCCAGGCCGTGCATCCCAGGGTAAACGGCGTCCGCCAGCCGCCCCTGGTCTGCGGGGCGATGACCACCAGCCAGATCGGCAGGAAGTCCAAGGCGAAGCGATTGTAACCGAGCGCCGCGAAACCGGGGCTGTGATAGCATAGGAGCCCGGCCATGACTGGCAAGGTCCCCAGCATGAGAATCCGCCGCCGAGGATCGGGCCACCAGCGCAGGACCCCGACCACGGCCAACAGGGCCAACGGCGTGGTAATCCACAGGCTGGTGCCGTACGGGTTGGCGTCCTGGATCCTGCAATAGGGAAAGTCGAAGGAGATCCGCGGGGGGGCGGCGTGCATGTAATAGGCGTTTTCCCGGATGAAGTGGGGGGAGAACGAGCCATGTTCCCGGCACCGGCTGCCCATATTGCCCTCCCAACGTCCTTCATAGATATGCCGATAGCCGAAATCGACCGGGCTCCCGAACTTGAGGTAGTTGAGGGTCAGCAGGGGCGCGGCGATCACTGCCAGGCCGGCCAGACACATCAGGAACCGCCGCTGGGAGACCACCGGCGAGACGCCGGCGCCGCGGGGCATTGGGCCCCAACGGCCGCTGCGCCAGGCCACCCACAAGAGGGGCAGTCCGTAGAGGAAGGTCAATTGCCGCGTGTACGTCGAGATCAGCAGGCCGATCAGGGCCGGCCAGATTCGCCGGCGGCCCAGGACGTCGGCGGCGAAGATCAGCAGGCCCACCTGGGAGATGACGTGGTTGACCTGTCCCAGGTACCCGGTTCGGGCCGCGTGCAGATTGGGCAGGACCGCGGTGCCGCCTAACCAGACCACGGTCAGCAGGGCGGCCCAGGCGGCATCGCCGGTCTGCCGACGGAAGACCACGAAACCCACAATAGGCATCGGCCAGAAGATCAGGGGAGAGCAGAACCAGGGCGACCACATGCCCGCCGGGAATCCGAAGAAACGGTGCAGCGGCGACAGAATGACGGTCAAGATGGAGACCATCGGTGGGAACACGTTGTAAGAGGTGCCGTTGTACCACGCCGTGTCGTACATGCGTTGGTCGGGTTCCGGGCCGCCCCGGTGGGGGATGTCCAGTCGGCCCTCGAGCCAGGCCTGGCCCTCGGCGACGGCGGGGTTGCTCTTGGCCGAAGCCCCCCACTGCGAGAGCCGGAGCTTGGGCCCCAGCACCAGCTGAATAGCCGCGAGCATCAGGAGAAAGCACCCCGCGGTGCGCCACGGCGATGGCGGTGTGGATATTCCGGTCGGCGCGGCCTGGTCCGGCGGTGGTTTTCCGGCACTGGAAGGCGGCTGGCTCATCTGACCTGTCGAGGACGAGGGCATCATACGTAGATCCCGCAGAGGATATGGAAATACAAAGCGCTGTACGCCAGGCAACCCAGGGTAACCCATACTCTCCGACCATGCATGAGGTACGGGGCGATCACCATCAACCACACCGGTATGAAGTCCAAGGCGAATCGGTAGAAGTCGCGCTGCACCGATCCGGTGGTGTGATAACACAAGAAGATGCCTATCACCGCCAGGGAGGAGAGCATCAGGGCCCGCCGGGCCGGGTCCCGCCACCAGCGGCGGACATCCCACAACCCGAAGAGCAGCAGCGGGGAGGTCAGCCAGATCGAGGCCCCGTCGCCATGGCCGTAGAGCTGCAGCTTCATCGGAGCCAGGCGGAATGCGGGAGGTTCGAAGTTCATGTGCCAGAAGTTCCGGGGGACGTACTTGACGTCGAACAGGCCGTCTTGGCGGGCCCGTTGGGCGTACATGTCGTCACGCCCGACGTAGATCGACATGTAGCCATTGTCCAAGGGATGGCCGAACTTGGCCCAGTTCAGGGCGCCCAAGGCGCCCAGGCCGATCATCGCCACGGTTCCGGCCAACACCAGGCCGGGCCAACGCGGCCTGGTCAGTCTCCAGACTATCCACACCATGCCGAGTATGTAGAGGAACGTCAGTTGCCTGGTCCACAGCCCGATCAGCAGGCCCAGGGCCGCGGGCCAGATTCGGCGTTTGCCCAACAGATCGCCGGCGATCAGGATCAATCCGGTGTTGGACAGGACGTGGTTCAGCTCATTGGTCGAGGCCCATCCGCTGTTCATCAGCATCTTGAGCAAGGGGGTGCCCAGGATCCAATAGGCGGTCATGATCGCCGCCCATTCGCTCCGCCCGGTCACCGTCCGAAAGGCCCAGAAGCCCAGCAGCGGCAAGGGCAACATCACCAGCCCGATGTACCAGGGGGCGTAGAACTCCGTTGCGTCTCCGCCGGTCAGGCCTTGGGCCGCTTGGAGAGACAAGGCGGCGTAGCTCAAGAAGCTGAACAGCGGGGGGAAGACGTTGTAGACCTTGCCGTTCCGGTAGGCCGTGTCCCGCGGCCGGGAACTGCCCAACTCCGGCTGCGGCCCGGTGGGCGGCATATCCAACCGTCCGGCGCGCCAGGCCTGGGCCTCCACGAGGGCATGACTCTTCTCCGGCCGGACGCGCCACTCGGACAGCTTGAGCCGCGGGCCGGCGGCCAGATAGAGTCCGGCCAGCATCAGGAAGAAGACCAGGGCCACCCGCCACTGCGGCTCCGGGATGCGATCCGTCCTCGCCGGCGCGCTGCCCACCCTATGAGTCCCTCAGAGGTCCAGGAGAATTGTGAGATGCTCTCATGTTTCGCGACGGCCTCGGTTCATGCCGTCCTCTGCGACCTCAAGGCCTGAGCGACGATGCCTGGTCGTTCATTGCCCCCCGGGTCGGTCAAACAGATCCGACCGCTCCATGGAGACCCGGTCGTTATCCGGGTCCTCGAGCAGCTCGGGCACGTCCTCCGGCTTGACGCGCTTGTGCAGTTTCTCGTTGATCAGCAGGCAGGGTCCGTGGTCGCAGGCCGCCAGGCACTCCTCGGTGATCAGGCTGTAGCGGCTGTCCTTCGTGGTGCCGTGCTCCTCGATACCCAACTCGGCTTTCAGCGCTGCCAGCACCGCCTCGGACCCCGTCAAATTGCAGGTCAGGCTCCGGCAGGCCACGATGACCTTGTGACCCTTGGGATGATCCCAAAAGTGGGTGTAGAAGCTCATGGTGTCCAACACCTGGCTGGGAGGGAGTTCCAAGAGTTCGGCGATTTCCTTCATGGCCTGGGGGGCCACGTGTCCCAGAGTGTTCTGCACGATGTGCAGGGCCGGCAACAGGACGGCCCGCTTGGTCTCGTAGCGGGGGAAGAAGGAACGGATCTTGTCCTTCACGGCCTCGCTCAGCACTCCATCGGCGTCCTCGGGGATCACCGGCGTTCGACGGTCGATTGAATGCCAGGTCATGGTAGTCTCACGTTGATCGCTAAAGGGTGATTACCAATTCTAGGGTCCTGCGGCCATGGTCATCCATCGGCCCAACATCGCGAAATAGGCCACACTCCAGGCCACGCACCCGATGGTCGCATACCGCCGCCACCCGCCGGCCAGCCAGGGCCCGCCGACCACCAGCCAGACCGGTATGAAGTCCAGGGCGAAGCGGTAATAGCCGAATTGTCGCTGCCCCGTGCCGTGGTAGAGCAGCAAGGCCGCAATCACCAGAGCGGAACACAACATCAGCGCCCGGGCGGGCAAGTAGCCCCACCACGTTCGGATTCCCAGCAGAACCAAAGCCAGCAGCGGGGTGGTCAGCCAGATGCTGGTCCCATGCTCCGAGGGCTGCCACCCCAAGCCACCTCGCTCGGGGCGCCCCCAGGGGCCAGCGAGATTCATGTAGTAGGCGTTGCGCCCGACGAAGCGCGGCGAGAACAGCCCGTGGGCCCGGGCGCTGCCGGCCAATTCGTGGTCGCGCCCTTCGTAGATCAGCTCGTAGCCGTTGCGGAGAGGGCTGCCGAACTTCGCCCAATTCAGCCCCAGAGGCACTGCCGCAGTTGCGGCCACGGCGGCCGCCGTTATGGCCAGACGCCTGATCCGGGGGGCCGACCATAGCGACCGGACCGACTCGGACGAAGCGCCCTGCCAGGCCACCGCCAGCAGTGCCAGAGCGAAGACACCGGTCAACTGCCGGCTCCAGGCGGCGATCAGCAACCCCACCACCGCCACCCAGATCCGACGTCGGCCGAGCAGTTCGCCGGCCAGCAACAACAGCCCAACTTGGGACAGCAAGTGGTTGATGTGGTGTACGCCGTCGTCTCGGGCCAGGTGGATGCACGGCAGGATCGCCGTCCCGCCCAGCCAGCCCAGAGTCAGGACGGCCCCCCAGAAGCAACTGCCGGTCCGCCGGTGGAAGACCAGGTAACCTACCAGCGGCAAGGGGAGTCCGAACAGCACCAGGGGAAGGATGTGCATCTCGGGGACTTGCCCCAGGTCGGCCACCGACCGCTGAGGGGCGGTGGCCAGGAATCCGATCAGCGACTGCAGCGGCGGGAAGACGTTGTAGACCTCGCCGGTCTCCGGAACGTAGGCCGTATCCCACAGCCGTTGAGGCAAGGACAGGCTGCCGTGCCACCAGGAGAGGCCCTCCAGAAAGGCCGGATTCCAACTCGCCGTCACTCTCCATTGCAGCCACTGGACCCCGAGACCGTGGGCGGCCTCCAGAACGACCAGGACTGCGAGGCAACAAACCACCGCCGGCCACCAGCCTCCGGCCAATCCCGGCGTCCGCCGCTGCCCCGAGTCCGTCGTGCTCATCATCAGCCATCACAACCCGCCATCACCTGATCCCAAACTCCCCCCTCGCACCGCCCGGCGAACGAGCCACCACGCTCCGACGTTTCGACGTTTTGACGTTTTGACGTTTCTCAGCGATCCAGCTCCGCGGCGATGATGTTCAGGCTACCCAGTACGACCACCACCTCGCTGATGCTGTGACCGACCACCAGCTTGGGGAAGGCCTGGTAGCAGATGAAGCTCGGCGGCCGGCAGCGCATCCGATAGGGGCGGTTGCCTCCGTCGGCAGCCAGGTAGAAGCCCAACTCTCCGTTGGCCGTCTCGTTGACCCCGTAGACCTCACCGATCGGCGGCTGGAAGCCGCGGTTGGTCATGATCTTCTCGAAGTGGTGGATCAGCCCTTCGATGGAGAAGTAGACCTCCCGCTTGTCCGGCAGGGTGGTCTTCTCTTCAGGCAGGACGTTCACCGAGCCCGCGGGGACGTTGTCCACCAGTTGCTCGATGATGGCCAGCGACTGGCGGATCTCCTCCAGACGCACCAGATAGCGGTCGTAGGTGTCTCCGTTGGTGGCGACGGGGACCTTGAAGGACACCCCACTGGAACCCCGGCCGTCCCAGTTGTCGGCGTAGCAGAGGTAGGGCTCGTCCTTGCGGAGGTCACGCTTTACTCCGCTGGCCCGGGCGATGGGGCCGGTCCAGCTCCAGGCCACCGCCTCGTCGTGGGAAAGGACCCCGATGCCCTTGGTCCGCTCCACGAAGATGCGGTTGCGGGTCAAAAGGGACTCGAAATCATCAAGGGGCCCGGGCAGCCGATTCATGAACGCCTTGACGTGGCCGGGCCAGTCGTCGGGCATGTCGGCCATCAGGCCGCCCAGGCGCGTAAAGCTGGTCGTGAACCGATGCCCGCATATCTCCTCGAGCAGGTCGTAGATGTATTCCCGCTCGTTGAACACATACATGAAGGCGGTGTAACCGCCCAGGTCGAGCCCCGCGACACTGAGGGTTATCAGGTGATCCTGGATCCTGGCCAACTCGGCGACGATCGTGCGGATGGCCTTGCACCGGGGGGTGAGTTCGAGGCCGAAGAGCTTTTCGCAGGCGGTGTGCCAGGCGATGTTGTTGGCCGGCGGGCTGACGTAGTTCATCCGGTCGGTGACCACGACGTACTGGTTATAGTCGAGGTGCTCGGCGAGTTTCTCGAAGCCACTGTGGAGATAACCGATGTGCGGCGTGCAGGCGACGACCATCTCGCCGTCGAGTTCCAGCACCAATCTGAGGGTGCCATGGGTCGCCGGGTGCTGCGGCCCCATGTTCAGGGTCCACAGATCCCCGCCGACGTCCTCACGCTCCAGCGTGGTCGGCTTGATCTCGGGCATTGTTGCCATGCCTCGGTCTCCAGGTCGCCCCGGTCCGCTACGGCGCCGCCATAGGGGCGTTCCCCAATGGGTCCATGCCGCTACCTCCCGATCGCCGGCAGTTACGCCGGACATCCTACCGGTTTCCACCGCCGCCGCAACTTCTCGCGCCCGGAAACGGAATATTCGCGACGATAGGAGGCCCCTTCACCTACCGCGGCCGAATGCCCCCCGGCTCCGCATCCCCGGCTTTGGGTGCCACTGGCGGCTTGCCCCACTACTGTCCGGTTATAAGTTGAATAACAGCAACTGGTTATGATCCTGGGGG
>CAZFMS010000099.1:0-12853 GCA_964520125.1 uncultured Planctomycetaceae bacterium
GCTTCAACCCGCGCGGCCTCGCCCTGGAGGAAGCTCAGGGTTGACCGGGTCACCGGCCTACAGTGAAGTGCTACGGCAGTCCCGTCGTACATCGGGACCAGTGGCGCCGAAACATCCAGCGTTTGTCGCTCGGAGTAGCAGAATGAGAAAACCGGCCGAAGCGAGGGCTCCCCGATGAATCTGGTTACCGGTGGATCGGGGCTGCTGGGCAGTCATATAGTGGAGCAACTCCGCCAGCGCGGCCGGCCGGTCCGCGTCCTGGTTCGCCCCCAATCGGATACCAGTTGGCTCAGAAGCCAGGGCGTGGAGTTAGCCGTGGGTGACATCACCGACCGCTCCTCGCTCGACAGTGCCTGCCACGGCGTGCAGTGCATCTACCATTCGGCCGCCCGGGTCGGTGATTGGGGCCCCTGGCAGGATTTCGTCCGCATCACCATCGATGGATCGTTCAACTTGTTCGACGCCGCGGAGAAGGCCGGCGTCCCCCGTTTCATTCACATCAGCAGCATCAGCGCCTACGGCCACGTAAATAAGCCCGGCCTGGTCATCGACGAGACCGCCCCCCTGGGACGCAAGGTCCACCGTTGGTCCTACTACACCCGGGCAAAAGTGACCGTCGAGGAGGAATTGCGGCGACGCCAGACCGCCGGCAGCAAGGTCAAGTACACCGTGATCCGGCCGAGTTGGCTCTACGGGCCGCGTGATCGGGCCACCATCGCCCGGCTGGTCGCCATGATTAGGGCCGGCAAGGCCAAGCTCCTGGGCAGCGGCGACAACCGCCTGAACGTCACCTATGCCGGCAACGTCGCCGAGGCCTGCATCCTGGCGGCGGATAGTCCACAGGCCGTGGGCCAGGCCTACAACTGCTCCAACGACGGGGAGATGACCCAGCGGCAGTACTTCAACATGATCGCCCAGGCCATCGGGGCCCCCCCGGTGAGCAAACGCATCCCCTACAAGACGGCCTATTGCGTCGCCTTCATCCTGGAGTGCATCGGCCACCTCTTCCGCCTCCGGAAGCCCCCCCTGGTCACCCGTTATGCCGTCTGGCTCATGGGCCGAGAGACTTTTTTCTCTGCTCAGAAGGCCCGCCGGGAACTCGGCTGGGAATCCACGGTCAGCTACCAAGAGGGAATCCCGGCCACCATCCGCTGGTACGAGCAGTCCCAACAACGCGTCGAGACGCCCACCCCGGCCGCCTCATCCGCGTGAGTCCGGATGCGCGCCGAGCGTCACCTGATCTCTGGAATATCGCCGGCGAGCAGCCCCGCCCCTTTGCGTGACTCGAGCATCTGACGGCCCCTCCCGGCGGCGCACCGAGCACCGCTCGGGGACCGGCGAGGAGCGACGCTGAGACCCGATGTGCGTCCTATAACCGATCAGCCCGACGGCGACGGCCGGGCCGCCGCGCACCATGTCCAACACCACACGTCCTGATATACCAGGCCTTTACATTGTTGTTACACCACCGCCCCGCGCCGCCCGCTACACTTAGACCAAAGAAGGCAGGCCCTGCGGTGGCCGCCGGGGTGGGTGACTAAGCTGTTTCTCCTTGAATCCACCAGCGTGGCGAACCGATGGTGGGTGGTCGTGCTGGCCCGGCGGCATCCCGGATGTCCGCCCCCGCAGGCAGGTTTGCCGGTCCGACAACATTGGAAACGTCGATATCGCAGATGATCTTGAAGTGAACTACCAGTCAAGAGCCTATAACGAGAGGAGGCGATCGAGATGATGAAGAGTAAATGCCCCAAGTGGGTGATACCCACTGCCCTGGGCGTAATGATCAGTGTCTTTTTGCTGAGCCCGATGCCGGAAGCTATGGCTCAGGACCAGGCCGATCCGGCGAAAGCCAGCGCCAAAATCAGCAATAGCACCGCACAGCCTGCCGCCGGCAAGGTTGGTCGGTCAGGGCGGCCGGGCTTCGAGGGGCCGGTTCAGCCTGCGGCGAGATCGCGCCAGTCCGTCAAGTCTCGCAAGCGGTCGCCGACCGCCGGGAAGAGGAAGTCCGCCGGGATCCCCAAGCCCACCGTAGTGCTGAAGCCCGGCGAGGTTCCGGCCATCAAGTTCGATACGCCCGATTACGACTTCGGGCGCGTGCGTTCCGGTCCCGACATCACCCACGACTTTTGGTTCACTAACACGGGGACCGGCCCGCTGGAGATCCTCAAAGTGAGGCCTGGCTGAGGCTGCGCCGTTGCCGGTCAGTATGACCGGATCGTTCAGCCGGGAGAAACGGGCAGGATTCCGATCAAGATTCGCTCCGGAAAGCTCAGCAGCAAGATCGCCAAAACCATCAGCGTGAACACCAATATCCCCGGCGAAGGCGGCCTGACCAGAATCAAGATGCGTGGAGAGGTCTGGCAGCCGGTGCAGTTCACCCCGCGCACCGCGTCCTTCCCGCGGCTGACCCCCGAACAAGCCCTAAAACCCTCTACCCGGAAAGTGACCATCGTAAACAACATGGACACTCCGGCCGATCTGACTGACATCACCAGCACCAATCCGGTCTTCAGCGCCGAGATCACGGTGCTCGAGCCGGGCAAGAAGTTCGAGTTGGTGGTCTCGACCAAGCCTCCGCTCAAGGCGGGCAGGAACAACGGCAAGATCCAGATCAAGACCGGCGTTCCCGCGCAGCCCACCATAGAGATTCAGGCCTACGCCAACGTCTCGCCGCCGGTGGAAGTGATCCCCGCCAAGCTCTCCTTGACCACCCAGCGAAACGAGCTGCAGACCCGTTCGTTCACCGTCCGCAGCAACACCGGCAAGCCCATCCAGATCAGCGACCTGGCGGTCAGCAACCCGGCCCTGAAGGTCACCCTCGGTGAATCAAAGCCTCAGTCCAAGACGCAAAGAATCAGCCTCGAGGTACCGGCCGACTTCAGAGTCGCCGCCACCGGCGACCGGATCACCTTCAAGACCGATTGCCCGCAGGTCCCGGAGATCGTCATCCCCATCACCGAGAGGGCGATTTCGAAGAGGGCTATCCGGACCGGCCCGGCCACCGGTCCACGGCAACTGTCGGTCCCGTTTCCCAAGCGATCCAAGCCGACGGGCAAGGCGCTGAGCGCCAGTCCTCCGAAGCGAGTACCGGTCACCAAGACGACCGCCGGTCCGGTGAAGGCCGCCGGCCTGAAGGCCTCGGCCAAACCCAGTGCTCAGAATCCCAAGAAGTCTGACGGCAAGACTTCGGGGCAGTAGGCCCGGGACAAACAGGCCTCCGCGCCCGGAGTTCATGAACTGGCGTGGAGCACGATCAGGAAGAACCGCAACCGAATGACGGGGCGGCAAGTTGTAAATGGATCAGTCACGTCCCGGCGAGCGGCCGAGCCATGAGCCCGGCCTCTCACCGGGAGTGCATGAGGAACTCGTTGTGCGACGCGACCTCTTCACGATTGTGGGCGTCTTGCTGTTGAGCGGCACGGTGGCGGCCGCGGCCAACCTGGGCTGGCACAAGCTGGACTGGATACGCCAGGTGCCGCCGAAGCCGTCGACCAGCGCGCCGGAATTCACCGAATTGACCGCCAAACAGGTGCACCAATACATCAACGACCGCGCGGCCTTTCTGGTTGACGCCCGCGAGGAACATCAGTACCTGGACGGGCACCTGCGCGGGGCCGTTCATCTTCCCTCCAGCGCCGTCTACGAGATGATTGAAAACGTCACCGCCGTGATCCCCCTCGAGGAAAAGGTAGTCGTCTACTGCGGCGGCCGAGATTGCGAGGCCAGCCACAATGTCGCGGCCGTTCTTCGTGAATACTCTTACACCGACGTACAGGTCTATACGAACGGCTGGGAGGAAATCGAGGTTTCCTGCCAGTTCGATGACTGCATCGTCGCCGGGGCCGAGCCTTGAATGGCGGAGCCACCAGCAAGCTCCGCACTGTCCTGGCCCACTTCTGCGCCCTCTGCGTAGCGGGCGTGTTCCTCTACGCCGCGTATTTCAAGATCGCCGAGCCCAGACAGTTCGCCCTGGACATCAAGAACTACCAGATCCTCCCCGAGCAGTTGGTCAACCTGGCGGCGATCTTCCTGCCCTGGGTCGAGGTGGGCGCGGCAGTGGCCTTGATCCTGCCGCGCACGCGCCGCGTCGGCGCGGTCCTCATCACCGCCATGTGCCTGATGTTCATCGCCTCGGTCAGTTACGCGGGCCTTTACAAGGGCTTGAACATCGATTGCGGCTGCTTCGGCAAGAACAGCACCAAGGCGGGCCTGATGACTATTGCCTTGGACGTCGCCCTGATCATCGCCACCGCCGTCGCCGTCTTCCTGCCGGCAAGACGCCGATCTCCGTCGGCAGACCTGGATTAACTACACGGATGCGTTGCCGGCCGGAATCTCAATCGCTAGCCTGCTGAAAGACCCTATGCTCCGGTTCGCCGAATCGAATTGCCGCCAGGAGCATCTCCCCATATTGCCTCCACAACGCCGGGCCATCCAGCGCCGTGGCGGCGGCCGGCAATTCCACGGTGATGATCGGTATCCCCATGGTGATCCCGGCGTAGGAACCCAGTGACCCGGGCCGGCCGCCGAGTTTGGTGACCGGCAAATCGGTGTGAGCGGCCATCGCCCGGGCCAGGTCTTCCGCCGGCCCGTCGTAATCAATGCAACTCAACGGCTGATGAATGGTGACGATCCGATCGGGCCGGTAGGTCTCCAGGGCCCGGTGAATCGCGATGCTCTCCGGCTCGGACAAGGATGATTCACCGTGGTTCGAGGCGGAGCGGTAGTTCGAGGCCGGGAAGTTGCGATTCAGGTCGATACCCCGGGCGTTGTGCCGGGCGCCTCGGGCCAGGCCGTCGGGATTGGCCAAGGGCATGAGCAAGACCCGGCGACCTTCCAGCAAGGCCGGGCGCTCGGTCAGGTGATCGGCCAACATTCTGACAAGTGGAGTGCCGGCGGCCTCGCTGCCGTGGATGGTGGCCATTATCAACACTACGTCGCCGCCCCGGCCGAATTCGAGGCACTCGACCGGCCGACCCTCGACCGAGGTGCCCAGCAGGACTCGGCGAGGCTCGGCCCGGTCCGGCGTGGTGACCGGATCGGCATCCGTGCGAAGCCCTTGGCCCGGGCTCTGACACCCCGCCGAGAATGTCAAGGCCATCGCCAGCAAGGTAGTCACCTGGGGCCACGCCTTGGTCACCCCGACTCGAGTCGATTCCGCCATGTCCATACCCTCGCCGTCCCGTTGCCCTGCAAGGCCGCCCTACGGTCCTGGCAACCTGAAACACCTCCGCAAGATCATCGACATGCCTGCCCCGACGTCAAGTCTCTCCGAGACCTTGCAGATCTGCGAAGCCGACTCCTGCTCGGGTGCTGTCTCGGCCTACCAAGGATGGTGGCGTGCGCATTTCCCGGCTCTGGGGCCCGGCCATGCGGCGATCCTGGCTGCCGAACAGTCTTCCAGAAGCGTGCCGCCGTGCTAGAATGTACGGTCAGAATCGCAGGTTGTTCCTCGTGGCCCGAGAAGTTTTGCAGATGAAGCCTCGCCGCAAGACACGTCAGGTTCGAGTCGGTCCGGTGCCCATCGGGGGTTCTGCGCCGATCTCGATCCAGTCGATGACCAGCACGCCGACCCACGACGTGGACGCGACGGTCGCCCAGATTCACGCCTTGGCCACGGCCGGGGCGGACATCGTGCGGGTGGCGGTGCCGGAGGTTCGCGATACCCAGGCCCTGACCCATATCCTGCCGCAGGTGCCGGTGCCCATCGTCGCCGATGTCCATTTTCACTACCAAAGGGCCCTCGAGGCGATCGAGGCCGGGGTCCACAAGATCCGGCTGAATCCCGGCAACATCCGGAACCGCAAACAGGTGGATCGGGTGATCCGGGCGTGCGGTGAGCGGGGCATTCCCATCCGCATCGGGGTCAACGAAGGCAGCGTCGTCGAACGGCGGGACAAGAGCCGGCGGGCCGAGGAGAAGACTCGGCTGGAAGAGGATCCCGCGGGGCACATGATCGGCTTGATGCTGGAGAAGCTGGACGACTACCTGCACATCTTCGAGGAGAACGACTTTGGCGATTTGGTGCTCAGTGCCAAGTCGATCGATGCGCGGATCGCCATCCGGGCCTATTCGGCGATCAGTGAGCGGCACGACTTCCCGCTGCACTTGGGGGTGACCCATGCCGGCCCGCAGGAGACGGGGTGCATTCGGTCGGTGGTCGCCCTGGGGGCCCTGCTGGCCGAGGGGATCGGCGACACGGTGCGGATCAGCTACGCCAGCGACCCGGTGCGGGAAGTAGAGGACGCCCGGGAGATGCTCAACTGCCTGGGGCTGCGTCCGCGGGTCGCGCCGGAGCTGATCGCCTGCCCGACGTGTGGGCGGATCGAGGTGGATCTGCTGACTTTGGTGCAGCAGGTTCGGGCGAAGCTGGCGGAGATCAAGGTGCCGATCAAGGTGGCGGTGATGGGCTGCGTGGTCAACGGGCCGGGGGAGGCCGAGGGCGCCGACGTGGCGGTCTTCGCCGGCAAGGGTAAGGGCATCATCTACGTACAGGGCGAGCAGAAGCGGGTGGTGGATGAGGCCGGGATGCTCGGCGCCCTGTACGAGGAATGCCTGGCCCTGGCGGAGAAGGTCGAGCGCGGGGAGGTCCAATTAGGGCATATCCCCGTTTCCATCTCCCCGCCGGATCCTCTGCCGCGGGACGACGGCAGCCTCCCGCTGCCGATCGGCAGGTGATTACCCCCCCCTGCAGGCCTCTTCCTTTCATTGGCTGGTCCTTGATTCGGTTCATGGCGTTGGGCGAAAAGAAACAGAGTTCTCAGTGATCAGTTCTCAGTGTTCAGTGGTCAGTGGTCGGTGACGGGTCATTTTTTCTCCTGCCGGGCAGCATTTTTTTCACCCCGGGGGGGGCAGTGGTGCGGCGGGCAATAAAAAAAGTGCAAACGCCCGCAAACGGCCGCAAAGTCTCGGCCGCTATGTTGGCTGTATGCACGATCCCTGTCGGTCGGCCGCTCTGGGAACGGTGGCGACATCTGGAAGGCTCCTTTGGTCAAGACAACTAGTAGTCTTGTTCCGTGTTCTCTGTGGGGGGGGAGTTCGGATGGACGATTGACAGTTGACGCTTGGGATTGGGGATTGGGGATTGGGGATTGGGGATTCACGATTGGGGACCGGGAGGGCCGGGGAAGGCCCTGGGGTCGTTTTGGTGTTGGGCTTGGCGAGGACATGGGCTATCCGATAGGCGGTGGGCGGTCGGTCCGGAAGAGGACGGAAAAGGGGTCGGCAGAAGAGTGGCCTCCCGACTCCTTCTCGACCCCAACCGCCTCGATCACACGATCCTGGTCCTCCGTCGTCATTTCGGTGTAGAACGGCAGCCGGAGTATCCGATCACTGATCCGTTCGGCGACGGGGCATTGGCCCGGTCTCCCGCCGAAGCGTCTGCCCATCTCGGAAAGATGCAGCGGTTGATAGTGAAACACGGCCAGGATGCGTTGTCTTCCCAAATGTCTGATCAGTTGTTGTCGCCGCTCCGGGGAATCCAGCAGCATGTAATACATGTGGAAGGCCTGGTCGCAGTCGGCCGGCACGACTGGCAAGCGAACGTCGTTTTGCGACGCCCACGGTCGCAGACAGCGATGGTAATACTCCCAAATGGTTCGGCGCTCCTCCTGGATCAGCGCTCGGGTTTCCAGTTGTGCGAGGAGGTAGCCGGCCAACAATTCCGACGGGGTGTAGCTCGACCCCAAGCCGACCCACGTGTACTTGTCGACCTCACCGCGGAAGAACCGGCTGCGGTCGGTGCCCTTGTCGCGAATGATCTCCGCCCGCTCGTTCAGGGCTGGATCGTTGATCAGAAGCGACCCGCCTTCGCCGCACGAGATGTTCTTCGTCTCGTGAAAGCTCAGCGTGGCCATCACGCCGAACGAGCCCAGCGGCTTGCCCCGATACCGCCCGAACAGCCCGTGGGCGTTGTCCTCCACGACGGGGAGGCCCCGCCGCCCGGCGATTTCCATGATGGCGTCCATCTCGCACGCCACGCCCGCGTAGTGTACGCACACGATCGCCTTCGTTCGCGTCGTGATCGCACGCTCCAGCAATGATTCGTCCAGGTTCAACGTGTCTTCGCGGATGTCCACGAACACCGGTCGGGCACCGCGCAGTGCGAACGCATTCGCCGTGGAGACGAAGGTGAACGACGGCACGATGACCTCATCGCCGGGTCCGACATCTAGCAGCAGCGCGGCCATTTCCAAGGCATGGGTGCATGATGTGGTCAAGATCGCCCTGGAGATACCCATTGCCTCTTCGAGCAATTGCTCGCATCGATTCGTGTATTCCCCGCCGCCTGAGATACGACCGCGCCGAATCGCATCCGACATGTACCTGAGTTCGCTTCCCGTTGGGAACGGGCGGTTGAAGGGAATGGGCCGGGCGTCAGTGCGGCGCGGCGGGATCCGACCGGGCGGCAACATCCGCGGACCCCGTCGCGGCGCATCAGGTTGTACGGCGATCCTCGACATCGGCTCTCACCGCTTACGGAGAACGAACAGCTTCTGCGTGCCATAGTCGCCGGCGGCTGGCAGCGAAGAGAAGAACCGGTTCCAGTGCATGTTGGGATCCGCGACTTTCGCGCGGCCGCCAAGCGCCTCGTCCAGCAGCGGCTTCAGCACCCGCGTTCCGACGTAGTACGTGCTGGCGAAGTCCCGTATCTCCACGATCTCGAAGAGTTCACATACCGCCGCGGCAAGTCGATCCTCGTCGACATACTCGTTGAACGGAGGCACCGGTATGGGATCCATGCCCCATTCGCCGCGAAACGCATTGAGGTTCCGCCAGCCCTGAACGGTCGCTTCCGACAGCAACAGCAGACCGCCGGGCCTCAGAACGCGGGCGCAGTTGTGAAGGGCGCGTGTCTGCCGATCCCACGACCGGAGGTTTATCAACACTCGGATCACTACGACCCTGTCATAGTGCCCGTCCGGCTCATTGAGCGTGGTGATGTCGCCAACGTCAAAACCGACCCTGCCGGTCAACTCCTCGTCGAACGCCGCGAGTCGGTGCCGGGCCCGTTCGACCATTTCCGGAATGTTGTCCAGACCGCGCACCCGAACATCTCGAGCTGACGCAAACCGCACGGTCGAAAACCCGTTGCCGCAACCGATGTCCAGCACACGATGACCGTTTTCAAGATGTTCTACGATGTTCCGGATTTCCATTTCGATCACCGGCCGATCGGACCACGAAGCCTCCGGTTCCTCACCGAATGCCAGCGCCTGTTGATGCCAGAATTCGCGGATCCGTTCGAGGGTGTATTCTTCAGGCACTGGCCAGACTCCGGTGTATCGATGACGATTCCGCTCTCGAGCGCTCGGCCCGCACCACGTAGGTGGGCCGCTTCATGGATCGGAAGTAGACTCTCGCAAGGTACTCTCCGACGATACCCAAACAGAACAGTTGTGCTCCGGAAAAAATGGCCACGATCGACGCGAGAAAGGGAAACCCCGGCACGGTGCTGCCTTCGATCACGAAACGGCCGAATACATACGCCAGCACGAGCAGCCCGAACGTCGTCAAGGCGAATCCGATCAGACTCGCCACGTGCAGCGATACGGCGCTGTATCCCGTCATCATGTTCAATGCGTGTCTAAGCAGCTTGCCGAATGTATAATTGGATCGCCCGACCCGACGCGGATCGTGACGCACGGTGGTCGACGTGAATCTGGTCGTGCCCCAAGTCAACAGAACATCGATTGAAACGAACGCACTCTCATGTTTCGCGAATGCTCCGCGCAACCTGGTCCGAAACGCCCGAAAGGCGCTGACGTGGCGAGCCGTGGCGGCACCCATCACGCTCCGCAGCGCCAGCTTGGTGAGCCGCGAGGCCAGATTTCGCGAGATTCCGTGTTGCCCGGCATGCGGCGTCCCGTACACGACGTCGACGTCGTCTTCCAGCCGCTCAAGCAGCTTTGGGATTTCCTCCGGCGGGTGCTGCAAGTCGTCGTCGATCGTGATAATCGTGCCATAGCGCGCCACCCTAATTCCGCACAACAGGGCACTGTGTTGGCCGTAGTTCCGCGCCAAATCGATGGCCGAAACCTGCGGTTGTTCCGCCGCCAGCGCCTCCGCACGCCCCCAGGTTCCGTCGGTGCTTCCGTCGTTGACCAGGATGATCTCGAAAACGTCTCCATGTTTCCGCAGGACATCCTTCAACCGGTCGACCAGCGGCGCCAACGTGTGCTCGCTGTTGTACGCGGGGACGACGACGGAGATGCCTCTTCGGATAAAGTCGTCGGGCACCCGCGCCTTGCTCAAAGTCAGTGCTTGTGGCTTGCCAGAGTTCATCACTGATCGTCAATCGGGTCGTCGGTCGCTGCCAACAACTGTGCCCGTCCCGCGTTGTCAGACGTGCCGGCGGTCCTGGGAGACCATATCTCGAACGGACCGATTCGGTCAGCCAGCGCGTAGTTCGCTTCAACCCATGCGTTGATCGGATGTCCCTGCGGGTCATCGCACGCGTAGGTGTCGTCGGTGTAGTTCTTCTGGTTTCCCGCTTCATGAGCCGGCCACTTGCGGCCCGGAAAGACCCTGTTTCGTATCACCAGCTCGGGAATCCGGGACCGGGCGAGCATGTCGGCGAGCACCTGGTGCTCCAGCGTGGCTGGCCAGGCTTCCATCATCCAGGAGGCACAGGCGGCAGGTCGGGTCCCGGTTGCAAAATAGACCAGTGGAATATCATAGTAGGCCAGGAGATAGCCTCCAGGCCGGACCCGCTGCCGAACGTATTCGACGAGTCGGTCGACCGACGCGACCCGACTTGCGGTTGAGGTGATGCCCGCCAATGCAGCCGATCGAAACGCCGCTTGCCGCTCCGGCTGACGCACCGAAAACGTGTCCCGATATGAGCCATACACGACCCAGCAGTGGAGCGAGGCGAGCACGACCGCCGCCACGACGCCGACCGCCGTTGCCCGGTTCACGGTCGCGTGGAGGAACCAGGGCTTTCCCAGCCGGTGCATCCGTTTCGGCAATTCGAGAATCAACAGGATGGACAAGGCGATCGACAGATGCGAGACATGGACCAGGGCGTTTTGCCCCGTATTGGACCCCGCCAAGAAAAGAATCATAACGTAAACGGCCGCGAGGCAAAGGAATGAGCGTTCAACAGCCAATCGGCGATCCGCGATGCTCCAGCCGTGGCGCGGCCACCAGGTGAGCAAGCTCAGCGTCACGCCGACCAGACCGAAGCCCATGATGCGTGCGGTATGGGTGTCTCGCATGCCCAAGTACCTTGCAAAGATGATCGCCGCGGCCATCGCAAGTGCCACCCGCAACCACCGGGGAACCCATGCCGTCGCCGCGCTCATCAGCAATACGAACACCGCCAGATAATTGGCGGCGACGACGCCCGACATCAGAAAATCCCGCAGCCCGTACCGGAGTAAAGTGATGCTCTCCGACCCATATTCTCCTCGGCTGGTCAGCATCAGATAGCGCTCTATTGCCACCGAACCCAGGCCGGCCTGAATGACCAGCCCCGCCACCAGCCCCAGGAAGATCATGAATCCGATGAGGTAGGCGAAAGGCAGGGCAAGTGCCCTGCGTCCACCAGCGCCGGCTATCCATGCCGGAGCCAATGCCGCGGCCGGAAGGGCAGCCAATCCTAGCAGCGGAAGCCGGCAGGTCGCCGCCAATGCCCCCACGATGCCGCCGACAAACGCCAACCCGTAACGCGAGTGCGATTCGGGCCGACGCAGGGCCGCCGAGTACAGTGCAATCGACATAATAGCAGCGGTGGCCGGCAAAGTGTGATACGTCGGAACCTGCGTGAACCAGCTTCGCACGACCGGCATCGAGGCCGCCGTACACAAGAGCGCCAGGGACGGCTTGGTGAGCCCGCAAAGTAGCAGGAACACAGCCGCGTAGGACGCGAACGCCACAACGCTGTTCGCGATGCGGAGGTCAAGCAGCGTCGCATTCGGCATCAACCGAAACAACCACGACGCATAGTACTCCGACAGCGTGACCGTGCTGTGAATGCTGTCAACGAACGGTCGGTCGCCGTGGGCCAACCGGTGGGCGATGGTCGCGGCCTGTCCGAAGTCCGTCAGGTCGCAACCGTGGCGGATGGTCGGCGCCTCCATCGCCACCCAGCACACCAACAACAACCCCAAGCCCGCCGATGTCTTCAAGCGCTTTGAGTTGCCACCCGTCTGCAAACGACGCTTGGTCCCTTCATCCGACATTGACGAGATCCCACAGCAGGTGCGACCTGGGCCGGGCGTTGAAACAGCACATGGCGTGCGATGATCTTGTTTATCGGCTCCCGACGGTGGTACCGGGCATGAATAATGTTAGAAAGCTGCGGAACGGCCCGGCATAAGAAGGTCCGAATAACACATCAGGAGAGCACGCTTTGAAGGTTGCGCACCGCGCAAGTTCACAGTATTGGGACGGGTCGAAGAAAAGCGGTCAGGGCGTCGGACGGAGGGGGGCGAGCGGGGGATGGTCTGCTGGGTGGGCAATTGGGGTACGCACGGGCAAGCGGAGCTTGCCCGGGGCACCCGTTGCCGTGGTGCACGTTGGGCCTCGGCCGCTGGAGGAGAGCACTGGCAGGCAAGCTGCCAGTGGCACTCGTCGCTCCCTGACGGTCGCGGCTCTGATCGTTCGCTGCTGCGGGAAACGCTCTAGCGGCTGGCGGTTTGTTTGGTGTGGAGGGCTTCGAACTGGTCCATTAGATCGCCGAAGAGGTTCATGGTGTCTTCGATTGGTTGGGGGGTGGTCATGTCTACGCCGGCGAGTTTGAGGACCTCTAACGGGTACTTGCTGCTGCCGGCGGCGAGGAATCTCAGGTGGCCCTGGACGGCGCCGGGTTGGCCGTCGAGGATTCGGCGGCCGATGTTGGTGGCGGCGC
>CAZFMS010000100.1:0-12838 GCA_964520125.1 uncultured Planctomycetaceae bacterium
GGGTGGTTTACCTCATGTGGGTATGCGCCATGTCATGCTTAAAGTGCTCTAACCCGCAGATGCTCGTTTACCTGACCGTCGAGACAGGAGCCGCCAAGCAGTACAATAACGGGCGAGCGCGGAACCCGCTGAGTATCTCGAGTGGGTCTCGCCTTGGCCGGGGCACCTGCCACCGGGAGCCGAAGTGCCGGGTTATATCCCACCAGGAGTCCGGGCTTCTCCGCCGATGAATGAGATAACGGCGTGGTCCGCGCGTCGGGTGACTTCGGCGCGTGCCTGGAACCATCAAGACGCAAGACTACATCCCAGGAGAATCCCATGATCCGGCGACCGCTGGAGATGTGTGTTGTTGGCTCGAAGGCGGCGGTTTGTGCACTACTCAGCATGCTCCCCGTCTTCTGCTGGGGTTATGGCTGTGGAATCGAACTGGGCGGCGGACCAGACCCCACCCCCAGCGGTTCACCCGGTGCGGGATTGGCCTGCGTGGAATGCCACACTTCGCCGCAAGGGCCGCGCCGGGCAATCACCGACGCCGAAGGCACTCGAGGTCACTCATTGTGGGGCTTGCCGCAAGAGAACTCCAGTTGCGAAGCCTGTCACGAAATGACCCAGCACCAGCAGGGTCGCGTGCGGATCTGGAATTCACCTCTGAATCCAACCTCAGTAGTCGTTTTGGAGGGCGACCCGGCCACCGATCCCGCCGAGGCCGACAAACTGGTGCCCTTCTGCGGGGCCTGTCACGGAGAAGCCAACTACATCACCCATGCCGTGGTCGGAAGATGGAGACCGAGCTGCCCGACCTGTCACGACCTGCATGACCCGGATGGCACAAACTTGTCGATGATCACTGCCCTGGTCCGCAACCAGACCCTTGACCAAGACAAACCGGTGGCGCTCACCGCCTCCCACGGGCCCGGCAGCTTCTCCGACGGAGACCCCGCCTCCCGGGACGGCATCTGCCAAGTCTGCCACACCGCCACCGCCTATCACCGCCACGATGGAGGAGGCTTGCCGCACAACGAGGGCGCCGATTGCACCACCTGCCACCCCCACGCCAGCGGCTTCCTGCCCTCCGGCCAGACCTCCTGCGTCGGCTGCCACAGCACTCCCCGCGGTCCACGCCCGGCCGTGGTCGGCCCCGACGGCAGTGGCGGACACCACTTCGGGAGCTACTCGTCGACCGACGACGATTGCTCCGTTTGTCACGACACCAGTCAACACCGTCAGGGCCAGGTTCGCCTCTGGCAGGACCCCGCGGTTCGCTCATCCACCATCATCGTCACCGGAGATCCCGCCCAACTCGAGCAGTTCTGCGTCGCCTGCCACCAAGGCGCCGACCACCCCACCGTCCACACCACGGGGGCCTCCTGGCAGCCTACCTGCCTCGAATGCCACCAAATCCACGACCCCGCCAATCTCAACCTGGCGCTGGTCGCCAACGCGGTCCACAACCAAACACTCGATGTCGACCAGACCGTGCTCTTCACCGCCCGAACCGGCTCCGGCAGCTTCAGTGACGGCGCCGGGGCCAACGACGGCATCTGCCAGGTCTGCCATACGACCACCAGCCACCACCGGCACGACGGCGGCGGCACCGCGCATAACGAAGGCGCCGATTGCACCGGCTGTCACCTCCACAGCGCCGGATTCACCCTCGCCGGCGGAACGTTCTGCACCGGCTGCCATGACACGGCCCAAGGACAACGCCGCCCGATCGTGGATGAGTTCGGCCTGGCTTCCCACCATGTTCAGGGAAGGGCGGTTACGGATGAGGATTGTGTCGTCTGCCACGAGATGTCGGAGCATCAACACGGGCGCGTGCGCCTCAAGAACGTGGATGACCCGACCAACCCCGCGGCCGTGGTGGTCCTGGATGGTGATCCATCCTCCGATCAGGCGGAAGCCGTCAAGCTCGAGCCGTTCTGCCTGGCCTGTCACGACAACGATGGCGCCGGCGGTGCCGTCCCCTTCAGCGCCGGCGTCTTCCCGACCCCAATCGACGCCTCACTCTGGTCCGCCGCAGCGCACCAGGCCGGCGGGGCTGCCGGCCCGGTGACCTGCTTCGGTAATGGAGATGGCTTCGGTTGTCACGACACCGGTCACGGCTCCGCCAAACGAAAGATGCTCGCCCCCGCCGACGGGTCCCAGCCGCCAATCCCCGGCGATCCCCTCAGAGAGGAAGAGGGCCTGTGCTTCTCCTGCCACGATGCCGACGGGCCCGCCTCGACCGATCTGCAAGCCCAATTCGCCCTGGCCACCCACCATAACGTAAGCGCCCTTGACCAAGCCGACGGCTCTCGCCTGGAGTGTACCGATTGCCACAACCCGCATACGGCCAACTCTGCGGCTTTGCTGGTCAATCCCGACTCCGGCGACCCCTTCAGCGGCACCAAGGCACAGTTTTGCCTCACCTGTCACGACGGCGCCCCGCCGCCCGGCGTTGCCTTCCCCGGTACCTCTTTCGGAACGGGCTACGACAAGTCCACCTTTACCGGCAGCACCCATGCCGACGAACTCGGGGCCGAAAGCTGCGGCCACTGCCACCAAGATCACGGATCACGGCATCGGTCCATGCTCCGGGACCAGTACGCCGTCGCCGATGACACGGCCTACTCGGCCACCGACTATGCCCTTTGCTGGACTTGCCATGACTCCGCGGCCACCGTCGACGGGGACAACGCGTTCGAGGATTATCATCATAAACACGTCGATGGGGAGGACGCCCCGTGCATCATCTGTCACGACGTGCACGCGCCAACCGATCCCGGTGAGGCGGGTCTGATCAACTTCGAGTTCGCCATTCAGGGCGGCTACGATATCGAGTTGCGCAACCGCTTCGGGACATACACGCCCAGCCAGGCCTTCACAATCGACACGACCCCGCCGGAGATGGGAATCTGTAACCTCACTTGTCATAGCGAGGAACACGCCCCCAAAAACTACGACCGCGCTCCAGACCCGTTAGTCGATTGCAGCGCCTGCCATCCCGCCTCGCCCTACCAGCCGCCGAATCCCCCGGATTCCCCCACTGGCCTGCGCCGGTCCGACCCGCCCAGAACTTAGACATCGTGTCCGCCTACAATCAAGCAGGCTCGAGCGGATAGAACGAAAGCCCCAACACTGGCTGTGCCACCAACAGCTTGGTGTCACTGCCGGCTCGGTGCCACCGACGACTGGGTCCCACTGGCTGCTGGGTGCCACTGGCGGCTTGCCCGCCAGTGCCCAAACAAGCGATCGGGTGCCACCAAAGGCCTGCCCGCCAGTGCCTGCAGCATCGCACCGGTCGCCGGATGGGCCGCAGGAGGACGCGGGATCACCGTCGACTGCTTGTGCCCTCGATTCGACCTGCCTGAGGCGAGCCATCGAAAGTGAGGATGGAATGAGCCATGAGGCAACTAGCCACCCAAAGGGAAATCCCCCTAAATCTGTTCACCGTGGCCAATCCTTTGTCGGGAACGGTGCTCGAGAATCACCGGCTTACCCCGCCCGACGGGCCGCCGGCCAATGATATCCGGCATCTCGTTCTGGACTCGCCTGGGCTGGCCTATCTGCCGGGCCAGAGTGTAGGGGTCATTCCGGATGGGGACGACCCGCGCACCGGGAGACCGCACAAGCTGCGGCTGTATTCCGTCTCCTCGGAATCAAAAGGTGACCACGGAGACTGGAACACCGTGTCGGTCGTCGTCGTGCGCCATTTCTGGCACGACCAAACCGTCCAGGAGATAAGCACCCCGGGCGTGTGCTCCAAATACCTGTGCGACCTCCAACCGGGCGAGAATGTCCAAATCACCGGGCCGGTGGGCAAGCGTTTCCTCCTCCCGCCGGACTTCCACCGGCGCGATCTCATCTTCGTCGCCACCGGAACCGGGATCGCCCCCTACCGGGGCATGCTCCAGGAAATGTTCGACCAGGATTATCAGAGCCAGGTCTTGCTGGTCTTCGGGGTGCAGCATTCAGGCACGCTCCTGTATGACGACGAGTTCCGATCCTACCTCGACCGGCCCAACTTCCGGTACGCCACCGCCCTGAGCCGTGAATCAGAGCAAAACCCCTTCCCCGACGAGCTGCCCACCCACGACAACAAGCTGTACGTCCAGGTCCGCTTATGGCAACGCCGCCATGAGATTGCCCGATCCCTCGAAAAACCCGACACCCTCGTCTATGTGTGCGGGCGAAAGGGAATGGAGAAGGGTGTCTTCTGCGTCATCAACCTGATCGGCGAACGACTCGGCCGGCCCGACCTGGCTGCCCGCATGCGGTCCGAGCAGCGGCTTCTAGAAGAGGTCTACTGAATCAAGACGGGGGCGGGCTGCTTCATCCTCGCCTAGGCGTAGCTGTGCAGGCCCACGATGTAGAAGTTGACCACCCACCAGTTGAACTGCATCGTCGCAAAACCGCAGACGCTCAAGACGCTCATCCAAAGTGCCCGGCGGCGGGTGACCAGGCGAAGGTGGATGAGAATCGCATACACCAGCCAGGTGTTGAGGGCAAATACCTCCTTGGGGTCCCACCCCCAGGGCCGGCCCCACGAATAGTCCGCCCACACCGCCCCCAAAACCAGACCCACAAACAAGGCCACCGTCGCGGTATACAGCAAAACCCGGTGGGAGAGGTCGAACTCTGCCAGGACCCCACTCCTTATTGGCCAATCGGCAACCTCCATCGTCGCCGAGGCCGGCCCGGGGCTGCCCAGTACCGCCGCACAGCCGCCCACCAGAGACAGGCCGCCTCCAACGATGAACGATCCGAAACAGAGGAGCACCCCGGCGGCGTTGAAATCCGCCAACAGACCCACCCGGGCCATGATCAGGCAGAGGATCGCCCCCAGTTCCGCCCCGATAGTAGCCTGGGCCACGATCGTACGATCGCGAAACGCCGACACCACCAGGTAGCAATTGGCCACCGCAAACGCCAGAGTGATTACCGCGTAGCTGCCGATGATCAACACCGTGTGGATGCGCAACATGACGTCGTCCAGAATCGGCATCATGGTCTCGATGTTGCTGTGGATGATGTTGAGTTCCGGCAGGGCCAGCCCGAAGAATCCCAGCAGGCCGGCCGCCAGAAGGTAGATGCGCTTCTTGGTAAACACCTCCAAGACCAGGCCGAACATCGCCCCCAGCCAGGTCGACGAAACTACCGCCTCATACATGTTGGCCACCGGAATGCGGCCGACGACATACCAGCGCAGGCCGAGTGCACAGCCGTGCAGTCCGACCGCCCCCAGCAGAAAGACCAAGGCCACCGCCCGAACCCAGCGGTAACGCGTGGCCACCGCGAAGATCGAGACGAAGAAGGCGGCGATGTAGCTCGCCCAGGCCCAACGCATCAGGTGCAGGCGGTGGTAAGTGACCTCCAACCGGCGCTTCGCCGCAGAGGGGTAAACCCCCGGCGGGGCCAGGGTCGGCAATACCCTCTCCAAGTCGCCGATGGCCGCGTTGATGCCGGCCACGTCGCGCCCCAACCAGGATTCCCGCAAACGCAGATAAGATCGGAGGATCTCCCTAGCCGCCTCCTGACTCACCCCGGGCACCGGCTGGAGCGAATGGTGCTCCACCAGATGGGATGGGACGCCGGCGTTGGCAAAAAGGGCATCTACCGTAAACCAGGCCCCGTCCGATCGGCCCGTCGGGGAGGGTACGATGGTCAGGCTCCGCTCGAGATGATTGAAGTGTTCCATCGCCGCACTCAGCCGGTCCATGGGCTTCTTCCGCCGGGCGTCCGAGGCCAGGGTCGCCAATATGCCGACCACCTCGGGTGAATTCAGAAACTCGAAACTGACCATGCCGGTCCGCAGGATTCGACTTCTCTCCTCGTCGCTCAGCTCCACCGGGTGGGCGATCACGTCCCGCCGCAGGGCCTTGTCTTTGATGAGAATAATCGGCTGGTCATTGTAAGACTGGCCGTTGAACATCAGCTCGACCGCCGCCACCAAGGGATCCAGGCCCAACAAGGACCCGGGTCCACAGATGGTGTCGACCATGTTGCGGGCCCAGGCCTCTACGGTGGAATAGCGGGCGTTGTACTGGATGACCAACGCCCCGAGGGTGTCCGAGTCGAGGCCGCCCTGCTCCTGGATGGCCAGCAGCTCCTGCGCCGGCGAACCGCTCTCCCGCCAAATCGCCCCCGCCGGCCCGTCTGCCGCGAAGACCGAGCGGGCCCCGGCCCCCATCATGATGGTAAAGACCAGCGCAATTGCGGCGACCACCTGCTCCGGTGGCCGACTCGTTGCCGGTGGTGACGGCCGGACCAGCATGCCGGGGTCCTCGGGCGGGTCGCTCCACTCATCGATACTCGTCAACGTCTTCCTGCGACGCCGGATGAGAATCGGCTTCACCGCGAAGGCGTAGATCATGCCCAGCGAGATCAGCGTGCAACCGGCCAACATCGTCAAAACCCCGTCGCGATTCCCCACCCCCAGGCCGGTCCACGACTCATGGTCCCCCGCCGCAGTGGCCTGAAAAACCCTCCACGGACCGAATCTAGCAGTGTGATTGAGATAGGCTGCGGTCCGCACGATCCGGCCGGAATCGGGGTCTTCGTAACGGATGTGGCTGGTCCACGCACTGGGGCGCTGGCGGCCCGGGTAAAAGTCGGTCTGCAGTCGTTCGAGCGTTATTCGGCCGGGCAACCGTCGCGGAGTTCGACCGTACACCAGCGAAACTTCGCCCAGCCCGGGTACCTCCGGCACGATCGTCGCGGGTGTGTCGCCTTGATGATCCGCGTTGTACAAGCTGTACGGCAGCCAGATGTGCTGGGACCAGTCCTCGATGGTGGACCTCAGCACCACCCGCATCAGCGAATGGTTGCGCCGTACGTTGGAAAAGGGGCGACGCTGGCTCGGAGGAATGACCCGAGGAACTTCAGTCATCCTCGGGCGGACCAAATGCTCGCGGAGCACCAACGACGCGCCGTTCCCGGGGCGAAATGGGCGACCGACCTCGAGTCCAACGATCGTTCGCTGGCCGCCCGGGGCGGTGTGCACCACCGTAGGAGCCAGGTTGTCTCCCGCAAAGACCACAAAGCGGTCGACCGAGGCGTCGGTGTATCGTATCTCGATGTTCTCATCCACCGGGCCGCCGGTCGCGAGGATCTTCCGGCCCTGTCGATCGCGGTCCTGGCTCAAGCCGGGATAGCGCTCCAGGAGCGACCGCTGGAACTGGTGGTTGGGCGATTCGACCCAGACCAAGGCGGCCGGTGTCCGGGCCCCCTCGAAGCCGGCGGTCATCAGAGGCCAACTCGGCAGAAGCTGCTCAACCCTCAACGTGTAGTCACTGCCCTCGACCTCAATGGTCTGCCCCGCGGCCACGTCATACTCTCGGCGAAGGTCCTTGTCTTTGACGTACACCTCCAGGACGTGTCGGCCATCCACGGCAGCCTTCCATGCCCGGTCGATCTCCGTTGCCGCACCGATCCACCGATATTCCACGCTGCTACCATCGGCCAGTTCGGCCAACGAGCCGGCCGGGACCTGGGCCGTCAGCCAGTGCTCCCGCCCTCCCCCATCGTTGGACAACTCCACCAGGATGATAGGATTGAACTCGCTCCCTCCCGGCACCGGCACCCGCTCGAGCTGGGCATACGGGAGATAGCCGTCGATCTCGATCTCGATCGGCCAGCCGGCGATTCCGGCCTGCCCCGAGCCGTCCGGTGAAATGGGCATTTCCCAGTATTCCAAGGGCTTCAGCGGACGGTGGCGACGCGAGGTCACCTCCGCGCCGTTGCTGTACCAGATGGGCCCGGCCTCGGGTACGAAACGCTCCTTGTAATAAGGCAGGGAAGCCAACTCCAAATCCACCGCCCTACCCTGGTGGGTTACCCGAAGCATCGGCGTGGACTCGTCGTAGAATTGGTCCGTGATGTTCGCCGGGCTGAGCTGCAGCAGGATCTGGTCATTGAGGCTGACCAACCCCCCGGCCGGATCTGACTGGCTGATCTCGATCATCCGGGGCGGCTCGTCGCCCACGGTCACCTCCAATAGGACATTCGAGGCGGTGGTCATGTCCTCATGATGGACCTCGACGACCTCGAGCCGATATCGGCCGCCGATCATCGGCATGTTCGCCTGCCAGACCTTGCCTTTCACGGCCACCAAGGCATCCAGCATCGCCGATCCCGGATCACTCCGCAGGCGGTCTCGCGAGATGATCGAGATGCTCGGCGCCCTGAGCAGCACGTCGCCCTCGATCTTCCTGCCAAAGTACAAGACCGAACCGGCACAGAGGATCAGCAAGCCGGAATGAACGCCCAGTACCCCGGCGTTGCCCAGGTTGAATCTGATTCGACAGACCGTGGTTACGGTGAGGCTGATGCAGAACAGGCCCAGCAGCGCGGCGAAGACCCAATGGTTGAAATACTGGAATTCGGTGAGTTCGAACGCCTGTCGAAATCCCGGCACCGCCGAACCCAGCGTGCTGTAGCACAGAATCGCCGCGATCAGGGAGATGCCCAGCCACACGCTGTTGAACAAATCAAAGAGGAATCGGAGCGGATTCCTATGTTTCTGCGTCGATATGATCTCACCTCTGCGCCCGTACACCCGGCAGTTTCACAATACTTCGGGGAAACAAATCACGCCGTGGGCATTTGTCCGGCCCGGTGGTGGAAGTGCCTGCCGACGCCCACCGCGACGCATGGCCCGGAGAATATAGCGCGCCGTTCAGCCCCTGGTCCTGGATTTGCCCCCCTTTTCTACCCCCAGTCATTCGGATTATGCCGGTCCAGGGTCCAGCTGGCTCCTTGCCGATCTTTGAACCCGGTTCACTCTTGTTGGAAAAGACGCACCCCATGCGCCTCAGCCGCAGGACTCGTGGTAACCGACCTGCCCTAAGCCCCCGTGGCCCGCGGGACCCTCAGCGCATCGACCGGCTATTCCCCCACCCGGATCCCTTGGTCTCCGGAATCCCCCATGCCCTGGCCTGCCTCCAGTGATTCATGCCAGGCCGGACAAGTGGTCGGGAAGTCGCTGCTTCTCCGCCCAGTCCAGGTCGAATTGGGCCTTGGCGTGGTCCGGGGCCACCGAAAGGCAAGCTCGCAGCAGGTCGCCCGCCCGCTGCCATTGCCCCCGGACCATCGCGATCTGAGCCAGATGGAAGGTCGATCGCCGGAAGCTCGTCGGGTCGGCTGGGCCCAAATCGTGCAGACCCGAGAAGACCGTCTCCGCCGCCCCCAAGCGCCCGGCCCGGACCAGCACCACACCCAGATGCCACGCCTGCTCGGGCTCCTTCGCGCCGACCATCGAAGCGGCCCGGCCCTCCGCCGCCGCCCCGAGAGCGGTGACAAAGCCGGATACATCTCTGCGGCCGGGTAGCCCGTCATCACACGCTGCCGGCGTCCCGCACTTGCCGGCCTCGGCCGCCTCAGCCAGGTGGTCAGCGTGCTTCTCGACGTAGCTGTCGATGTCGAAATGCTCCAATGCGTGCCGACGCCCTCGCCGGGCTCGAGCTTGCCACGCGGGACGATCCATCATTGCCTCCCGGATCGCCTCGGCCAGCGCCGCCAGGTCGCCGGGATCAAGCAAAGGCCCCCAGCGTCCCTTATCCAGGATGTCCCGCTGCCCGCCCGTGTTGGTCGAGATCACCGGCACCCCGGCCCCCATGGCCTCCATCAACACCCTCGGCAAGCCCTCCGGAAGGTGCGAAGTATGGACCAACAAATGGGCCCCGGCGTAGAACTCCGCCACCCGCTCCGGCGGAAGCAGGCCGGTCAGCTCCACGCGAAAGCCCTCGGAGGCATGTTGCCCGCCCAGCTCCCGCAGCCTCGAAACATAGGCCGCGCTGCCCTGTCCGACCACTCGTACCACCACCGGCCAGCGGCACCCTTCCTCTGCGGCGACCCGGCCCGCCGCGGTGATCAGGTCCACCTGTCCTCGCGACGAGGTGAGTTGGCCGACGCTCACAATCACGAAAGGTGGAGGCTCGGCCGCCGGGGCCAAGCCGCGCAACGCCGACAAATCAATGCCCGCGATCTGAACCCGGCAGTGAGGGTGGCTGAAGCCGGCACCGCGGTACCAATCCGACAACGCCCTGGAAACGAAACAGACCCTGGCTCCCTCCAGCGGCGGGCGCGAAAGACCCAGACAGCACAGCCGCTTGATGCTCCGCGACATCCGAACACCCAGGTCACCGGCCAAAGCAGCAACAGCACACAACGGGTCCCGCGTGTAGCCGTCCAGAAGCCACTTGTCCTCAACCGTCAAATGGACCGGATGGCCTGTCTCGATGAGGGAGGCCACCAGAGATTGGGAGGCGAACTCCATGCCCCAGACGTCCACTACGTCCGGACGCGTCTCCGCCAGCACCCGGGCTAGAATCTGTCGATCGTCCATCTCGCAACGGAGCATCCCACCGAGGTCTTCCGGAGGGTACGGAGGGCCCAGGACCAGATGCAGCGCCCTGGTGACGTTTGCCGCCTCGCACTCGGCCTCGCCGGGCCGAAAGCTACTGGTCAAAACGTGTACATCGTGGCCCCGGCTCCGCAGACCTTCGACCACCGAGCCGCAGCGCATCTCATACCCCCCAATGTGGTGCGGCGGAAAGAGGTTGGACACTACCAGGATCTTGATCGCCGAATCTCCCGGACGTTTGGATGCCTGACCTGCCTGGCCGGGGAGTCGGTTCCCATCAGCCCTGCGGCCGGACGCCGTCAACCATATCGACCGCTGACTATAAGGTTCTTTGTAGTCGTTGGGTAAACCCTCGGCCGGATCACCAAAGGGATGGCTGAAGCCGATGCGACCGCCGCTCCGATAGTCAAGAAGGGCCCCACGGCCGACGCCCGACCCGCCACCGACCCTGCGGCAAAGGAACGACCATGCCAACACTCCTGGAGCCGATTCGCCTCAACTACGGATGTGGTGACGGCCGCCTGGACGGCCACGTGGGCATAGATGTCCGCCCCTGCCGCGGGGCCGACCATGTCTTGCCCGCCTGGGACACTTCGCCCTTCGAGCCCGACAGCGTTGACCAGATATACTCCCGCCACATGCTCGAGCACCTCATCCCCCAGGATGCCCGCCGGGCGCTGGGGGCCTGGCTGAACATACTGAAGCCCGGCGGCGTGCTGCGGGTCGTCCTTCCAGACCTCGATTTCCACGCCCGCCAACTCCTCGGAGAGCAGAATAGCTGGACGCCGGACCCCCCGGAAAACCTGGCTCACGCCCTGGCCGGCTTCTACGGCTGGCATGATCCCGCCCGGGGAGGAACAGTCGAGGATGCCCATCGCTGGGGCTATACCTGGCAGACCCTCGCCCGGCTCCTGGGCGAGATCGGCTACGTCTCCGCAGAACGCATCACCGAAGGAACGGATAGTGAGCCCTGGCACCTGCATGTCACCGCCGCCAAGCCTGAGGAGGTGTCGGTGCCTCATCCTTCTCGAAGGCAAGAAGGGGGTTCCGTTTCAGCAAAGAACCTGTCCCGAAACTGTGGCCCCGGCGTCTCGCCGGTGTCCCCTCGAGGACCAAAGGCCGGGCAATCAGTGACCGCCGATGTTGCCCAACAGCGCATCCGCGCCGTCCTCGACCAATGGCGCGGCCGCGGCCGGCTCGCCGTCTTCGGAGCCGGGGCCCACACCCACAAAGCCCTGCCCGCCCTCCAAGAGCATGCCGACAAGATCGCCGCCATCGTCGACGACTCCCCCCAGGCCTGGGGCAAAACCATCGGACCCTGGACCGTCGTCGCCCCCCCGCAAGGCATCAACGAGAACATCGGCGGCATCATCGTCTCCTCCGACGTGCAGCAGGCCACTATCGAGGCCCGGGTCCGCAACTCCTTCGGCCACCGCTGCGCGGTCCTGACCCTCTATCACCCCGTAGGCGGCGATGATGAAGGCCCCACGCTCTCGTCAACCGGCGAGCGCCAGACCGGACGAACCATCGAGCAAATCGAAATCGGCCATCGGGCCAGATACTACTGGGCCCTGCAACACCTCCCCCCAGGCGCGACCGTGCTCGATGCCGCCTGTGGCTGTGGCTACGGCAGCCACATCCTCGCCGAGGGCGGGCTGCGGGTCCTGGGGGTGGACATCTCATCAGAGGCCATCGCCTTCGCCCGCCATTACCACCACCACGAACATGTCCAGTTCGAGGCCGCGGCGATCGACGACCAGACATCCATCCGCCGGCTCGCTGCGGAACTCTCCCCGTTCAACGCGATAGTCTCCCTGGAAACGATCGAGCACATCGCCCACCCGGAGGCATTCCTCCAGACGGCATTCGAGCTACTCGAACCGGGCGGCTGCTTCTTCTGCTCGACACCCAACGCCGAGGTGATGACCCTCGCCGACGCGCCATTCCATCAACGACACTTCACCCAAGATGAAATGAGGCACTCACTGGCCACCATCGGCTTCCAGCCGGTCCAGTGGTACGGCCAAGAGGGCCTGCAAATCCTCCCCGGTCGCTGCACCACCGCCCAGCGCTATCAACTCTACCAGGCCCAAAAGCCGGCCTGACTTCTCACCACCGAGCAGGAGAGTGAATAAGCGCGGGTAGCGATCAGGCCCGACAGGTGGCCTGCTCTTGTGCTTGTTGCGGCCCGTAGATGCGCCACACCGCAATACCGAGCCGCTCGAAGCGCCCGCGCTGCCCCCAGAGCCGGTCCTCCCACTGGTCTGATGACAGGATAACCGCGTCGACCTTCAGCTTCCCGACGTCATCCGGACCGTAGATCGGCCAAGGGCCCAGATGGGTGCCGTGCAAGGACGCGTTGTCGTCGAGCACCCCCACCACCTCGACCGGCGACCCGCCGAGCCGGTCCTTGAGCCGCCGCGTGTGGCTGCCGGCACCATAGAGCACCACCCGCCGCACCCCCCGCCCCGCCAATGAGTGCAGCAGCTTCAC
>CAZFMS010000101.1:0-12806 GCA_964520125.1 uncultured Planctomycetaceae bacterium
CAGGAGCCGATTGTGGTTCAACTGCTCTGCGGATTCCGAATCCGCCGGATCGCCCAGCGATGCGGCGAGCAGGGCGGTGGCGATCATTGACAAGGCCAACCCCGCCTGCCACCGAGCCCGACCCATCCCCAGCAGCAAAACCATCACGCCGCCGGCGACCAGGACCAACTCCGGCACCAGTCCACTAACTATCGGATGCACCGCGAGAAGCGTCACCGGGCCACCTCCGTTGCCTCGGCCAGCGCCGGAGATTGATTGGCAATCGACGATTGACGATTATCGATTGCGGATTGCGGATTGCGGATTGCGGATTGGAAACCTGTGGCAGAGCGATCTGGATGATCTCCACCTGCAGGTCCACGGTCCTCGAAGGGGCCTTCCACCTCGGATGACTCGGTCCGGGCCACGAGAGCCGGCCCCCGATCGGCCGAATCCCGGAACACGCGGGCCAGAACAGCCTCATTCAAGGACGGCTCCATGACGTCCGTGGCGATCTTGGGATAGACGCCCAATATCAGGCAGAGGCAGGCGATGGGGGCCAGGATGGCGATCTCCCGCCGGGTCAGGTCCTGCGTCAAGCCGGTCGACGAGTCGAAACCGTGGCCCGGCTCCTTCAACGGGCCGAATACCACGCACTTGACCATGTGCAACATGTAGATGGCCCCGAGGAGTATGCCCGTCGCCGCGGGCACGGCGAACCATACCCCCAGCGGTCCGGTGTTCCCGAACTCGTCGGCCTGGGCAGAAGTAAAGGTGCCGATCAGCACCAGGAACTCGCTGACAAAGCCGTTCAGCCCCGGCAGGCCGATGCTGGACATGGTGAAGACCACCAGGAAGAAGGCCATGATCGGCATGTTGCGGCCCAGGCCGCTGAGCTTATCGATCTGGCGGGTGTGATAGCGCTCGTAGATCATGCCCACTACGAGAAACAGGGCCCCAGTGCTGAGCCCGTGGTTGATCATGTAGAGCAACGACCCGGTCAGCCCGGCCATCTTCAAGCTGAACATCCCCAGCAGACAGAAGCCCAGGTGGGAGACCGAGGAATAGGCCACCAGTTTCTTGATGTCGCTCTGCACCCACGCGGCCACCGCCCCGTATATGATCCCCGCCACCGCCAGCCAGCCGACGAACGGGGCCCACTGCACGGTCGCCTCGGGGAGCATCGGCAGGCTGAGACGCAGGAAGCCGTAGGTCCCCAGCTTCAGCAGCACGGCGGCCAGGATGACCGACCCGGCGGTGGGGGCCTCGGTATGGGCCAGCGGCAGCCAGGTATGGAAGGGGAAGAGCGGCACCTTGATGGCAAAGCCGGCGAAGAAGGCCAAGAACAACCACCACTGCTCGGCCGAGGTCAGCAGGCCTGTTTCCGCCAGCCAGTAGAGCCGGTCGAGTTCCAGGGTGAACACCCCGCAGTGCAGCGACGCCTTCCAGCCGAGGTACATCACCCCGGCGAAGGTCAGCATGCTGCCGGCCAGTGTGTAGATGAAGAACATGTTGGCCGCCTTCTCCCGCTGCGGCCCGCCCCAGATGCCGATCAGGAAGTACAGCGGGATCAGGGTGAACTCGAAGAAGACGTAGAACAGCAGCAGGTCCCGGGCGCAGAACACGCCCAGCATCGCCCCGTGCAGCAGCAGCATCAGCGCGTAATATTCTCGGTGCCGATCGCGGATGCCGCTGAAGCTCCCCCAGATGGCCAAGGGGGTCAGCAGGCTGGCCAAAAGAAGCAGCGGCAGGCTGATGCCGTCTATGCCGACGTAGTACTGGACCAGAATCGACCGGCTGGCAGCGGCGCCCTCGTCGGCGCCCCATTCGGCCGGCCGTTCATCGCCACCGACGATCCAGTTGCCCTGCTCCATCAGGAAGGTCTCGCCCGGCTGGGCCCCTTCCGCCGCCCGCTCGTCGAAGAACAGCCAGCAGGCGCACAAGGCGAACACCAGCGTCAGCACCGAGACACCCAGGGCCCAGTTCCGCATCCTGGCCGCGTCCCAGCTCGACCGGGTAAACAGCCAGGCCGCCCCGGCGATCGGCAGGAAGATGACGATCGACAGGATATGTCGGCCGATAAACGTGTCCGCCAAGAACGACATCAGATAGTCCCGTCCTGCAAAGGACAAAGGATGAAAGATGAAGGATGCACTGCTGGTGTTGTCCTGTCGTCTTTCATCCGTCAGCTCTCATTCATGATTGCTCACGCCGCGCTGCGCAAGAGGGTCCACAAGATGATGATCAACAACCCGATCATCATCGCCAGGGCGTATCCCTGCATGGCCCCATGCTGCCAACTCTTCAGGCCGAAGCCGACGGCCCGGGGTGCCGCGGCGATAAGCCACAATAGTCCGTTGATGAAGTATCGATCCACGCCGTAGCAGAAGTGGCCGAAGCTGCGCAGCGGCCTGACCAACGCCGCGTCGTAGGCCTCGTCCACGTAGTACTTGTTGTACAGCAGCCGATAGACGGGGGCGGCCCAAAGGGCGATGGCCCCTGGGATCGTCGGCCGGCGGCGATAGAAGAACCACGCCGTGCCGATGCCCCAGGCGGCCAGGATCGACGAAAGATACATCAGCCAATACTTGGCCCAATAGCCCTGGCCTCCATGCGCGGTGACGGCCTCGTGACCCCCGGCCAGGAACGCCGCCGCCGGGGCGAACACCGGCTCCAGGAAGTGGTGAATCGCCCCATGTGGATCGAACAGCCCGAGGAACCCGCCGCCGTGGCCGGTAACGCCCACGTAGCCGGCCAGCGTCGCCCCCGCGGCCAGCAGTATCAACGGCACGGTTATCCATCGGCCGCACTCTTCGGCCCGGTCCACCCCGCGGGGCAGCTTCAACTTGCCGTGGAAGGCAATGAAGATCATCCGGAAGGTGTAGAAGGCGGTCAGCAGGGCGGTGATCAGGGCAATGACCCCGAGCCAGGGCATCTGGCTGGAGAGGGCCGCGTGGATGATCTCGTCCTTACTCCAGAAGCCGGCCAACAGGGGACAGCCGGCCAGGGCCAACCCGCCGATCCAGAACGTCACCGCGGTGATCTTCATCCCCTTGGCCAGCCCCCCGAAACGCCGTATGTCGATCACCCCACCCATGGCGTGCATCACGCTGCCGGCCGCCAGGAACAACAAGGCCTTGAAGAAGGCATGCGTATAGAGGTGGAAGATCGCCGAATCAAACGCCCCGACGCCCAGCCCCAGGAACATGTATCCCAACTGGCTCAATGTCGAGTAGGCCAGGATACGCTTCATGTCGAACTGGGTCAGGGCGATGGTGGCAGCGAATAAAGCCGTCGCCGCCCCGATGCAGGCCACGAACGACATCGCGTAGGTGGAAGCGGAGAAAATCACCGAGCACCGGGCGACCATATATACCCCGGCGGTCACCATGGTCGCCGCGTGGATCAGGGCGCTGACCGGCGAAGGGCCCTCCATCGCATCCGGCAGCCACACGTGCAGCGGGAACTGGGCGCTCTTGCCCATTGCCCCGCAGAACAGCAGAAAGGCGATCAGCGTCACCCGATCGCGAATGGTCTCCATCAGCGGCAAGGCCTCGGCGCTCGAGGCCAGGCCCAAGGCACCGGTCAGTCCGGCCTGGTCATAAGTCATCGCCGCGGTCACCGCGTCGAACACCGCCTTGTAGTCCAAGGTTCCAAAGGTCAGGTAGATCACCAGGACGCCCAGGCCGAAGCCGAAGTCCCCCACCCGGTTGACCAGAAAGGCCTTCTTGGCCGCCGCGGCCGCGGCCGGGCGCTTGTAGTAAAAGCCGATCAGCAGATAGCTGCACAGCCCGACCAACTCCCAGCCCAGGTAGAGCAGCAGGAAATTCCCCGCCAGCACCAGGGCACACATCGAAAAAACGAACATACCGATGAAGGCAAAGTACCGCTCGTAGCCGGGCTCGGCGTGGCCGTGGTGATCGCGCATGTAACCCGCCGAGTAGATCACGATCACCAGCGAGACCGCCAAGACCGTCAGCAGCATCACGCAGGTCAACTGGTCCACTCGAAAGGTGACGTTCAGCCAGGAACCCGCCCCGGCACTGATCCACTGATAAACCGTCAGCGGGGCGGTCAGTTTGACCATGCCGACGTTGTCCGGCCGGCCGGCCTGCATTTTGACGTCGACAAACAGGAAAACCGCCGCGAGCAGGGCCAGGCCGACACCGAGCAAGACCGGCCAGTGCGACCGATCTTTCAACCAGCGCCGTCCGACCACGCCCACCAGGATTGCGCCCAACAAGGGCAACAGCGGTATCAGGATGGCCAGCGTTTTCAGTTCCATTTCACCGTTGCGAACTTTGATTCCTCGTCGTCCCGCCGGGACGGCCCGTCAGGCCGCGCCCCGGCCGGCACTCCCACCGGCGAGACGCCGGTGCCACAGCAAATCGCATGGGACCTCACCCACACATGGGACCTCGCCCACACGTGGTCCGTCGCCCACACATGGGACCTCACCCACACATGGTGCGCCAGCTCTCTGCGTCCAGCGTTCCCCGCCGCCGGTACAACATCACCACGATGGCCAGCCCCAGGCCGGCCTCCACCGCGGCAATAACCAAAACAAACAGACCGAAGGCCTGCCCCTGCAGGTTGCCCCCGGCCAGCCCCATGGCCACCAGATTCACCAGCACCCCCTGAAACATCACTTCCGTGCTCAGGAACATGACGATCAGGTTGCGGCGGGTCAAAAAGCCGACCACCCCCAGGCCGAACAGCACCGCCCCGATCACCATTAGTGCCCTTGGTTCTGTCATCTCACTTCCCGTCGCCACACCCGAGTGGTTGGTCACAGTCTGCTTGGCGGATCGATCCGCCGAAGCAACAGCGCATCAAAACGGCTCCACATGTTTGCCGATCTCGCCCGGTGGCCGGACTTCGGCGCCTTCGTCTTCCTGGGGAATCCGCCTTCGGGCAATAGCGATCGCCCCTACCATGGCCACCATGAGCAACACGCCGGCCAACTCCACGCTTACCGCAAAGTCGGTCAGCAGCACGCGGCCGACCGCCAGGGTGTTGCCTTCGGTTGCCGCGGTCGCCACCGCCGGGGCCGTCTCCGTCAAAGCACTTGAGGCCGAGCCGCCGTGACCGACGATCACCCCGGCCACCGTCGCAATCAGCACGAAACCGGCCAGCGAGGCGGCCGCCGGCTCCCGGGCACTGCGGTCATAGTCCGACGCCGGACTGCTAAGAACGCCGCCGGCCGGCTCTGACTGCTGAGCCAACATGATCACGAATACGTAGGTCACCAGGATCGCCCCGGCATATACAATCACCAGGGCCGCAGCCAAGAACTCCGCCCCCACGACGACCATGAGCGCCGCGGTGCTCAAGACCACCATCACGAAGTACAGCGCCGAATACACCGGGCGCGGATGAGTCACCACCCGAACGGCGCCCCCGACCGCCAAGATACTGAGCACGTAGAAATAGAGTTGAGCGCCCTTCTCACCCAGGACCTGACCGAGCAACATCACCAGGCATCCAACGGCCAAGGCCCCCAACAGCAGGGCCAGACCCCGGCGGGCCGGTCGCCCCTCCTTGGGCAGTGCGCAATAGACGACCAGGGCCACCGCCCCAGCCGCCGCATACGCCCCATAGACCAATGCCGTTCCCAACGCCTCAACCTCTCGATCTACGAGCCCTCAACACTCTGTACTCTGCACCTTGCCAGAAGGACGCAACTATTCAACTCCACGCTTGGACCTTCCCTAATCCCCAATCGCCAATCCGCATTCCGCAATCGTCAGTATCCCGTAATCGCCGGCTTCTTCCGCGGCTTATCATCCTTGGTTCGGTCATAGATGCTCAGCAGCTTGTCCTTGTCGAAGATCAACTCCGCACGAGACGAGCCGACCAGATCATACTCCGGGGTCAGCTCGATGGCATCCACCGGGCAGGCCTCCTCGCACATGCCGCAGTAGATGCAGCGCAGCTCATCAATGTCGAAGCGGACCGGATACTTCTCGCGATCCGGCCAGGGGCTCTCGGCCCCCTCGATATGGATACAGTCCGCCGGGCAAGCGGTGGAGCACATGAAGCAGGCCACGCAGGCCACCCGGCCCTGCTCATCTCGATTCAACCGGTGGACGCCGCGGTAATTATCCTTGCGCAAGACCCGCTTCTGCTCCGGGTATTGCACCACTGTTTGATCCCGCAGGCTCTTCTTGAACATGTGCCGCAGGGTGGTCTTGACCCCCCCGAGCACCTGCGGCAGGTACATTCGCTCCGCCGCGCTCAGCTCCGGTTGCTCGACGTAGATGATGTCAGTCTCTTTCCAGTCGCTCATGTTCGCACCCTCGGCGATCGGGCCGGCTCCAGCGAGCCCGGGGCCGCCTGACAGCCCGTGGCAAAAAATGTGGCACCGGCGTCTCGCCGGTGGTTCTCACGATCCGGAACGGCTTTCCCGGGCCGCTGTATTCCGTCTTACCACAGGCTGCTAACCCGGTCGGGCCGTCGCGTCCTTCCTCATCAGACTCTGCTGGCGGCCGGTTACGGGCCCGCCGCGGGCCGAGCCGATCATCGCGGCGATGACCACGATCACGACGTTGCCGGCCAGGGCCGCCACCCAGGCCCACAGCCCAGACAGGTCGAGATAAACGATTACCCCCTGCAAGGCCACCAAGGCCATGGCCATCGGCACCAGGGACTTCCAGGCCAGCCGCATCAACTGGTCGAACCGCAGCCGCGGCAGCGTCCAGCGCACCACCATGTACAGGGAAATCAGCAGGGCGACCTTGCCGCTGAACACGATCATCCGGGCCAACATCGCCCAGACCGAATCGCCCTCGTTGAGCCAGCTAAGGCCCGGAATCAGATATCCCCCGAAGTACATGGCCACGATCACCGCGCTACTGGTGATCAGGTAGGCGTATTCGGCCAGGAAGAACAGGGCATGCTTCATCGAGCTATACTCGGTGAGATACCCGCTGACCAGCTCCTGCTCGCACTCGGGGAGGTCGAAGGGCGCCCGATTGGCTTCCGCCATGGCGGAGATCAGCAAGATCAGGGCCGCGACCGGGTGGTAGAACACCGTCCAGGCCCCGCCACTCTGAGCCAGGACCATGTCCTCCAGACGCAGGTGCCCGGTGGACAGGATGGCCACCAGGATCGACATGCCCAGGGGGACCTCGTACGAAAGCATCTGGGCCGCGGCCCGCATCCCACCATAGAACGAATACTTGTTGTTGCTCGACCAGCCCCCCAACACGATGCCGTACACTCCCAGCGAGCCCACCGCCACGATGTACAACAAACCGATATCGATGCTGGCCACCTGGGCCATGATCGGCGCGGCCGCCTGGTCCATCCACGGCCATCTGAAGGTCCCGCCCCAGGGAATCACCGCGTAGCCCACCATGGCCACCGTGAAGATCATCCACGGGGCCATGATGAACAACACCCAGTCCGCGCTTGGTCGAACGATGTCTTCCTTGAACAGGGCCTTCACCCCGTCGGCGATTGGCTGCAGCAGACCCCACGGCCCTACCCGGTTGGGGCCGTATCGGTCCTGAATCCAGCCCGCCATCTTCCGCTCCAGCAACACGGAATAGGCCACCGCCAGCATGATCATGCCGAACAGCACCAGCGTCAGCAGCACGCTGAACCCGAACTGATCCGCCAGAACGCTATCTCTGATCCATTCCCACATGGCGTACTCTCGAGAGGATCAATGCTGAATGACGAAGGATGAACCGAGGAAGATGGGCTCGCATTCCAGATTTCATCCTGTAGCCTGCATCCTTCTTCTAATGCGCGTGCTTGGGTATTGCCGGCGGCACGTGCAGCGTGCCGAACTGCGGCATCTCCCGGGCCATCATCTCCCGCACCTTGGCCGCATTGTAGAGCCCGGTCTCACCGGCCAACGCGTACAAATACTGCCCGTCGCGCTGGCATCCCTGCGGCGGTGCGATCGCCGCCGTAAACGGCTGGATCCGGCCGTCGCAATTCACGAAGCAGCCGGAGCGCTGGGCCCACGAACAAGCCGGCACCACCACCGCCGCCGCCGCGGTCACCATGTTGGCGAACAGGTCCTGGGCGATGAGCGTCTCGATCTTCTTCACCGCCGCGGCCAACTCCTTGGTCACCCAGTCCTTCGGATATCCCCCCACGATCCACGCCGCAGAAAACGCCCCCTCGCCCGCCTGGGTCACGAACTGCTCGAACGTGGCCACCTTGCCGCCCAGACCCTCGAGGACCATCTCCACCCCCCGTCGGTTCGGGCACTTCTCCGCACGGATCGTGAACTTCACCGCGTCCCCATCACCCCCCGAAATCTCATCATCTTGACTTACTGACTTCCGGGCTTTCTGACTTTTCGGAAACGTCTCGTCCTGGCCTTCGACCGGAACCGGACCCAGGGCCAGGGTGGCCTCCGGGGCCATCCGACGAATGAAGCGCCCCAAGAGCCAGGCCTCTTCGCAGCTCATGAACGGGGAGAGCAACGCCCCGACCTTCGCCGGGCCGTCCTTCTCTATGACCTGGGCGAAGCGGCCTCGGGCGATCTCCGGCAGGGCGCTCCAGTCCACCGACTCCTCTTCGCGCCCGCGCCGCACGATCAGCCGATCCAACCGCTGGGGATCATGGACGTACTTCCAGCCGAATCTTCCCTGGTCGCACATCCACCAATCGTTGACCCCCGGGTTGTACCGCGGTTTCAGACGCCAGACCTGCCCGTCGTTGTGATCTATGGTGACTGCGCATCCCGCCGAGCAGCCTGGACAGACGCTCTCGGCGCCCCTCAGCAGCCACACCCGCTGCTTCATCAGGAAGTCCTTGTCCAGCAGGCTGCCCACCGGGCAGATGTCCACCACGTTTCCCTGCAGGGCGTTCTCCAGCGGAACTCCCGGAAAGACGTCGATCTCCGTCCCGCTGCCGCGCTCCACGATGCACAGCTCATCCGTGCCCGCGATCTCCGAGCAAAAGCGCACGCAGCGCGAACAGTTCACGCACCTGTCCATGTACAGCAGGGTCTTGCTGCCGATGTCCTTCTTGGGGTTTTGGTCCTTGGCCTCGACCATCCGGCCGGTCGGGCTGCCGAATCGCTCGCTATAGTCCTGCAAATAGCATTCGCCGGCCTGATCGCATACCGGGCAGTCCAGCGGATGGTTCAACAGGAAGTATTCCATGCACCGGGCTTGATTCTCCTTGACCCGCGCTGAATCGAAGCGGACCTCCAGCCCCTCCTTGACCAGCGTCTGACAGCTCGGCACCAGTTTGGGCGACCAGTCCAGCTCCTTGGTCTTGGGGTTCGGCATCTTCATTTCCATCAGGCACAGCCGGCAGGACCCCACCACGCTCAGCCCCGGATGGTAGCAATAATGGGGGATCTCCCACCCCGCCTCCAGGGCGGCCTGCAACACCGAGTCCCGCTCCCGGCATTCGATCTCCCGACCATCTATGATGATTCTCGGCATTGACCTAGTTCACCTTGCCGCGTGCACTACTCCGCCTTCGCGCCACTGAGCGGATAAGTGCGTGGACGATAGCACATGCTGATTCGAGATTCTAGGGCAACAGCCCCCGGGATGCGACTGGGCGCGCGGCCCCGGGCGCTGCCCGGTAACGGGCGCCGGGGGCAAGCTCTGCTTACCCGCCCCGGACCACCCCACCCAGGGTGCCACGGGTGATGCCAAACCGTCCATACTCATCAAGCCCGTAGCCGGTCCGGGCGATCCACTTTAAGATCTCACCCATGCCCAAGAAAGCCATCGTCCCCATCGAGCGGATCCAGCAGTCGATCCATATCATCCGTAACGAGCGGGTCATGCTGGATGCGGACCTGGCGGTGCTGTACGGGGTGGAGACGCGAGCCTTAGTGCAGGGCGTCAAGCGGAATCTCGACCGGTTCCCCCCGGACTTCATGTTTCAACTGACCCCCGAGGAAGACGCAGGTTTGAGATCACAAAATGTGATCTCAAGTTCACGGGGCGGTCGCCGCTATCCACCCTACGCCTTCACCGAACACGGCGTGGCCATGCTGTCCAGCGTCCTCAAGAGCAAGCGGGCCGCCCAGGTCAACATCCAGATCGTGAGAGTGTTCGTCCAATATCGACGGATGATCGCCTCCCACGAGGACCTGGCCCGCAAGTTGGCCGCCCTTGAACGGAAATACGACAAGAAGTTCAAGACGGTGTTCGATGCCCTGCGGCTGCTCATGGAAAAACATGTACAGTCACCTCCGGCCATCGGATATCACACCATTGAGCGGCCGGGCAAGGCCAAGGCCAAATCCAAGTCTCGGCGGACGCCGTCTCGTCGCCGGAAATGATCACCCGCCCAGGCTGCGGCGCAGTTCTTCGAGGCCGGCCCGCAAGGCGGTGACCTCCTGCTCCAGGGCGTCGACCCTTTGGGGGAGGGTCTCAAGTTCCGGCGTGGGTCCGGCGGATGGGGGCGGCGTCGCAGGCGATACCGCTTCGGGCGGGGCGATTGCGGCGTCCGTTGGTACATCCCCGCCCAGCAGGTGGGCGAACCGCGTAGTGCTCCGACCGGGCTGACGGGCCAGTTCGACTACCATTGGCGGATCGGCGTTCTCCAGCTCCGCAAGGACCTCTCGGGCGTAGTCGATGCCCTCCAGCCGGGTCATACGCGAGGCCCGAGACCGCAGTTCGCCCAGGGTCTGGGGGCCGCGGAGGATCAGCTCGGCCATCAGGGCCCGTTGCGGGGCGTTCCAGTCGAAACGCTGTTCTGCCTGGTGCTTGAACCGGTTGACCCGTGAGCCGCGGTCGAGTTCGGCTTGGTCGGCCAGTTGCCACTGCTGCAAGCCGTGCAGGGCCGAGGCGACCTCCGTCTCGGCGAGCTGCATGACCGGTTCGCGGTTGGATTTCTGGTTGCACGCCGCGGTCATGGCGTTGAGCGTCATCGGGTAGTAGGCCGGCTGGGCGAGAGATTTCTCGATCAGCACCCCCAGGACGCGAAGTTCTTCGGGCTTCAGGACAACGGCCATGTCAGACGGGCTCCTCTTGGCGGACAGCCCAGCATTGTATCAGACACGGCGGCCCTTGCGCGTTGCGGGCCAGACGCCGGAACCGCGAGAAGCACAGCCACTTCAACCCGCCCAGCAGAGGTCGACGGTACACTGGGGGCCCCGAGGCTGCTTCGAGAGTCCCCGAGGTTGCTTGGAGGGGAACGCGACGGACGGATCGTGCAGCCACCCTCCGGCCAAGGCCGGGGGCTCTCGAGGACAGTCGATGTTCACCTGACATCATGCTGATTCTCGCGAGGTGGATGAACATGCGGTCGGATTGAGAAGGCGGAGAGCTGTAATCTCAAACCACAGGGCATGTTGTTTGGTCGTGGCGGGTGTCTCGGTGCTGTGCGCGACCGCGTCGCCCGGCCTGGTCGTCCCCAGCACGCAACCGGCGGCGGATGCCCAGACGGTGCCGGACCGGCTGAAGGTGGTGACGTATAACGTCCTGAGGTGCCGGCGGGGCATCGAGCAGATTATTCAGGTCCTCCGCGAGCAGAACGCCGACCTCATCTTTCTCCAGGAGGTCGGCCGAGGCGGGGCGGGCTCCCGCGACCAGGCCGCCCGGATCGCCGAGGCCCTGGGCGGAATGCACGTCGTCTCGGCGGCAACGCTGGGATTGCCCTCGACCCAGCATTGCGACCAAGCGATCCTGACACGACTCGAAGTCAGCGAATCCGCGGCCCATTCCCTCGATGAAGGAGGCTGGGTATACGCCGTGCAGACCCGAGTCAAGGCCCCCGGGCGCCCGCTGCACCTCCTCAGCGTCCACACGCGTTCGACCTCCCAGTTGGAGCCGAAACACTTGATCGAGTCCGGCCGGACGCGGTTGGCTCAGGTGACCCGGCTTCTGGAGGTCATCAGAAAGCTGAAAGGGGACGTGATTGTCGCCGGTGATTTCAACGCGGCCCCCTGGATGCCGGAGTATCATGGGATCACCGGGCAGCTCACCGACTTCGGGCTGGTCAACCAGGCTGCCCAGCCGACCTATCCATCGCGTCGGCCGGTCGTCCGAATCGACTATGTCTTCGGGAAAGGGGAGTTCGCCGCGCGGTCCTATCGAGTACTGGCCGGGCGGTGGTCGGACCATCGGCCGGTGGTTACGGAATTGGAGAGAGGGGCGGGGCAGAGGTCAAAAAGTCGAAAAGTCGAAAAGTCGAAACGAGGAAAGAACGAAGCGCTAGAACGCTAATACGTTGATCCCTTAGATCGTTGAGAGCTGCCGGCCGGCGGGGGTGGGCTTCAACCGAGCAGGTAAGACATGGCATCCACCAGGTCGTGGATATGGCGGCCGACCATCCACATGGGCAGAATCATCAGGCCCACACCGATCACCACCAGACAGGCGCCCATGGTAGAGGGCAACTGAGCTACGGTCGCCAGGCGGCGCTCCATTTCGGCACCCAATTCGCCCACCAGCCGGCCGGCCGGCGTGCTGCTGGTCTCGATGTGGAGGCTAACGTTTCGAAGCAGGGCGAACTTGCGAAGGTGGATGCAGAGGTCCCCGGAATCAGACAGCCAGGTCTGGCCGGCCCAGTGTCCTGTCAGACCCAGGTGTCGCAGTGCACCCTCGAGTAGGCCGACGCAGCGGGCCTCGGAGACGTTATAGATGACGAAACCGGCACCGGTGCGGATGAGCATCCAGAAAAACAGGCCCGCGACCGACAGGAGGCCCAGCAACAGAAGCCACGTCGAATCCGATCGAACCAGGGCGGGCAGCGGCCACAAGAGCACCGGCACAAGGACGCAGGTGAGCGTCAGGAAGTCGGCTCGGCTGCTGATCAGGCAGGGGCGCGAATGACTATTGACCAGGCCGAGGACCAGGAAGTAGAGGGCGATCGGCGCAGTGTTGCCGACCAGC
>CAZFMS010000102.1:0-12495 GCA_964520125.1 uncultured Planctomycetaceae bacterium
GCGATGATCGCGTACGTGATGATCACCTTGGCCCTCTTCGGGATGAAGCCCTTCAGCGCATTCGTCGAACATCAGATGCCCAAGCTGGCCAGTGGCGAGGCGTTCTCTTTCGCGTTCGAGTCGATCCGCGCTCTAACGTCCAATCTCTCGGTGATGGGCGTGCCGTATCGACTCGACAAGCTGGGCCTACTGGGCGGGCTGGATCCGGCGCCGATCGCAAGAGTCTTGGTCTGGGTGTACACGCTGGTCCTGGGTGGGGCGATCGTGATTGCCGGTTGGCGAACTGCACGCATCAGCGGGGGCGGCCTGAGCGTGGAAATACCCGGTCCGAATCGTCGGCATCTGGTTCTGGTCTGGTTTGCGCTTCTGGCCTTGGGGCAGATGCGCAGCCCGTTTCTTCCGTGGGGCTACGGCAACGCAATCAACCTCTGGCTGATCTCTCTGCTGCTGGCGATGACGGGCGGTTCGATCGGGCGCATCGTACCGCTCATCTTGATGTGGATGCTGTGCTTCTTCATCCTACCGCTGCCCTTCGGCCCGCCGACCGTCGTGTTTGATCTCACCTATGCCCTGGTGGTGGTGGTGATCATCATGGTCCTCTGCCTGGTGCTTGCCCTGCGCCGGCCGCCCAGGGGTGCTAGACCCGAGGGAGGATGAGGGTTTCATCGCCCGGGGAGGTGTCGGAAGGTCGTCGACCTCGCGAACCGGCGGCTTCCGCCGCCGGCTATTGACTCTCGCGACCGGGGGCGATCAGTCAGACGGGTAGTTACTTGCCGTGTTTTGCGGGGTCATATTCCAGGCCGTAGCGTTTCATTTTCTTGTAGAGGGTGGTGCGGTTGATTTCCAGCATTTCGGCGGTGGTCTGGCGGTTCCAGTTGTTGGCCTTTAGGGCGGCCTCGATGATGAGGCGTTCCGGTTCTTCCAGGGCCAGCTTGAGGGGCAGGGGCTTGAAGGCCTGGCCGGTGACGGCGGAGGTGGGTTGGTCTTCGAGGATGTGGGCGGGCAGGTCGGCGGGCTGGATGTGCCGCTCTTTGCAGAGGACCACGGCTCGTTCGACGGCGTTCTCCAGCTCGCGGACGTTTCCGGGCCAGTGGTATTGCTGGAGGACGTGGATGGCTTCGGGGGTGAAGTCGAGGACCTCCTTCTTGACTTCGGTGCGGTACTTGGCGAGGAAGTGGTCGGTGAGTAGGGGGATGTCGCCGAGGCGTTCGACCAGGGGGGGCATGTGCAGGGCGACGACATTGATGCGGTAGTAGAGGTCCTGTCGGAACCGGCCGGCGTCGACTTCCTTTTTCAGGTCAACGTTCGAGGCCAGGACGACGCGGACGTCGGCGGTGTGGGTGTCGTTGGAGCCGACGGGTTCGTAGCGTTTTTCCTGGAGCACGCGGAGGAGCTTGAGCTGCAGGGCGGGGGAGGCGGAGTTGATCTCGTCCAGGAAGATCGTACCGCCCTGGGCGGCGCGGAACTTTCCGTCCTTGTCGGCGATGGCCCCGGTGAAGCTGCCCTTGACGTGGCCGAAGAGTTCGGATTCGAGGAGGGTTTCGGGAATGGCCCCGCAGGAGACCTCGATGAACGGCTTGGTGCAGCGGTCGGACCGGTGGTGGATGCCCCGGGCGATGAGGCTCTTTCCGGTGCCGGACTCGCCGGTGATGAGGATGGTGGTCTTGGTTTCGGCGACAGTCTCGATGAGGTCGAAGGTCTTGAGCATCTTGTAATCGTGTCCGACGATGCTATCGAGGGAGTAGCGCATATCGAGCTGGCGTTTGAGGTCGCGGTTTTCGCGGATGAGGGATTGTTGCTGGAGGGCCCGCTCGACGACCAGGCGGATTTCATCGTCGTCGATGGGCTTGGTGAGATAGTCGTAGGCCCCCATCTTTATGGCTTCGACGGCCGATTCGATGGTGCCGTAGCCGGTGATGACGATGGTCACCAGCTCGGGGAATCGGTCCTTGATGGCGCGGAGCAGTTCGAAGCCGTCTGCCTTGGGCATGTTCACGTCGGTGATGACCAGGTGGTAGTCCTGTCTCTGCATGGCGATGAGGGCCTGGTCGACGGAGGCGGCGCCGTCCACGCGGTAGCCCTCGAGCCGGAGAAACTCGGAGAGGGAGTCGACGATGATGGTGTCGTCGTCGACCAGCAGGATGTTTCCCTTGGTCTGGAGCGGCTCGGCGACGGAGGACGGGCGCCGCGAGGCGGCGCTGTTCGGTTCGGTTTGCTGGGTTGTGTGGGGCACGGTTCGGGCCTCCTATGGGGGGCGGTCGATGGTCGGCAGTCAGTCTTCGGTCATCGATTTCCGTTCTTTGGGTTGGTTCTCGTGGTCGCTATCGTTTGGCGGTCCTGGGGGGGCGCTTTCTGTTGCGGGCCGGCGGGTTCTGTTGGTCGGCCGGTCGGAGGATTTGGCCAGGCAGTTCTTGGTGGGGATCCTGACGGTGATGGTAGTGCCCCGGGGTTGCCTCCGTTGGGCGGTGATGGCCCCGCCGTATTTTTCGATCAGCTCTTTGCACACCGCGAGGCCGAGGCCGGTGCCCTTGCCGGGGTCTTTGGTGGTGAAGAAGGGCTCGAAGATGTTGTGGGCTTCATCGGGTAGGCCGATGCCGGTGTCTTCGAATACTACGACCACGTCGGGTCCGTCGATGGCCGAAGTGATGTTCAAGGTGCCGCCGTCGGGCATGGCGTCGATGGCGTTCTTGACGATATTGCAGAACACCTGAAAGATGTTGCTGCCCCGGACGACGGGCATATCAGTCTGGTGGAAGCGGCAGGTGGTGGTGACTCCTGCTTCCTGGGCTCTTCCCTCCATCGCGGCGACGGCATCCTCGATGATCTTGTTGATGGTGGCCTGTTCAAAGGTGCCGGGGGTGGTGCGGGAGAATTCGAGCAGGGCGGTGATGATCTCGCTCATGCGGACTATGCCGGCCTTGGCTTTTTCGAGGTATTCGACGATCTTGGGATCCTCGGCATGATCTGCCCGGCGGATGGCCAGGTTGGCGTAGCGGAGGATTCCGTCCAGGGGATTGTTGAGTTCATGGGCCACGCGGGCGGCGAGCTTGCCGACGGCGGCGAGGCGTTCGGACATGGCCAGGCGTCGTTCCATGCTGATCCGCGAGGATACGTCTTCGGCTACCAACAGGCCGCCTATTGTCTCGCCGGTGTTGTGCGCCCGGAGGGGGTGGAGGACCAGGTTGAGATACAGGTCGGGGTGTTTGTCGGTGGCTGGGACGGTGAGATCGAATCGGCGGCCGCGGCCGCTGGCGATGACCTCGCGCAACTCGGCCTCCCAGTTTTCGTATTTGCTTTCGACGGCCAGGTTGGAGATTGCTACCGAGAGATCGGTGTCGTTCGGGAAGAGATCCTTTGCGGTCTGGTTGGTGAGGAGGACGTTCAGGTCCTTGTCGAATACAACGAGGCCGCTGGGCAGCGACTCGAAGACCAGCTGCAACAGGCCGGGCAGCGAAGTGGTGTCGCCATTTGCCAGGGTAATCTCTTGGCTTCTCGCCACCTGCCCCTCCGCTAGGTCTGGGGGTGCGGGTCCCCAGAGTGATGTCTGTGGGCATCGCCCGGCCGTGAATTAGGGCAACGCTGTTACCAGTATCGGCGAGGGGATTCACGAATCAAGTCAAATGTTGTTTTTCTGCATCATTTACCATAGGAATAGGCGAAGATGTTGCTATGGGACGACATCGGATGAGGCTGATGGGCTGCATCGAGGCCCAAACGCCGGGCGTTGCGGGCGATCTTGCAGTAGAATAGCATCGATTTATTGGTTGTAGCAGCTAGTAGGGCTGGCCCGCGAGTTGGACCTGCGGCGGGTCCGCGAGGGGGCCGCCCGGGATTCACCGGCGGAGTAAAGAATCATGATTATTGGCGTTCCGACAGAGATTAAGCCTCATGAGTACCGCGTAGGGATGGTGCCATCTGGGGTGGCGGAGCTGGTCCGCGGCGGTCACGAGTTGTTGGTGGAGAAGGATGCGGGCAGTGGATCGGGCTTTTCGGATACGGATTATGCTGAGGCGGGGGCGAAGATCCTCGCTCAGGCGTCGGATATCTTTGCCCGGGCGGAGCTGATCGTCAAGGTCAAGGAGCCGCAGCCGCAGGAGTGCGCGATGCTGCATGAGGGGCAGGTGTGCTTCACCTACTTTCATTTTGCCGCCGACCGGGAGTTGACCGAGGGGGTGGTGAGGAGCCGGTGTGTGGCGATTGCGTACGAGACGGTGCGCGATCGGGAGGGTCGTCTCCCCTTGCTGACGCCGATGAGCGAAGTGGCGGGGAAGATGGCGGTGCAGGAAGGGGCGAAGTATCTGGAGCGGCCGATGATGGGGCGGGGCATCCTGCTGGGTGGGGTTCCCGGGGTGGAGCCGGCGAGGGTGTTGATATTGGGTGGCGGCGTGGTGGGCACGAACTCGGCGAAGGTAGCGGCCGGGCTGGGGGCCCAAGTGGTGGTGATGGATGTGAACCTGGAGCGTCTGCGCTATCTTTCTGATGTCATGCCGGCGAATGTGCAGTTGTTGTTCAGCAATGCGGCATCGATTCGTGAGCAGCTTGCCCAGGCGGACCTGGTGATCGGCGCGGTGCTCATTCCTGGTGCCCGGTGCCCGGTGTTGATCACTCGGGAGGATTTGAAGCCGATGAAGCCGGGGGCGGTGATTGTGGACGTGGGTGTCGATCAAGGGGGATGTTGCGAGACTATTCGGCCAACGACGCATGATGATCCGACGTACATGGTCGAGGGGATTGTCCATTACGGGGTGGCGAATATGCCCGGTGCGGTGGGTCGTACGAGCACGTTGGCGTTGGCCAACGCGACCATGCCATACGTACTGAAGCTGGCGAGCCTGGGATACGGAGAGGCGACCCGGGCAGATCCCGGGTTGGCGGAGGGGGTCGATGTCCACGTCGGGTGCGTCTCGAACGAGGATGTCGCCAAGTCGTTCGACATGGAGTATCGGGCGTATCAGCCGTGAAGCGGCGGCGCTCACTCCTGGTCGTCGGGACCCCGGGGCTGGCCGAGACGGCGTCGTTCGGGCTGGAGCGTGAGGGGGCTCCAGGCTTGATTATTGGTGAGGGGGGCGTTAAGTCGTGATGGCGGCAGCGCTTAAATGATTGGGCCGCCGGCGATCGGCTGTCGTCCAGTGGTTTCTTGAGTTTGGCGGGCGACAGGCATTCTGTCGGCGGGCAACGGCGCGGTAAGTCAGTTGGTGGTGCCTTCTCAAGGTTTCCGTTGATGGCCGGGCACCTGCAGGGGTAGTTGTTGGGACGTCGAAGGGCATGAAGAAAAAGCTGATCATCATCGGGATTGTGGTCGTGGTGTTGGTGGTGGGTGCATTTGCGGTGTGCCGAGGGAACCTCGGCATCGCGAACCCGTGGCTGGATGGGCAGACGGAAGAGGCCACCCTGGGTGATTTGGTCATTCCGGTAACGGCGACGGGGACGGTGGAGCCGGCGCGGTTGATCGAGATCAAGAGCAAGGCCAGCGGCCAGGTTTCCCGGATCCACGTGGTCGAGGGGCAGATGGTCAAGGCCGGGGATCTGCTGGTGACGTTGGACCCGATAGATGAGGCCCGGAACGTGGAGGTCACCCAGGCCAGCCTGGATCGGGCGGAGTCGGCCAAGGAGAAGGCGGAGATCACCCTGACGAACTACCGGGCCGATCTTCCGCGTTTGACGCGCCTGGCCCAAGCCCGGCTGGATGAGTCGGAGGCCGGTCTGGCGGATGCCGAGTATCGGTACAACAGGGCCAAGGAGTATCGCGAGAAGGGCGTCGCTTCGGAGAGCGAGGAAGTCTTCGCCAAGACGGCCTATCAGACTGCCAAGGCGCGGAGGGACGCGGCCAAGGAGGAGATCGCGCGGGCCAGGAGTAACGAGGACATCATGGCCCGGGGGGCCCAGGAGGACGTGAATCAGGCGTCGGCGGTGGTGCGGGAGTCTCAGAAGCGGCTGGACGAGGCCCAGACCCGTCTGGATGAAACAAAGGTGGAGGCCAAGTCGGACGGCATGGTCTATAGCATTCTGGTTCGAGAAGGAGAGATGATCCAGAGCGGCACGATGTCGCTGATGGGGGGGACCAAGCTGATGTTCCTGGCGGACACCAGCGCGATGTTCGTGATGGCCCAGGTGGACGAGGCGGACATTGGATCTCTGCGGAGGATCGCCCCGGAGTATGCCCGGCCGGGCCGGACTCAGAAGCTGTCGGAGGCGGACTATAGAGAAGCGGCGCAGCAGGTGGTGGCGGAGTTGCAGGATCGGATCGTGGAGGTGACGGTGGATGCCTACCGCTCGGAGACGTATCAGGGGGCGATCGAGCGGATTCTGCCGGAGCCCATGCGGGTGAGCAACGCTCTGGCGTTTCGAGTTCGGGTCCGATTGGTGGGGGACGATCTGGAGAAGCTGATGGGGCTCCAGGCGGATCTGTCGTTCACCACGGAGAAGCAGGAGGGGGTGGTCCTGGTCAAGAACGACGCCTTGCACAGTGAAGGCCGCAAGTGTTTCGTCTACGTGCCGGTTCCGGATAAACCCCGGGACGAGGAGAAGATTCCGGTGGAGATCGGCAAGACCGACGGGACGTACACTCATATCGAATCTGGTTTGGAGGCCGGCGACAGGATCTTCGTGAAGCGGCCGCATAAGACGGAGAAGGAAAAGCAGGCCAGCAAGAAGAGGAAGTAGTGGGAACGAGCCAGTAGCTCTCAGTCGCCGAGCATCAGTCAAGAGGGGCGGTTCGCTGAACGCTGGGTGTTGGGGGCCGACAGCCGATAGTCAATAGATGGCGCCGCTGATTCGAATCAACGATTTCACCAAGCACTACGTGATGGGGCAGACGGTGGTGCGCGCCCTGGACGGGGTGACACTTTCGGTCGAGGCGGGGGAGTTCGCGGCCATAACCGGGGCGTCGGGCAGCGGCAAGAGTACGATCATGCACTTGTTGGGCTGTCTGGACCGGCCGACGCGGGGGGAGTATTGGCTGGACGGAGAGCTGGTGAGCATGATGTCCGACCGGCAGTTGGCGGTGATTCGCAACCGCAAGATCGGGTTCGTTTTTCAGACGTTCAATTTGATCCAGCGGACGTCGGCGGTGGACAACGTGGCCGTGCCGCTGTTCTACGCCCGCCAGACCCGGGTGCGGGTTTCGGCGCTGAAGGCGCTGGAGAAGGTGGGTTTGGGGGCCAGGTCGTCGCACAAGCCGAGTGAGTTGTCGGGCGGCGAGCGGCAGCGGGTGGCGATTGCCCGGGCGATCGTGAACGAGCCGAAGATCCTGCTGGCCGACGAGCCGACGGGGAATCTGGATACCCGGACGGGCCGGCAGATCATGGAGATATTCCACGAATTGCACCGCTCGGGGGTGACGATCATCATCGTGACTCATGAGCTGGACGTGGCCCTGCAGACCCGGCGGGTGATTCGGATGGTTGATGGCCTGGTGGTTGAGGACCGGGTCGTGGAGGAGGCGGAGCGGGCCGCGGCGGCGTCCAGGGAGCAAGAGGCCGCCCCGCCGGCGAGGGAGGATCCGCCGATGGCCCGGATGGCCCGGAAAGCGCAGGTGTAGTGAACGACGATCTGGTGACGAGCCTGAGCAGGACCAGGCAATGTCCGAGCAGTAGCCCTTGACGGGTCCTGATGTATGTGGGGACTGCCCGTTTGTTGATTCCTGGTGTGGGCACTGGCGGACAAGCCGCCAGTGGCACCCGGGACCCGACGGGGCGAGATTAGTTAGCTGGTAGCAATGTTCTATCTTCGCATATGTCTGATGGCCGTCCGCAGTCTGTGGATTCACCCGTTGCGGGCCACCCTGGCGACGCTGGGAGTGATCATCGGGGTGGCGTCGATCGTTGCGGCGATGGCGATTCTGAAGGGGATGAGTGCCCGGTTCGAGAGCGGTTTTGCCTCGATGGGGTCGAGCCGGGTTTACATTACTCCGGCCTTGCAGCGGCGCAATCAGCGGGTGGTGGGCAGTTTCAATTCATTGAAATTCGAGGATGCGACGGCGATCGGCAAGGAATGCGCGGCGGTACGGATATCAATGCCGCAGGTTTCGTATCCCAATGCCCTGATCAAGTTTCTTTCCAAGAGCACAAACGCCAACGTCGTGGGGGCGACGGGGATTTATTGCAAGGTCAACGACCACTACGTTGAGGAGGGAGACTTCGTCAAGGCGTCCGACATCCAGGGGAGCAGATACGTCGCCGTTTTGGGTTCCAAGGTGAGGCGCGAGTTATTCGGCGGCCGGCCGGCCATAGACGAGAAGATCAAGATCACCGGCCTCTTGGGAGCCCGCACCTTCACCGTGATCGGGGTCATGGAGGAAAAGGGGAGCGTTGCATTTCAGGATGTCGATGAGCAGATCATCATTCCGGTGACCACGGCGATGGACAAGCTCTTTGGATCGCGGTCTATCCATGCGGTGGTCGCCGAGGCGGTTTCCTCTGCGGACCGCGACATCACGGCCGCCAAGGAACAGATCAAGAAGCTGTTGCGGGGGCGTCACAAGATTCGGGCGGGCCAGCAGGATGACTTCGAGGTGCGGGCCCAGAAGGAGCTGGTCGAACAGGTGGCGACGTTTCAGGCGATCGTCGGAGTGGTGCTGTGGTCGATCGCGGGGATCAGCCTGGTGGTGGGGGGGATCGGGATCATGAACATCATGCTGGTGGCGGTGACCGAGCGGACCCGGGAGATCGGGGTGCGGATGGCCATGGGGGCCCAGCGCGGGGACGTGATGATACAGTTCCTGGTCGAGGCGGGGGTGGTGTCGTGCCTTGGGGGAGCGCTGGGGGTGTTGATGGGTTGGGGCATGGCCACGATCATCGAGCGGATCACGCGGGTGATGGAGACGGTCACCACGGGTTGGGCGATAGCGATGGCCCTAGGTATGGCGACGTTCGTGGGGATCGTTAGTGGGCTCTATCCGGCTTGGAAGGCGTCTCGCCTGGATCCGGTGGAGGCATTAGGATACGAGTAGGCCAAGAGTGACGAGTGGTCAGCGATCAGCCGGTGGCCTACAGCAGGTGAGGTTTGCTGAACGGGGATTTCGTTCCGCCGGCCCGGTGGTGAGTATTTGGGCGGCGGGGGCATATCCATGGAAGGACGGAAATCCAGGATTGCGGTGTTTGCCGGTTCGTTCGATCCGCCGACGCGGGGCCACATTGATCTGATCGCGCGGAGTCGGCGGCTGTTTGACAAGACTATCGTAGCGGTGGGCCGCAATCCGGAGAAACCGCCGATGTTCACCCCGGAGGAGCGGGTGACACTGCTTCGTGAGCTATTGGGCCCCAACAAGGATGTCGAGGTGGAGGCCTATGAGGGCCTGACGATGGATTACGTGCGACAGCGCGGGGGGGCCGTGATTGTCAAGGGTATCCGGGATACTGAGGATTTGCGGAACGAGCTTCGTCAGGCGAACGTCAACATGCTCGCGGGGGGGGTGGAGACGGTGTTCTTGTTCACGACCGATCAGACGGCCTTAATCAGCAGCACGTTGATTCGCCAGATATGCGAGATGGGGGGGCTGAAGAGTGGCCACATGGACAGGTTGGTGCCGCCGATAGTGTTGAAGCACCTGCGGGCGAAGCTCGGTGAGTAAGCGGGGGGGGGATTGACGGTTGGCGGCGGTGGCGTTGGGTAGGGGTCTGCGGCAGGACAGGGAAGTCAGGGTTTTATGTCTGAATTTGAGGTTACCCGGACCACGGGGCAGTGCAGCGTCAGCGGTCGTGCATTCCAGGAGGGAGAGGAGTTCTACTCCGTAGTGGTGGAGACGCCGGAGGGATTCCAGCGGCGGGACATCTCGGAGTCCTGCTGGGACGGGCCGCCGGAGGACACGGTCTGCCATTTCAAGACCCGGCTGCCGCTCAAGGAGCAGCCCAGCAAGACGTTCGTCGATGACGAGGTGTTGATCAATTTCTTCCTGCGGCTGGCGGACAGCGAAGAGCCGCTGAAGGAGCGGTTTCGGTTCGTGCTGTCGCTGATCCTGATGCGCAAGCGCTTGTTGAAGTACGGGCGGACTATTCAGCAGGACGACCGGGAGTATTGGGAGATGCGCATGATGCGGGACAAGAGTGTGCACCAGGTACTCAATCCCTCGATGAATGACGCCGAGATCGAGGGGGTGACCGGGGAGTTGGGGGCAATCCTGCACGGGCACGTGGCTGCCGACGCGGATGCGGATGTGGTTGGGGACGCGGCCGATTGATCCCTGGGGAGCTGATTAAGAACTGTGGCCCAGGCCTCCAGCATGTGGCGGATCAGGGCTTGTTCCCAAAGCTCACACCGGCGAGACGCCGGTGCCACATCAGGTTATGAAACAGCTCCCTGGATTGACCTGTCTTCGGAGTAGTTGATCGTTGCGGAGCACGGGTCTCGGGTTATGTCATGCTCGAGTTGGCGGGTAAGCCCCCCAGGCGGGTGGGCCTTTGAGGTGTTTGGCAGAGACCGGGCCGAGGACGGCCCGGCTCACTCGGACCCTCAGATCAACGTTGACGGAGCACTGGGGTGTTGCCGGCGGTGAGTGTTGCCATGACGCGAATCCATCGGGCCATTGTCGCGGGGGGGGTCGCCATAACCCTTTCGGGCATGTTCGGCTGTCCGCCGCAGGATGGCGGGGTGGTTCAGGAGGGGCCGCCGCCGCCGCCGAGGGAGCTGGAGGAGATCGTCGGGTCGATCGAGGCCAATGCGGCCTTGCTTGATCGGGCGCTGTGGTCCAACAGTGTCGCGGTGACGGCGCGGCTGAAGGACAGTGCGGGCCGAGAGCACGTCTATAACCTGGATGGCAATTTCCTCTTCGAGGGTCCGCGGAGCTTGCGGATGGATCTGCGGCCGGGAGTGGGCGACCAAGTGATGCAGATCGGCTCGAACGAGGGGAGCTACTGGTTGTGGATCGAGCCGGAGATGGGGACGATGTGGTGGGGCAAGTACGAACACGTGGGCCGGCAGTGCAGCGAGATTATTTCGGTTCGCCCCGATCAGTTGGTGGCGGCGTTAGGGATGGGTGGTTTGCCCAAGACCGACCAAGGGTTGATCGGACCGGCCCTGCGGAGCGGGAAGACTCTCGACATGTTGTTGTATTTGCGCGAGAGACCGGCCGGGGGATATGCGCTGAACCGGGAGTATTGGGTGGAGCGTCGGCCACCGTACATGGTGAAGGTGGTGTTGTTCCGTGACGCGCTGGGGAGAGTGTCGATGAGCGCGTACCTGGATTGGTACCAAGCGGCATGGGAGGGCGGACCGTTGGTGGCCCACGAGGTCAGCATCATCTGGCCGATCGAGGGAGGGAAGCTCACCATGTCGATCGGCCGGATGAGGGGAATGGATGCCGGGAAGGTCAGCACCAGGGCTTTCGAACGGCCAACCGAGGATGCTCTGCCCGGCGGCATCGAGCGGGTGATCCAGGTGGATGAGGATTGCGATTCGATGGAGGAGGGTGACGGGTCGGCGGTCGAGGATGATCAACCTGGGAAAGGGTGACGACTCAGGGCGTTGTAGAGGGGTCCCTGGGGGGTGAGCGTTGATTGGTAGAAGGTGAGGCCGGTGACCGTCTGAACGCCCGCCCGGAAGCGTGGCTCGAGATCGAGGGCGGAGCGGATCTGGCGGCTATTCTGGGGAAGTTTGTTTCTGGCAAGGGTCAGGTGGGGGGAGAAGCGGCGCTTCTCGGTGGGGAAGCCGAGCGGTTCGAGCGACTTTTCACAGCGGCTCTGGCATTCGGCGAGGCGGCCGGTGGGGTCCTGGATGCCGACCCAGACTACGCTGACCGGGCCGGCGGGCTTGAAGGTGCCGACATCTTCGACGGTGATGTCGAAGGGTTGGCACCGGCCGGCGAGTTGGTCCAGGGCTTGGGAGAGGGGGGCGATCTGGGGGTCGCTAATCTCACCGAGGAACTTGACGGTCAGGTGTGTTTTCGAGGGGTCCACCCATTTCATTTTCGGGCAGCGGGGTTGGAGCCGGCCTTGTAAGGCGTCGAGCCGGCGGAGGATGGCCTGGTCGAAGTCGATGGCGATGAAGGTGCGCATGGAAGATGATCCCGCGATCGGACCTGCTGGTGATCTACTCGAAAGTGGTCATTGATTTCAGCTTGGCCAACCGGTCGAGGACCAGGCTCTGGTTGGCGGCGGTGAGGGCGCTGAGGGAGAAGCCCTCTATTGTCAGGGAGGCGACGCAGGTTCCCCGGGCGATGGCGGCCTTGAGGGCGGCGGGGTCGGTGCGGCCGGTCGCCGCGAGGTGGGCCATCATGCCACCGGCGAAGCTGTCGCCGGCCCCGGTGGGGTCTTTGACTTTCATCGAGGGATAGGCGGGCAGGGCGAAGATCTCTTCGGGGGTCACCAATATGGCACCATGCTCCCCCTTCTTGACGACCACGAAAGTGGGGCCGAGCTTCAGGATGGCCTTGGCGGCGTGGATGAGGTCATTCTCGGCGGTTAGTGATCGGGCTTCTTCGTCATTGAGGACGACGCCGTGGACGGCGGAGAGGGTTTTGATGAGTTCGTCTCGGGCGGAGTCGATCCAGAGATTCATGGT
>CAZFMS010000103.1:0-12428 GCA_964520125.1 uncultured Planctomycetaceae bacterium
GATGTTTTTCTGCCGATCGGCCTTCCAGAACCAGATGTTCACCCCGCCGTGCTCCGTCTTGTCGCCCATGTAGAACGGCGGGTCACTGCTCAACGAAAACTGGATGGCTACGGCATCCCGGAACTCGGTCTGTCGCACCGCCCGGTCATCCGCGGTCGGATCGATCCACGAGATGCGGATGGCCAGCTCCTGCCCGTTGTGAAGGGCCTGAACCACCAACCCCTCGATGCGCTCTTCGCACCACCACAACGGAGTCAGAGCCACGTAGAGAGGCCGGGCCCGCTGCCATGCTTCTTCCGTCGGCCCGCCCGGCAAGGACCCATTGATCCTCGGGGCGACAAGCGTCCCCTGCCGGAGCTGGGCCCGCTCCTGACTTCCCGGCCGGGCCAAGGACTGCGTGTAGTGGATCAGGTTCCAGACGTCGTCGTCGCTGTAGATCCCCTCCGAGGCCGGCATCGGCGTCCCCCGCATGCCCTTCATGATCCGGGCGTAGAGCTGGTGCCCCTCACTGCCGCCCTTGAATATGCCCCTGACGAATGACCGGGGTGGAACGGGATAGCCTTCCTCGTCCACCTTGATTTCCTCCGGTACGGGATTGCCGTCCTTGCCGTGACAACTCGCGCACGCCTCCAGGTAGATCCTCCGTCCGCGGAACCAACGCAAATCCCCGAAAGAAGGCTCCGGCGGCACACCGATCGACGGCCCCGGCTGGGTCCGCTCGGCGAGTTCCGCCGCCAAAGACTGCCCGGTGATCGTGCCCTCGGAGACCATCGCCTCGAGTTCGGCCTTGGCCGTGTCGATGTGCGTCTGACGCACGTGCCTTACCAATGCCTCCAGATCAGCCGCCGGCAGATGACCCCAGGGCGGCATGGCCGACCCCGGCATCCCGCGGCTGATGGTCCGCAGCAGATCGTCGTTGCTGGGAATGTGGTTCTGAGTGGTGGAGAGCTTGAACTTGCCCTGGCGGAAGTCTCGCGGGCGCGGGTTCATCAAATAGGCAAACTTGCCCGCTCCATCACCAGCTTCGCCGTGACAGATCGCGCAATGCTTGCCGAACAGCTCCCCACCTCTCTCCAGAACCGTGCTCGGCGTCGCAGCCGCCCGGTCCGGGGTGCCCGCCCGCCCGGCATCGGGTGACGCCTGGGCCGTCCGCAGCCCGGGGCTCGCCCTCTCCGGGCCGCCATCTTCTGAAGAAGACTCCACTCCCCCGGCGCCGGAGGGATTCGGTGCCTCGGCGTGGGCACAGGCCAAGACCGTGATCCAACCGAGTCCGATGAGCCAAATGACTGGCGGCCAACTCCACGGTCGCCGATGCGGTGTTTGCCTGGTGTCCATCGTTACATCCTCTTCCTGGGCTAGGCCTCGAGACCGGGGTCTCGCTCGCCGGCCACGTCATCTACGGTCGTCTCGTTGAGAAACCGGGAGTAGGTCTCTCGAACCCTCATCCAACGATCGTGCCCCGCACACGCCTGGTCATCGTTGCACACCGCTGATCCGAACGGACAAGGCCGCCGGTTGGCCAGGACTGGTTCAAAAGGCCCCAACACCTCCGCCAGGTGGATGTCCTGCGGGAGCCGGGCCAACCGAAAGCCCCCCGTCTTGCCGGGTGCGGCGACCAGCACGCTGGCCCTGACCAGGTCGGCGAGGATTTTCGAGAGATACCGGCTCGGAATTCCGGTCTGGGTGGCGATCCGCTTGCCGGGAACCGGTCCCGGGTTTCCGCACCGCGCCAGGCAGATCACCGCCTGGAGGGCGTATTCGCTGGTTCGAGTCAGCATCATGCCTTCAGGTCCGCCGATTGACTATATGCATATAGTCAAGTCGTCAATTTGTCAAGCAAAAAATCAGCAAAGTTTCATCTCCCGGTTGCCAGGCCATTGGAGACCGGCCGACAGCCCGCAGGCGTGACCCGATTTCGCCCCATCAGGGCCCCAACCAAACCTCCAGCATCTGCCGCAGGGCGCTGCCCCGCCGGCGGCCTCAGGGCTCGGCACCCTGGGCGACGGAGCGAAACTCCCCGCCCAACTGAGCGAAGAGAAAGGCATACATATCCACTCTCTGGTTGATACGCTCGCTCAGGGCCGTGCCGCCGCCGTGGCCGGAGTCGGAACTGGTCCGCAGCAGGATGGGGGACGAGGCGGAGGTGGCCGCCTGGAGCCGGGCGGTCATCTTGCGCGACTGCATGGGATCGACCCGCGGATCGTTGGCCCCGGTGAGAAAGAGCGTGGCCGGGTAGGGAACCCCGTCCTTGACGTTGTGATACGGCGAGTAGACCTGCAGGGCCTTGAAGTGCTCCGGGTTCTTGACCGTGCCGAACTCGGTGATGTTGAAGGCCCCGTTGGGCGAGAGTTCGACGCGGAGCATGTCGTAGATGCCCACATAGGAAATCACCGCCTTGGCCATCTCCGGATGCTGGACCATGGTGGCCCCCATCAACAAGCCTCCGTTGCTCCCGCCGATGATGGCCAGCTTCTCCGGCCTGGTGTACCCCCGCTTGACCATATGGGTGAGCACCGCGGCGAAGTCGTCGAAGACATTTTGCTTGCGGGTCAGGTTGCCCTGGTGATGCCACTGCTCGCCATACTCCCCACCTCCGCGGAGGTTGGCCACCGCGTAGATCGCCCCCTGGTCGAGCAGCACCCGGTTGGTCGGCCGAAACCGCGGGGCCATGCTGACGCCGTAGCCCCCGTAGCCGCTGACCACGCACGGATTAGAGCCGTCCAACTCGAGGCCCCGGGGCATGATGATGTTGACCGGCACACGGGTGCCGTCCTTCGAGATCGCGAACTCGCGAACCACCTGGGCATCGCTGAAGTCGACGGGGGATTTCTTCGACAGGGCCGTCTTCCGGGTCTTGCCGGTCTGCGGATCGAAGTGGTACCACCCCATCGGTTCAATGAAGGAGCTGTTGCTGAAGAGCAACTCGTCTCCGGTCAAGCGGGTCAGCCCGCCGATCGAGGAAACCGGGAGCTGCTTCGGCCCGGCGACCGACTTGCCATGCAGATCGAAGACGCGAATCTCCGAAGGGCCGCCGAGCTGGTACTCGACGTACAGCCTCGAATCCGTGGGCAGGATCGACGGCGGGCCCATGAAGCTGTCCACAATCGTGTCCTGGGCCTGCCCGATGATGGTCTCCGCCTTGCTAACCTCGAGGGTCGCGATCGGAACGCGGAGGATCTTGCCCCGCGGGGCGTTGCTCAGCGACAGCAGGTAAATGTCGTCGTTGGGCCCAAACGTCGCCTGGATCGTCCGGTCGCCGAACTTGCTGAACTGGCGCCACCTGCCATCGGGCGACCGGAGATAGTGGGCGAATTCCCCGCCGTCGCCGTCCTGCACGCTGGCCAGCAATCGCCCGGTCCGGCGATCCATATCAAGCTGGATCTCGGCGATCCGCGGGAAGTCCCTGCCGATCTCATACCGGTCCTCCCCCGTCGGAGTACCCAGCCCGTGGAAATATACCTGCTGATAGAAGGCCGCGTCCTCCGGCGGGCGTTCGCTGCCGCGGGGGTATCGGGTGTAGAAAAAACCCGATCCGTCCGGGACCCAGGCCAGATCGCCGCCGGCCGTCCCCCCGTTGACCCGGGGGATGACCTCGTGAACCTCTCGGCCGGTCCTGGTCTCGTAGATGTGCACGTCGCCGGACTCGCTGCCGCCCTTGGACAACGACACCGCGACGAGCCTCCCGTCCGAAGAGGGTACATACCAGTCGATGGAAGTCGTGCCGTCGGGGTCGAGCACGTTCGGATCGACCAGGACCCGGGCCGACTCGGGGTGGTCTGCCGAGGCCATCGCTACCAGGAAGCTCTGCTGCTTGGGCGGCTGGCGCTTGATGGCGAAGAGTTGGCCGTTGCGATAGGCCAGACTGTAGAAGCTGGGCGTCTTGACCGACATGATCTCGGTCACCTGGGCCCGGATCTGCTCCACGTGCGGCAGCTTGTCCAGGATGCTGCGGGCGTAGACGTTTTGGGCCTCGCTCCAGCGTTGAACCTCCGGGGCATCCCAGTTCTCCAGCCACCGGTAGTCCTCGGTGACCTTCTCGCCATGGTAGACGTCCGTCACCGGCAGCTTTCTGGTCGCCGGAATCCCGTCGGCCCAGGCCGCCGAAGCGATAGCCAGAACCGTTCCAATCTTGATAAGCATATTCATCTTTGAATCCTCCGGATGCGTGCTGGTGTGGTATATAGCCGTCGAGTCAGCATACCGCCGGCCTCTCCAGAAGGGAAGGGGACCCCGGAAGACCGGGTGCGTACAGAGGTGATGCTCGCATCTTGGTCTCCTCGGCCGCTGGGGTGCGTGGTCGCTCGGGGCGGGCGTTGTTCTTAGACCTTCGCCGGTCAACAAAAAAATAGCCTTGGGATAACGGCCGGACTATGCTTTGGACGAGGATGCAGCTTTGGCCAAACCACAAATAAAGTCTGGAAGGAGACCAACCATGAATCGCTCAGCCTTGACCGTGCTCGTTGGCGCACTCCTGCTGGTAGGGTGTGCCCAACCTCAAATGCCTTTGGACCCACCCCAGAAGCCCGACCCCGCTGCGGAACTGGCCCGCCTCGAACCGCTGGTGGGCACCTGGGCCGGCACCGCGGAAATGGTCGAGCCGTCCGTGGAAGAAATGAGGAAACACCTGCCCGAGGGCGCCCCGGAGATACCCTCCACTTTCGAGGGCCAGTGGAAGAGCGAATGGGTGATGGGCGGCATGTTCTTGCGGATGCAAGGCTGGCACCAGATGGGCGAGGACCAGCGGATGAACTTCCTGGAGTTCTACACCTGGGACCCCAAGGTCAAAAAGTACCGCGGCCTGTCCATGACCGATTGGGGCGAGTACGGCCGGAGCTGGATGGAACTCGAGCAGGACGGCAAGACCTATGAGATCTCCGCCGAGTATACGGATGCCAACGGTGCCGCCAAACGAGGGCGAGGCGAGATGATCCTCCTCGACGAAGACACGCTAGAGTGGACTTGGACCGAGCAGGGCCCCCACGGCAAGATGAAATTCAAGGGCACCAGCCGACGCCAGTCCTGATCCGTCCGGCCCATGCCAGGTTGAAAACCGCAGCGCGGGTCACCGGGCCCACTCGCATGATCGTAGCGTGGGCCATAGGGCCCACGTTCTGAAACTCCACCAATTCAACAGATAGGCGACATCACCCATCATTCGTCACTCCCATCCGCAAGGCAAACGCGGCAATGTCTCTCGTCTGAAAAACGACTCTCGACCCCTTTTTTCCCTTGCTTGGGTCCGGTCGGTCCCCGGACGGAGGGGTCTGGCAGAGGCTTGCCAGGCCCCGGGATTGTGGCCATCATGTCAGCATAATGGCCAAGCGAACTGCCCAAGCTGCCGTCATGTCTGCCTTTGGCAAACCGATCGAGGTGCGAGAGTTCCCCCTGCCTGATGCCCTGCCTCCAGGGGACGTCCTGGTCGAGGTCACCCTGGCCGGGATGTGTGGGACCGACGTGCATCTGCACCAGGGTCAACTCGACGTGCCCTTGCCGTTGATCCTGGGGCACGAGACCGCCGGGGTGATCGCCGAGACCGGCGGCGAAGTCAGCGACTGGCTGGGCCAGCCGTTGAAGACCGGCGACCGCGTCTCCTGGACGGTGGGCATGCCCTGCGGCGAGTGCAAGTACTGCCGCCTGCATCGGCTGCCCAGCCGCTGTCAGAACCGCAAGGCCTACGGGGTGACCACGCCGTGCGATCGGCCGCCACACTTTCTGGGCGGCTACGGGCAGTATCACTACCTGCGCCAGGGGACGTCGATCTTCAAGCTGGCCGACGACCTGCCGAGCGAGGCGGTCATCGGGGCGGGCTGCGGCCTGGTTACCGCCGTCCACGGCTACGAGATCATGCCGCTGCGCTGGGCGGAATCGCTGGTGATCCAAGGCGCCGGGCCGGTCGGTCTGGCGGCCTTGGCGGTGGCCTCCGACGCGGGAGCCAGGCCGATCATCGTAATCGGGGGCCCGGCCGATCGCCTGGAAAGGTGCCGGCGCTTCGGCGCCGACGTTACCATCGACATCCAGGAGATAAAGGACCCCGACAAGCGGCGGGGGGTGGTGCTGGAGCATACCGGCGGTCTCGGGGCCGACGTGGCGGTCGAGTGCGTGGGCCTGCCGGAAGCGGTTTCCCAGGGCTGGAATCTCGTCCGGGACGGCGGGCGGTACTTGAGCCTGGGCCAGTACTGCGACGCCGGCCCGACCATGCTCAACCCCCACCTGATCACCAAGCGAGAGCTGGAGATCCACGGCTGTTACGGCTCGGAACCGCAGCATTGGGTCCGGGCCCTGGAGTTTCTCCGTACCCGGCGCGAGCGATTCCCCTTTCACGAACTCATCACCCACCGCTTCGGGCTCGATAAGGTAAACGAGGCCCTCGAGGCCGTGGCCCACTGGCGAACCGGCAAGGCGGTTATTTGTCCGAACGGCTGATCCCCGTAGCGGGCGTGACAAGGCGAGACGAACTTCCTACACTCCCGACCGTCGACGAAGCCACGTGACACGTCCATACCGCAGTCCTTCGCGGAGGCTCGAGAATCATGAAACGCACCATTGTTGCCCTGGCCGCACTCAGCGCGCTCGCCGGATGCCAAGCTCATCATCGAACCGCGACCGCCCCGCCGGCCCGGGTCGCCGACCGCCTGGCGACCGTCGCCCGGTCCCGCATCGCTCCGGATGGCTCGCCAATCAGTGCTGGTGCGCTGTCATCAACCTCCGCTAGCTGGTACCCGATGGCCCAGTCCGACCGCCCGCCGGCCACGGCCCGGCAGGTGGCCATGACCGGGGTCCGCACTCGACCCGCTACGGCAGAGTCCTGGGCCCTGGTCGATCTCGGCGACCAGACCTCGGGCGACGATGAGTGGAGCGATTCTGGATACTCCATCGACGACGCCCCGGGCGAAGGAGAGTTCTCCCGCCGGCCTCCTCTGGACTCCTTCTGGGAGACGGTCAAGCGAGACGTCCGGCACATGCCCGACGACCTGTGGCGGGACACCAAGCGGGTCTATACCAACCCGACCAACCTCATCATCCTGGGCACGGCCTACGGCGGCTCCCTGGCCCTGCAGCAGACCGGCCCGGACCATACCGTTGAAGACCATTTCCGCGGGGGACACCACCATTTCAACAAAGGCTGGCGGGAGGCCTTCGCGGCGGCGGGCAACCCGGGCACCCATTTCGGCCTGGCCGGCCTGTGGTATCTGATCGGCCAACAAACCCTGGACGAGAAAACCTATGAAGTGGGCAAGACCCTGTTCAGCGCCCTGATCATCAACGGCCTGACCGTCGCGATCGGCCAGACGGCAACCTGGGACCGGGGCCCCAATGGCGAATTGGGTACGTTCCCCTCCGGCCACACCAGCAGCAGCTTCACCGTGGCCAGCGTCATGCACGAGGCCTACGGCCACGCCGTGGGTATTCCCCTCTACGGCCTGGCTACCCTGGTGGCGATCGAACGGGTCGAAGACGGAGAGCACTACTTCTCCGACGTGGTCATGGGCGCCGTCATGGGCACCGTGATCGGCCACTCGGTGGCCTCGGGGCGCAATCCCGAGTTCTTCGGCTGGAAAGTACTCCCTTACGCCAACCCCAACGGCGGCAGCGGCGTCGCGTTGATGAAGACGCTGCCGTAGACCCGCGGACAATCGCAGACTACTGCCTGACTATCGCCCCGGCGTCCAGATCGTCGGTCTGGCGACGCCTCGCGCCCTCCCAGCACCACGTCGGGCGTTGCGACGCAGAGTCGTAGCGATACCGACGTGACGACCGTCGGTCAGCGCGCGGGCCGCGCGGGCCACGTGGGCCACGCGGCGGGCGCCGGTCGAGTTCATCATCGGGCCCCGGCGGCCTCGGTCCGCGGCGGCGGAGCTTGTCGCCCAGCTTTCCGGCCTTGATCTCCTCGAGGCGCTGGGCCGCCAGCTCGCCGAGACGCTCCATCTCCTCGTGCAGCTTGACCCGTTGCTGTTCCAGGCGCTCCTGCTGTCTCTGTAAGCGACGCTCGAATTCCTCGAGGCGGAACTCCTGGCGACGGAACCTCAGCTCGAGCTGCTCGTGGACCAGGCGCTCGAGTTCTCTCTCGATCTCCTCCCGCTCTTCGGGGTTTTCCTGTGCTGCCTCGTATTGGTGACTCAACTGCTTGAGCCGCTGTTCGATCCGAAACTCCTCGATAATCGTCTCGGCCAACTCGGGGTTGCTATCCCGCAGGTCGATGTACTCCTGGAAGACGGGCAGGACGCGGCGCATGGTGTCCCTGAAGCGCTTGGGGTTCTGCTGACGAAGCTGCTCCAGACGCTCGTGAAACTCCGGCAGCCGGTCCCGGATGACCTCCATGGCCCGGCCGATCATCTCGGGATCAACGGGCCCCGGCCGGCGGCCGGCGGGAAATTCACCGCCCGGGCCACGGGGCTGACCTCGGCGCCGGACCTCGCGCCGCGCCGGCCTGCGCTGGTCGGGTCCCGATCGACGAGGGCGCTCCCGGAGGCGTTCCTTGGGCCGATCCAGCGGCTCCTGGTCAATTCGCCGTCGGTCGCGTTGTCTCTCCCGGCGAGGCCCGGCCTGATCTTCCTGCCACGGCTCCAGGGTTGCTCCCGCGGCCGCCGGCTGCGGCCCGGGCAGCAACAGTGCCGCCAGCATGACACCAATGGAAACTGAACCGCTCATCGTCAAACATCTTACATTCATCACGCTACCTCGGTTTGATCATGGGTCCACGGCCCCCAGGTGGACGCCCCGGTTTCCGCCGGGCTCTCGTCCGGCAGGTCATTCAACGCATCTTCCAACGCCCCATAGAGGGATGCGCCGCTCAGATCCCACGTCTCCTCCACCGACCAGGCCTCCAACTCGGATAGCTGCTCATCAAAGTCGGACATGGCCACCGCATCTTGCTGCTTCTCGGCCAGCCAACTCGAGGCAAACTCGTTCTGACCCGGAGAGTATGGCCCCGAGGTGTGCCGCCGCGCGGAGTGCCATCCGATGGTCACCGCCAAGGCCATTGCCGCCGCCGCCGCCAACACGCCGGGCCACGACGCCCGCCGACCGGATGATGACCGGCCCCGCTCCAACTCCAGCTCGTCGCCCATCACCTGTTCGAGGCGGTCGATGGTCTCGCCGGACGGCGGCGGCGTGTCGAACAAAGCCAGCCAGCGCTCGTCCGCGGCGATCTCGTCCTGCATTTGGCGATCGAATTCGCTCATCATGCCGATCTCTCCGTGGCCCAGCCGGCAGCCTCCTCATGGGCCCCGGCGGAATGCCCGGCGTTCATGATCCCCCGCAGCCGCCGCAGGCCGCGATGGGCCCGGGCCAGGGCCGTACCCAGCGGGGTGTCCATCACCGCGGCGATCTCCGCGAAAGACATCTGCGAAAAATGTCGCAGCATCACTACCTCCCGCTCGGCCTCGGGCAGCTTGGCCAGGGCGACCCCCAGGGCGTCCAACTCTTCGCGGCGGATAAGGCCGGCATCCGCCGGCTGGGCCGGACCGGCGATCTCGGTCCTCCGCCGGGCCGAGTGAAAACCCTCGTTGCCTGCTCCCTCATCCGCATCCGCCGAGAGCAGCCGCGGGGCTCGCTTGGCCCGCCGGATGACGTCCCGAGTCAGGTTCGCGGCAATGCGAAAGAGCCAGGACTCGAACCGCCCGGTGTGCTCATAGGCACCGATCATCCGGACCACCCGCAAGAAGACCTCCTGCAACAGGTCTTCGGCATCGTGTTTCGAGCCGCTGACCCGATACAGGAACCCGAAGATCCGGCCCGAATATGCCTCCACGAGCCGGTCGAAGGCCGCCGAATCGCCGCGTTGGGCCCCCCGGATCACCTCCGCCAACGTTTCCTCGTCCATCGATTCCTCACCTGGCTAAACGCCGAAGACCCCGGCAGATTGCCGGCCTCCGGGCTGATTCTTCCTGCCCGGAGACCGCGGATTATCGGGCGTCGGGCTCCGGGGTCCAAAACCGCGATTCCCTGGACTTGCTTCCCACACCAGTCATGTTATACTCGCGAGATTCTATCGCGGACCAGAGCAAACGCCCCGAGGTGCCCTATGCCACGTGTCTGTTTCTTTACCGGAAAGCATACCCATGCGGGGCGGTCCTACAGCCACCGCGGCAAGGCCAAGTACCTCGGCGGCGTGGGGACCAAGGTCACCGGCATCACCAAACGCAAATTCAAGCCCAACATCCAGCGGGTCCGGGCGGTGATCGACGGCCGGGTGTGCCGCATCAAGGTCTCGGCCAAGGCCATCCGCATGGGCCTGGTGGTCAAGCCGATGAAGCGAACCTGGAAACCCGAGGAACCGGCCGAAGGCGGCTAGCAACCCCGGACAGCAGTGGCCCGCCCGGGGCCCGGGCCCTTGGACCTTTATCTTTCCATTGACACCTGGTAGAAGGCGATGTCGTTAGCCCGGCGTCGCCTTGTTCGTTGGTTTCCCGAGCCCTGGTGATGTATACCCGGCGTCAGTGGCAATAGTGGCAATAGAGGCTCAGGCGTGGCTGAGAGAATCGACCGGAAAGAAGTAGAGCACATCGCCCGGCTGGCCCGGCTCGAACTTGCCGAAGATGAAATTACCCGCTTCGGCCGCCAGCTCAGCAGCATCCTCGAGTACATGGAGAAGCTCAACGAGGTCAACACCGACCACGTCGAACCCACCGCCCACGCCTTGGCCGTGCACAACGTGTTTCGTGAAGACCAGCCGACCGAGTCGCTGGGCGTCGACCGGGCTCTGGCCAATGCCCCGGTGAAGGCCCCGCCCTTCTTCAAGGTCCCCAAGGTCCTGAACCAGGATCCCGCGTGAGGGGCGGTCGGCCGCGCGGCGGGCCAGGTGTATTCAGGAGTTTCGTCCCGTCGCGGGTGACGGGGAAACATGACCAGAAACCAACATGACCGCCGCCGAACAAGTCAATAATGCCCTGAAACGTATCCGCCAGCTCGACGGGCAACTCGAGTGCACCATCAGCCTGCTGGAAGAAAGCGCGCTGGCCCGGGCCAGGGACTTGGACGAGCGACACGCCGGCGGACAGCGGCCCGGCCCCTTGCACGGCCTGCCCCTGGCGGTCAAGGACAACATCTGCACCGACGTTGGACCCACGACCTGCGCCTCCAAGATCCTCGAAAACTTCCACGCCCCCTACAACGCCCACGTCATCGAGCGCCTCAGCGAAGACGGAGCCGTGATCGTCGCCAAGACCAATCTCGACGAGTTCGCCATGGGCAGCTCCACGGAGAACTCCGGCAGGTTCGAGACCCGGAACCCGTGGGACCCCCAACGCGTGCCGGGCGGATCGTCGGGCGGCTCGGCCGCGGCCGTCGCGGCTCGGGCGGTTCCCTGCGCCCTGGGAAGCGACACCGGGGGCTCCATCCGCCAACCGGCCTCCTTCTGCGGCGTCTGCGGGCTTAAACCTACCTACGGTCGCGTCTCGCGCTACGGGCTGGTGGCCTTCGGCAGCAGCCTGGACCAGATCGGACCCATCGCCACCGATGTCAAAGGCGTGGCCCTGCTGCTGCGCACCATCGCCGGACGGGACCGACGCGACTCCACCAGCGTCGATGAACCGGTGCCCGATTATGTGGCCCTGCTGGACGAACCGACCGGGCCGATGCGGATCGGCATCGCCGCGGAGTACTTTGGCGAGGGCCTGGACCCCGAGGTCCGCAAAGCCGTCGAGGCGGCGATCGAGATCTATAGGAAGCTCGGCGCGGAGGTCCGGGAGATCCACCTGCCCCACGCCGCCTATACCATCGCCTGCTACTACGTTGTCTGCACCGCCGAGGCCTCGAGCAACCTGGCCCGCTACGACGGCGTACACTACGGCCACCGCACCGCCGCCCCCAAGGACTACATCGATGTATACAGCGCCAGCCGCGAGGAGGGCTTCGGCCCGGAGGTCAAGCGCCGCATCATGCTGGGCACCTACGCCCTGTCCAGCGGCTACTACGACGCCTACTACCTCAAGGCCCTGAAAGTCCGCACGCTGATAAAGCAGGATTTCATCGAGGCGTTCAAGGCCTGTGACGTGGTCCTGTCACCAACCACCCCGACCCCGGCCTTCAAGTTCGGCGAGAAGATCGAAAACCCCTTGGAGATGTACCTGACCGACATCTACAACTGCGCCGCCAACTTAGCGGGCATCCCGGCGCTCAGCATCCCCTGCGGCCTGACCCAATCCGGCCTGCCCATCGGCCTGCAACTAATGGCCCCCCACTTCGCCGAACCCCGCCTACTGCAGATCGCCCATCAATTCCAGCAAGCCACCGACCACCACCAACCCAAGCCACCCGTGTGCGCGGCACCGTGAGGATTCAAGGGTCCACCGATGGATGGGACCCGTCTTGGGGGAGGGAGCAAAAGTGGCCGCGATGGTCCTCCCCGTGGCAGCAAGGCAGGATCGGCACGTTAGAGCATGTTAAGATTGAAACGTCGTAGTTGCCGATGTTCTTCTTATGAGCAT
>CAZFMS010000104.1:0-12335 GCA_964520125.1 uncultured Planctomycetaceae bacterium
GCCCTGCGGAGTGATACGGACTTGTCATTCAGAAACCTCGGGGGCCAGGCGACACTACACGAGGAGGTCTTCCCCGATGCCGGCACCCTGACCGCACGGGTGCGAATGACCGGCGTGTCCGAGGCCGGCGGGACGATCATCGAGAAGTTCGACATGCAGGTCCTGCAGGGTGGCCGCTTGGTGTATGAAGGCGATACGACCTTCGGATTCTTCTCCGAGGCGGCCTTGGCCCGACAGGTGGGGATTCGAGATGCCGGGCAGCGGGCCTACGCGCCGACCGAACGGGAGATGGAGGCGGGGAGGCCAATCAAGTTCGAGGACGATGCCCCGCTGGACCCGGAGGACCCCCACGGCGCGGTCGGACCGGGGGCACGGTTACCGGCCCGGGCCCTGCGCATGATCGACGCGGTCGAGGTCTTGTCCCCGGACGGCGGGACGCACGGCCTGGGATACATCCGCGGGACGGCGGCAGTGGATCCGCGGGCGTGGTTCTTCAAGGCCCACTTCTATCAGGATCCGGTATGGCCGGGCTCCCTGGGGCTGGAGTCCATCCTGCAATTACTCAAGGTCTTCGCCTTGCAGCGCTGGGGGGATGACCTGGGAGAGACCCACCGGTTCGAGCCGATCACCCGGGGAAGGGAACACACCTGGACCTATCGAGGCCAGATTCTCCCATCCCATCGGCTGGTGGAAGTGGAGGCCGAGATTACCCGGCGACTAGACGGCCCGTCGCCCATGCTCTTGGCCAACGGGTTCTTGAAGGTGGACGGCGTCTATATCTACGAGGTCAGCGATTTCGGCCTGCGGATGGTCAGATGACAGACCCCGCCGAGCACACCTACGCCGGCGTTGACCATCGCTACCGCAGGGCAGCGAGCGGATACGAACGATGATCAAGTTCACCAAGATGCACGGGCTGGGCAATGACTACGTCTATGTCAACTGCTTCGAGCAGAGTCTCGCGGGCATAGACGTGGCGGCGTTGGCCCGGGCGATGAGCGATCGGCACCGCGGGATCGGGGCCGATGGGCTGATCCTGATCCGGCCGGCCGACGAACCCGGGGCCGGCGATGTGCGGATGGAGATGTACAACGCCGACGGGTCACGGGCGGAGATGTGTGGCAACGGGATCCGCTGCGTGGCCAAATACGTGCTGGATCATGGCGTGGTAGACAAGGGTTCGAGCGACAGCAGGGAGATCAGGATTCAAACGGACGGCGGAGTGCGAACGGTCTGGGCGATGTTGGACGCGGGCCTGGTCGACCGGGTGCGTGTTGACCTGGGCGTCCCGGCGCTGGGTCTGGGAGATGATCTGGTCTCCGCGTCCAGCATGGGTAACGGGAAGGCGTCGTTGGAGTTGGAAATCGGTGACCAAAGATACAGGATGACCCTGGTATCGATGGGCAACCCCCACGCGGTGATGTTCGTTGACGCGGTCGATACCGTGGACCTGGGCCGCCTGGGACCATCGATCGAGCGTCACGCGATATTTCCCAATCGCGTGAATTTCCATGTCTTCGCCGTGCAGTCGCGTTGTGAAGCGACCATGCGGTCCTGGGAACGGGGCAGCGGGTTGACCCAAGCCTGCGGGACGGGGGCCGGCGCGGTCTTGGTCGCCGGGGTGCTGGAGGGGCGGCTGGATCGATCCGCGACAATCCACCTGCCGGGCGGCGATCTGATGATCGAATGGGAGGACTCCGCCGATGGCCTCTCGGGCTCGGTCTACATGACCGGCCCGGCGGTGGAAGTCTACTCCGGCCAGTGGCCGACTTGATTTTCCCGGCCGCCGGGGTAGTCTCCGGGGCGAAGGAGGCTGGTTTCGAGGTTGGCTGACTTGCCGGAAGAAAGGATCGAGCGGATCGGATTGGGCAGCGATATCCACCGCCTGGAGCCGGGCGGCCCGTTGCGCTTGGGAGGAGTGGATATTCCGTTCGATCGCCGGCTGACCGGTCACAGCGACGGGGACGTGGTGTTGCACGCGGTGGCCGACGGCATCCTCGGGGCGGCCGGCCTGCCGGATCTCGGGGAGCGCTTTCCGAATACCGATCAGCGGTATAAGGACTGCGACAGCTGGAAGCTGCTGGAGGATGTCGTTCGAGAGATCAAGAGCCTCGGCTACCGGGTGGTGAACATGGATGTGGTCATTCATGCGGAGCGTCCCAAGCTGTCGCCGTACAAGGAGGCGATCCGCGATTGCCTGGCCGGGCTGGTAGGCCTGCCCCGGAGCGGGGTGGGCGTCAAGGCGAAGACCAACGAGGGTCTGGATGCGGTCGGACGCGGCGAGGCCATTGCCTGCACCAGCGTGGTGGGCCTCGGTCGGCTGAGTGATTCTGGCGCTTGACGAGTGAAGAGTAATCTTGCGGGCCCCCTGCGGGGCCGGGCTGGGGCTAGAGATGACGCTACGAGTTTACAACACGCTGTCGGGTGAGAAGGAATTGTTCGTGCCGGTGGAGCCGGGCAAGGTGGGCATCTACCTCTGCGGACCGACGGTCTACAAGCCCGCCCACATCGGCCACGCCGTCGGGCCGGTGATCTTCGACGTAATCAAGCGGTATCTTACTTTCAAGGGATTCAAGGTCACCTGGGTGGTCAACGTCACCGACGTGGAGGACAAACTGATCACCGAGGCCGCCAAACGGGGCCTGCCGGTAACCACTTTGGCACGCGACTTGGAGCAGAAGTACATCGAGGCCTTGAATGCCCTGGGGGTCCGCTCCATCGACTGCATGCCCCGGGCCAGCGAGCATATTCAAGAGATAATCGAGCATATTCGGAAGCTGGCCGATCAGGGGGTGGCCTACGAAGTGGACGGCGATGTCTACTTCGATGTCACCAAGGACGAGGACTACGGCAAGCTGACCCGTCGACGAGCAGAGGAGCAGTTCGCCGGGACTCGTGACGGGCTGGTGCACACCTCCAAGCGGAACTCGGGCGATTTCGTCCTGTGGAAGGCGTCCAAAGCCGAAGAGCCCGACGAGGTGAAGTACGATTCTCCCTGGGGCAAGGGTCGGCCCGGCTGGCACATCGAATGCTCGGCCATGGCGATGAAGTATCTCGGGGAGACCTTCGACATCCACGGCGGGGGGATGGACCTCAAGTTTCCCCACCATGAGAACGAGATTGCCCAGGGCGAATCGGCCACCGGCAAGACTTTCGCCAAGTACTGGCTGCACAACGGCCTGACCCGCTTCAACACCAAGAAGATTTCCAAGTCCGACAGCGAGTTCGAGAAGGTCATGCAATCGCTGCAGCTCTCCAGCTTGCTGTCCAGGCATTCGCCGGAGCTGCTGCGGTTCTTGATCCTCCAATCCCACTATCGCTCGCCGATCGACTTCTCCGAAGAAACGCTGCAATCCGCCAAGACCGGGCTGAACACCCTCTACCGCTTGTTGGATCGGCTGCAGCGCACCACGGGTGCCGATCCATACAGCCCCACGTTGCAAATCGAGCAGATGCGTCAGAAGGACCTCGAGCCTCCCGCCCGCAAGCTCATGGAAGACGTAATGGCCCAGCGGGTCCGATTCCTGGAGTCCATGGACGATGATTTCAACACCGCCGGGGCCATCGGGGTGCTGTTCGAGGTCGCCGGGTTGACCAATCGCTTCCTCGAGGCGACCAGGCTGGAGACCCACGCCAATGATCAACTGCGGACGGTGGCCCAGGCCGCGGGGGGGTCGTTCGTTTCCCTGGCCCGCATGTTGGGTTTGTTGGAGGATCGCCCGGTGGCTACCGGGTTCGGCAGTGACGCCAACACCGCCAAGCTGGTCGACTTGTTGGTGGAAGTGCGGAGAATGGGCCGCGAGGCCAAGCAGTTCGATATCGCCGACCACGTCCGCGATGGACTCTCCAACCTGGGTATCGTGCTGGAAGACCGGGCGGATGGCACTCAATGGCGGATCGAGTGACCCGCAGAACAGAATCGAAAACGCCGCCCGAGGACCGGGGCCCATCCACCCCGGAGACTCGGCGGATTGCCGGCATTCTGGGCATTGACCCCGGCCTGGATCAGACCGGCTACGCGGTGATCGAGGCCCCGGCCGGGCGGCTGGTCGACGCGGGTTTGATCCGCACCACTACCCGAGCACCTCTGGCGGAGAGGCTCCACGAGATCGACCTGGGTATCGCGGAAGTCCTGTCCGAGCACCGGGTGGATCTCCTGGTGGTCGAAGATCTCTTCGCTCATTACCGCCATCCGCGAACGGCCATCTTGATGGGCCACGCCCGCGGCATCATCCTGCTGGCGGCGGCGGAGCGCGGAATCGAGGTTCTCAACGTCGAGGCGACCAAGATCAAAAAGGCCCTGACCGGCAACGGCCACGCCAGCAAGCTGCAGGTGCAGCGGGCCATCATGGCGACGTTCGGCCTTACGGTGGTGCCCGAGCCGCCGGACGTGGCCGACGCCTTAGCCACCGCCTTCTACGCTATTGCGGTACACTACGGCATAGGTGGTGGTCGTGCGGCGTTGGATGAAGCAGACGGTCGAGCCAGCCGGTCCGCGGCGGGCCGCCGAACGGCCACTCCGAGCGGTGGCCGGCAGAGGCTCTCCGGTCGAAGGACCCTGGTCCGGGCCCGAACGGTGTAAGGTGATGCGGCAATGATCGTCAAGGTTTGTGGACGGCTTAGCGAGGTCGATGAGACGTCGGCGGTTGTGGAGCGGGACGGCCTGGCCTACGAGATCCTGGTGCCGAGCTACGCGGTCCGCGAGTTGTCGGCCTGCCGAGGGCAGCCGGTGACGCTGCACACCCTCGAATACCTCGAAGGCGGCACCACCGGGGCCAACCTGACCCCGCGGATGATCGGCTTCCTGCATCCGGAGGATCGGGCGTTCTTTCGGTGTTTCATCACCGTCAAGGGCGTGGGGGTGCGCAAGGGGTTGCGGGCCCTGGCGGCGCCGGTGGCCCGGATCGCCGAGTACATCGAGGGTGGAGACACCGTGCAGTTGGCCGGGCTGCCGGGCATCGGCCGCCGAATGGCCGAGCAGATCGTGGCCGAACTGCGCGGCAAGGTGACCGCCCACGCCTACGCCGCGCGGGACGTGCCCCTGGCCAGCAAGGGTGAACTGAGCGACGAGCAGCGCGACGCGATCGAGATCCTCGTGGCCTGGGGCGACACCCGGGTCGAGGCCGAGCGGTGGATTGCCCGGGTCGCCCAGCTCCATGACGAGTTGCACAGCGCCGAGGATTGGGTCAGGGCGGCCTATCGGGTGAAGAGCGGGGCGGAGGCGTAGGGGAACATGGCCAGGCAACGGATCATCGACGGCCAGGGCGGCGACCAGCGGGAGGAGCAGTCCAACTGGGCCCTGCGGCCGACCTGTCTGGCCGAGTGCATCGGCCAGCGGACCGTGATCGAGCAATTGCGCATCGCCTTGGACGCCGCCCAGAAGCGCCGTGAGCCGCTGGAACACGTGTTGCTGGACGGCCCGCCGGGGCTGGGCAAGACCACCCTGGCCCACGTCATCGCCCAGGAGATGGGCGTCGCCGATCGCCTGCGGGTGACCAGCGGGCCGGCCATCGTCAAGCAGGCCGACCTGATGAGCACCCTGACCAACCTCGAGGAAGGCGACATTCTGTTCATCGACGAGGTCCACCGCCTCAACAAGATCGTCGAGGAGTTCCTCTATCCGGCGATGGAGGATTTTCGCGTCGACTACACCATCGAAGGCGGCCTCGGCGGGCGGACGGTCAACTTTCGCTTGAGGCAGTTTACCCTGATCGGGGCTACCACCCGGGCGGGCATGCTGACCGCGGCCCTGCGCGACCGATTCGGCCTGCGCTATCACTTGGATTTTTACGAGGCGGACGATCTGGTGGAGATCGTCCGCCGTTCGGCCGCCACCCTGGAGATCGATGCCGAGGATGGGGCCCTGCGGATGATCGCCGAGCGCTCCCGGGGCACGCCGCGGGTGGCCAATCGCCTGCTGCGTCGGGTCCGCGACTATGCCCAGGTCCGGGCGGACGGGCGGTTGAACCTCGGTGTCGTCGAGAAGGCACTATCCATCGAAGAGATCGACGGCACCGGGCTGGACAAGCTGGATCGGGCCTTCCTGACCGCGATCATCGAGACCTATCGGGGCGGTCCGGCCGGCATCGAGGCCATCGCCGCGACCATGGGCCAGTCACGCGACACCCTGGAAGACATGGTCGAGCCATTCCTGCTGCAGCGGGGCCTGGTCACCCGCACGCGCCAGGGCCGTTGTGCCACCCATCGGGCATACGACCATCTGGGCATTTCACCGCCTCCCGAGCCGGACTCCACCCAGCCCTCGGGCAGCGAACCCAGCCTCTTTGGCGAGAGCTGAGTCCCACGGTGCAGATCATCCCCCCCGATTCTCGGGCGCCCCCCCGGCTAGCCGGATTCTCGACCTCCTCATTCTCATCCGAGCCCAACGGCGGTATCATGGGAGGTGCCTATAAAGGGCCCCGGCCGTCTTGACCGGCCGGGCTCCAACAGGTGCCACATGCTGACCAAACTCCATTGCCCGTGCGGGCACCACCAGCCGGTTGAACCCGCCAAGCTAAAGCCCCAAGTCCGATGTAAACAATGCCGCCAAGCGCTTTCCTTCCGGCCCTCGGGGGCGAGCCCGGAGGAGACCTTCTGGTTGGCCGTCGGTGGCAGCAGCGGGCCGCCCAGGCTGGCAGTGCCGGTCCCGCTGGGGATCACGTTGAAGATCGGCCGGGCCACGGACTGCTGGCTGGTCCTGCCGGGGGACGACATTGCCGAAGCCCAAGTCGAGGTCACCCTTCAGCCCGACCGGCGGCTCACGGTTCGACATCTGGGCGGGGACAGCGGTACCTGGATCAACCGGGCCCGCATCATCTCCGGCGTACTCCGTGCGGAAGATACCCTCCGAATGGGCTCCTACCTTCTTCGCCTTCGTACCCAGACCTCGCTGCCCAAGACCGACGGTGCCGACTTACCCGCCGTCGTAGTCGTCGAAGAAGAACTCCCCGCGGAGGCGCCAGGCTACACCGAAACCGGTGAGTCACTTGAAGGGTCGGACCAATTCGCCGACGGGACCGGCGGCGGAAGGGCCCGACTCGTCGTCTGTATCGTGATCGTGGTTGCGGCCGCGATCTACTGGGTGTCTTCCATGGCCGGTTCCGGCCTCTCGCCGGACATGCCGCTGGAAACGGCATACCACTGCCCGGTCGACGGCACGGTGTGGCGGGCCTCCTGGTCGGACGGGCCGCCCAAGTGCCCGGATTGCGGACAACTGTGTTTCGGGTCGATCAGCTACCAGCCCAAGCCGACTTCCCGGCCGGCGACCAGCACCGCGCCCGCCGCGGCCAAGACCGCCGCCCGGCAGTTGCCCCCCGCCGCTGCGGAACGCGGTTCAGGAGGCCAGCCATGAAACGCAATCTTGCCCACTCGATGATTCGGGCGGGATTCACCCTGATCGAACTGCTAGCCGTGATGTCGATCATTTCCATCTTGCTTTCGCTGCTGCTGCCCACGATGTCCGGGGCCCGAAAGCGCTCGCGGATCCTGAAATGCCAGACCAACCTCCGCGAGTTGGCCAATGCCACCTTGCGCTACGTGAGCCAGCATGACGACTTCTTCCCGGTCAGCGCCGATTGTTCCACCGGAGATTGTGTCTTCTGGAACGGCCACCAGTACTTCGGATGGAACGGGACCACCAAGAGCCAGGTCGGCAACATCTGGTATCGACCGATCAACAGCGAGTTGGGTCTGGATCCGGTGGTGCGTTCCTCCTCCAGTGCCAAGATCGCCGAGTGTCCCGCCGACGCTGGCGCCGTGGGAGAGACCGGCGTGCCCGACGCACTCTTTCAAGTCCTGGGTACCAGCTATCCCTTGAACCCCATCCTCTGCCAGGGGCGCTACCTTGATTGGCAGTACCGGGACAAGGATATTACCCTCAGTCAGGTCCTCCAACCGTCGCGCAAGGTACTGGTCTTCGATCACCCCGCCTTCGGGCTGACTTACGACGCCTATTGGACCGCCATCCGACCCGGCTGGCACGATGAGATCAGACCTGCCGCGACCGTAGCCTTCATCGATGGTCACGCCGAGTATCTCAAGGGGTCCTGCGCCTTGCGGGAGTGGCAGTGGTACGGCGAAGCCAGCGGTCCGCAGTACACTCTGCAGCTCGCCCAGAAGGTGAATTGGACCGTGTTGCCAGGCTGTGACTAGAGCGTTTTTCGATCGCCTGGGCGAGATCGACACAGGCACCAGGTGATGCTCTCGTGAGGCACCGCTCTCTGACGGTCGCGGCTCTGGATAGGCGATCGAGCGCGTGCGGGTGACGCACCGCTTCCTGACGGTCGCGGCTCTGATCGTCCGCTGATGCGAAAACCGTTCTATAGCCTTTTACGATTGAGTGTAGCGACGAGTCGAGGCCGGCCGCTCCCGGTTCTTGTGGCACCGCCGTCTCGGCGGTGAGGACACAGGCGAGACGCCTGTGCCACATTTATTCTTAAAATGCTCTAACCTGCGAATCTTGGCGTTTTGACTTTTTGACTTTTCGACGTTTTGACTGTTGGACGCGGCACCGCTCCCTGACGGTCGCGGCTCTGATCGTCCACTGATGCGGAAACCGCTCTTAAGCTCCGCCTTCCTTCCCTCGAGCCGGTTCAGCGGAATCCGAGAAAGCCCGGAGCCGACACCTACTGCTTCTTCATGGTGATCTTCTTGTCTCCATACCGCACCAGGAGCTTGCCGCCCAAGAGGTAGGTGGCCGGATACTCCCGATCGGGCTTGCCGGGACGCTGCAGCTTCAAGCGGAATCCGTTGAAGTCGTAGGCCCCCGCCAGCCTGACCAACTCCCCCTCCTTCTTGGCGGCGGCCTTGAAAGTGCCCTGATCGTCGAATTCAGCCTGAATGATGTAGAAGGGTTCGTCCTCGGGGATCGGGGAGGTCTTCCAGGTGCCGTGGAGGACGGCGTTGCATGCCGCCAGGACGGGAATCAGGGCCAGGCAGAGGGCCGCCATCGCCCCTCGTCGCCACCGGTTCGTTTTCATGGAGACCCCTCGATGGTTGGGCAGGCCCCGGCAGACTGAGGCTCGCCCGGATGTCGAGGCAGCCTAGAGATCCCGCCCGGGACTGTCAACCAGGCTCTCGGCCGGCCCCCCGGGTCTCGCGGAATGGCCGGACTTGTTCCCGGTTCGCCGCCCGGGTAGTATTCCCTTAGTTGCCGGCGGCTAAGCCCCCTGTCGGCCCGGTCAGCCGCCGGACGCGGGATAACCCGCCTCGAATCGCCGTCCCGCGAGCTGGGTTCTTAATCGACCGGATGGGCGAATCTGGCCAGATAGCTAGATCGGCCGGGGCCAAACTCGGGTTGTCGACTACGAAGGGTCATATGGGCAAGACACAACCGATTGAGGTGGAAGCCGAGGTCATTCAGGCCCTGCCAAACACCATGTTTCGGCTGGAGTTCGAACTCGGCGGCAAGAAGCACGCCGTTCTGGGGCATATCTCCGGACGGCTGCGCAAGCACTTCATCCGCATCCTGCCGGGAGACACCGTCCGCGTCGAATTGAGCCCCTACGATCTAACCCGCGGCCGAATCACCCGAAGACTCTGACCAAACCTGCACAACCGGTACCCCTGGCGTCGCCTCGCCCGCGGTGCGCATCTCGGGCCGTGCCGGCGATGCCGCCCCTGACTGACTATCGAGAGAATCACCCCTACTCGCTGGACGGTGCCGGGGGGCGGCTCTGGCCGTAGGCCTGGACTATGTTGGTGACCAGCCGGTGGCGCACGATGTCCGCCCCGGTCAGACGCAGCACGGCGATGCCTGCGATGCCCGACAGCCGGCGAACGGCATCGATCAGGCCGCTCCTGGCGCTCTTCTCCAGGTCCGACTGGCTGTCGTCGCCGGTGACGATCATCTTGCTGTCGTGCCCCAGCCGGGTCAGAAACATGAGCATCTGTTGAGGGGTCGAGTTCTGAGCCTCGTCGAGAATAACCGCGGAGTTGTTGAGCGTGCGCCCGCGCATGAAGGCCAGGGGGATGACCTCGATCACGTCGTTGACCATGAACCGCTTGATCTGCTCGAACTCCATCATGTCGTGCATGGCGTCGAACAGCGGCCGGAGGTAGGGGTTGACCTTGGCCTGCATGTCCCCGGGCAAATAGCCGAGCTTCTCCCCGGCTTCCACCGCCGGCCGAGCCAGCACGATTCTCTTGATGGTGCCGGACTTCAACAGCGAAAGGGCCATCGCCACCGCCAGATAGGTCTTGCCGGTGCCCGCCGGACCGAGGCAGAAGCACAGGTGATTCTCCTCCATGGCCCGGACATAGGCCTCTTGCCCGAGAGTTCTAGGCTGGATCTTCGCCGACTTGCGATAGACCTGGATCAGCGACCGGCTCTCCTGCGAGGCCTGAGCGGCCAGCTCGGTCAAAGCCTCGGTGACGTCTTCGCTGGTGAGGTGGGGGCGTTTGGCCAGCCGGTCCTGGAGTGACTGGATCACGGCGGCCGCCTTGCCCACCGCCTCGGAGTCGCCGACCATCTTGATGGTCGAGTCGCGGGCGAAGATCTTCACGCCCAGGGCATCGCGGATGGCCCGGAGGTTGCAGTCCGCCGGCCCGTACAACTCCACCCGGTAGTCGTCGCCGCCTTCGACTGTGATGACCAGTTCCAAGTCGAGATCGACTCCTGCGCAGGACGCATCAAGCGGCCCTGGACCCGAGGTTCCGGTGGCACTCCTCAAGCTACCATTCTAGCAGCATCCAGCAGGCGAAGGGAGCGGCCACCAAGGGCGAATCAAGGATATCCAGCACCCCGCCGAAGGCCGGAATCCCCTTGGCCGAGTCCTTCACCCGGGCGGCCCTCTTGAGCAGCGATTCCAAAAGGTCTCCTCCTTGACCCGCGAACCCCATCAGCAGTCCGAAAACGCAGGTCTTGACCGGCCCGGGGAACAACTGGCCGACCGGCGACGACGGCTCGGCCCACGCCCCGGCCAAGAGCGGGACGATCATCGCCACCATCACTGAACAGGCCACCCCGCCGGCCAGGCCCTCGATCGTCTTGCCGGGGCTGAGCCAGGGGATCAGCTTGTGCCTGCCGAGGGCCCGCCCCGTGAAGTAGGCCCCGATGTCACAGACCTTGACCGTGCCCAGGAAGTACAGCAGCAGCCAGGCCGCCCCGCCGGGGGCGCCCAAGCGCAGCCGGATGATGTACTGCGGCAGCAAGCCGAGATAGAGCACCATGAGCAGTGTCGTGGCGATGTCACTGACCGCCTGATCCGTCTTGCGTCGGCGGGCGGTGAGCAAGGCGGCCCCCAACAGGGCTATGGTCAGCCACTCGACGGTGAGCCGATGGTCCGCGCCCCGGCGGGAGAGGCCACCCTCCGTTGGCCCGTTGCCGGCGTGGAAGGCGATCAAGACCAACCCGACGTTGATCAGCAGGGGCCAGGCGCCCAGCGGGGCGTGACCGGCGGCACGAAACAGCCGGTGCAACTCTCGTGTTCCTATGACCACCAGGACTAAGAGCACGACCGTGATGATCGGGCCGTTGCAGGTGTGCAGGCCGAGCCGGGCCAGCATCGCCGGCATGCCCTCGGCGGCAACCAGCCCCGACAGCCGGTCATCGGCCAAGATCAGTCCGACCAGCGCCGCGATCAGCAGGGCCCCGAAAATCAGCCGATGCTTCAGCATGGGCACAGATTACAGACCAGCCCGGAAACTTACCAGCCTGTTCATCTGCCTTGCCTGGTGACTCGGTGCCGGCAGCCCAATTACGCGCGTACCTTTCGCTTTCCCAATGAAGCCGCGGCCTGGGGCTTCATGACCGGCGCCGACTTGCTGGTCCCGATGACCCCCTTGGCTTTGGCCTTGCCTTCCGGTTTGGGGGCGGCCTTGCCGTCGCTCGGTTCCCCGGGTGATCGCTTGGCCGGGGTGATGCCGCTCAGCTCGAGGATCTTCCGCCGGAGTTCGGCGAACAGGTCCGGGTTGTCGCCCAGGAAGGCCTTGGAGTTCTCCCGCCCCTGCCCCAATTGCACCTTGCCGTAGCGGAACCAGGAGCCCTGCTTCTCGACCAGCTTGTGATTCAACGCCAAATCCAGCAGATCGCCGGTCTTGCTGATCCCGCCGTCAAACATGATGTCGAAGCAGCCGTCGCGGAACGGCGGGGCCACCTTGTTCTTGACCACCCGGGCCCGGACCTGGTTCCCGATCACCCGATCACCTTCCTTGATCGAGGTGATCCGCCGCACGTCGATCCGCACCGAGCTGTAGAACTTCAGGGCCCGGCCGCCCGGCGTCGTCTCCGGATTGCCGAACATGACGCCGATCTTCATGCGAATCTGGTTGATGAAGATGACGATCGTGTTCGACTTGGCAATCGCCCCCGTCAACTTGCGCAGGGCCTGCGACAT